>DATAAD010000082.1:0-81307 GCA_036260295.1 Acidimicrobiales bacterium | reverse complement strand
GACGCAGTCCCTGTAGCGCGGGCACGGGGGGTGGGGGTCGTCCGTGAACACGACGGAGGGCCCACAGAAGACGTCGTGGCCCAACGTCGACGAGGAGAGGAAGCATCCCGAGTGGACGCGGGTCCGGTCGCCGATGACGTTGCTGGGCTCGAGGTGGGCGCCGGAGCCGATGGAGCAGTCCCGTCCGATGACGTTCTTCTCCCGGACGAGGGCGCCGTGGCCGATGCTCGACCCTGCGCCGATGCGGACCCCCTGGTACAGGACGGCGAAGGCCCGGATGAGGACCCCCGGTTCGAGGACCAGAGGGGGCTGATCCTCGCCGGCGGGATGGCCGAGCACGCACGGCCCGAGGATCTGAGCGTGGTCCAACCCCTCGACGGGGCCCAGGACGACGACGCCTTCCCTCACGCCGTGCGCTTCACCGCTGCGGCGCCGATGCCCACCGGGATCCCGCCCAGCTGCCACGACCGGTCGGCGCACTCCAGTGCCTTCACCACCTCGAGCCCGAACGTCCCGTCCGAGATGCAGTCTCCTCCGTCCTCGACGCAGGACAGGAAGTGACGCAGCTGGACGGACAGCGGCTCGACGGCGGCGACATGAGGGGAGACGGTGTCGCCGAAGCGGTAGGTGAGCTGATGCTCCCCGAAGCTCGACGACTCCAGCCCGACGACGCCGCGGTCGTAGAGCTTGATCGGCTCGTCGGGCTGCGTGTCGTCGTAGACGATCATCCCCTCGTCGCCCACGACCACGGTGTTGCGGACCTTCCGCGGCGCGCGCCAGGAGACGGTGGTCGAGGCGATGGCGCCGGACGGGAAGGCCAGGTGCATGAACGCCACGTCTGGCACGCCTCCACGGCGGGAGCTGCGGGCCATGGTCTGGACCATGACCGGGAACTCCTGCAGCACGTGGAAGACGATGGAGAAGTCGTGGGGGGCCAGGTCCCAGATCACGTTGATGTCGTCCTGGTAGAGGCCGAGGTTGAGGCGGGACGTCGTCACGTAATGGACGTTCCCGACGCGCCCGCTCTTCACCGCCCCGGTCAGGACGTCGACGCGGGGACTGAACAGGAAGGTGTGGCCGACCATCAGCTTCAGGCTGCGGTCGGCGGCGAGGCGCACGAGCTCGTCGGCATCGGGGACGGACGTGGCGAGGGGCTTCTCCACGAGGAGGTGCCGGCGGGCCTGGAGCACCCGGCGCCCGAGGGGGGCGTGCGTCGCAGCCGGGGTGGCGAGGACGACGGCCTGCACCTCGTCGTCCTCGAGGGCGGCATCGACCGTCGCCGCACACGCCACCCCCGGGTAGGCGCCGCGGACGGCGTCCCGGCGGTCGCCCCGCTCGTCGACGGCCAGCAGGTGGTCCGGCCCCATGAGGGCGACGAGGTTCCGGAGGACCTTCTCCCCCCAGTACCCCAGACCGACGAGAGCGACCTTCACGCGGCCACCGCTCGGGTCAGGGCGTCGACGCAGCGGTCGACCTGCTCGGGCGACATCTGGGAGTAGAGGGGCAACGACAGTACCGACCTGGCCAGCGCCTCGGCGTGGGGGACCTCGCCGGAGTCGAGCCCGAGACGTCGCCATGCCGGCTGGAGGTGGATGGGCCGCGGATAGTGGACCGAAGCCTGGACGCCCATGGCATGAAGCTCGGCCAGGACGCGGTTGCGGTCAGGGACCTTCACGACCATCAGGTGATGGACCGAGCGGGCGAGAGGGGCCGTGGTGACCATCTCCACGCCCTCCATGCCACGGACGAGGTCGTGGTAGCGGGCCACGACCTCGTGGCGCTGGTCGATCTCCTCGGCGAGGTGCGAGAGCTTCACCATCAGCAAAGCGGCCTGTACCTCATCCAGCCGTTCGTTGAAACCCATCACCTCGTGGACGTTCTTCACCGCCTCCCCATGGCTGCGGAGAAGGCGCACCCGGTTCGCCAGCTGCGAGTCGTCGGTCGTCACTGCGCCGCCCTCGCCCAGCCCGCCCAGGATCTTCGTGGGAAAGAAGCTGAAGGCGGCCGCGTCGCCGAGTGAGCCGACGGGGCGCCCGTCCCAGGACGCCCCCATCGCCTGGGCCGCGTCCTCGAGAAGGAGGAGTCCGTTCCTCGTCGCCACCGCCCGCAGGCTGTCCACGTCGGCCGGGTGACCGTAGAGATGGACGGCAACGATGGCCGCCGTCCGGGCCGTCACCTGTGCCGCCGCCGACGCGGGGTCGATCGACGCGGAGGCGGGGTCGACGTCGGCCACCACCGGCACGGCGCCCGCGGCGACGACCGCCTCAGCGGTGGCGAAGAAGGTGTTGGCCGGGAGTATGACCTCGTCGCCGCGTGTGACTCCCGCACCGAGCAGGGCCAGCGTGAGGGCCGCGGTGCCCGATCCGACGGCGACGGCGTGGGCCGCGCCCACCTGGTGGGCCAACGCCGCCTCCAGGGCGTCGACCTCCAGCCCGCTGACGTAGCGACCGCTGTCGAGGACGCGCCCGAACGCAGCCATGAGCTCCTCTCGCAAGGGCTGGTGGGCGGCTTTCAGGTCGGTCAGGGGGACGGGGGGCGTCACCGGAGGACGGTCGAGGTCGTGCCCACCGATCTCGGAGCTCAGTAGACGCGCTCCCGAGGACGGGACCGTGGACGGCCCGTCACGCCGTGTCCCTGCCGCTGAGGACGGTCCGGGGCGTCTTCAGGAGGATGACCAGGTCGGACAACAGGCTCCAATGCTGCCAGTAGCGTACGTCGAGCGACACCATGTCCTCGAAGGCCAGCCGCGAGCGCCCACTCACCTGCCAGAGCCCGGTCATCCCCGGCTTGACCCGCAGCCGGCCCCAGGCGCGAGCGGTGTACAGCTCGGTCTCTTGGGGCAGCGGCGGCCGGGGCCCGACCAGGCTCATGTCGCCCCTCAGGACGTTCCAAAGCTGAGGAAGCTCGTCGATGCTGAACCGACGCAGGACTCGCCCCACTCGGGTGACGCGGGGGTCGTCGGCCAGCTTGTACAGGCCGCCACACGGGTTCGTCGTCCCGGCGATGAGCCGGGCGACGAACTCGCGGTGGGTACGGTCGTCGTTGCCGTTGTCCATCGTGCGGAGCTTGTAGAGCCGGAACCGCCGACCGTCCTTCCCCATCCGGACCTGGCGGAACAGGGCAGGACCACGGCTGTCACACCGCACCGCCAACCCGGCGAGGACCAGGACCGGCAACACCAGCAGCAGCGCCAAGAGAGCCAGCGTGACGTCGAGGGCTCGCTTCACCACCCGACCGACCGCCGGCAGCGGATCATCGAACGGGTTCTGCGTGGCCCCGCCCTCGACATCCTCCGACGGGACGACCCAGATCCGCCCGGCCCGACGAAGGACCTCCGGGTGCTCCTGGCCGATCCGTTGGACCGAGGCGGCGTCGATCACCAGCTCGTGCCACGCCGCCGCGGTCTCGGCCTCGGGGGCGATGTCGAACGCGGTCACGCCGCGGACGGCTCCTCGACGACCGGCCAGGGCCAGCTTGTGCACCCGTTCGTCCCCGACGGCGAGGACCGTGTTCTCCTGCCGCCTGCGAGGTTGCGCCCGCGGCAGGGTGACCGCGACCAGGCCTTGCGTTGCCACGCTCCCCAGCTCCTGTTTCGGTGCTTGGCGCTGGCTTAGGAGGTCGGCGCCGAACGGGGACGGCCCCGTCGGGTCAAGACCACGCCAAGCGTCACCGCGGCGAACCCGACCGGGACGAGCGTCGCCACGTCGGCCCCGGTGAAGGCGAGGCCTCGAACCGGGGCCCGTGACGCGCCGGCGACGGCGCCGCTGCTCACCTGGAGGGGCAGGACCTGCCCCTGGACGCCCATCGTCGCCACCTGGCCCGCGGTCGGCGTGGCGACGACGCCCAGCGCCGTCCCCGGACCGGGAACGGCCGGTACGCCTCGCGGGGCCAGCACACTGCCCTGTGCCGGCGGGTTGACCCCGGTGTAGAGCCGCTCGCCGTCCGGGCCGACCTGTGCGGCGGCGGGACCGGCAGCAAGGCCGAGAAACGCGACGAAGACGGCACTCGCCACCAACGATCGCCGGATCAATCCACTCATGACTCCCCAGTCCTCGGCCGAGGTCGCCACGCGTCCCGGCCGACTATCCCAGCGCGTGGGCAACTGGCTCTACCCCAGCGCAAGCTGCGCAAGTTTCCCACATTTCACGCGGTCCACGTCAAGAGCTTCGTCCGAGTGTCGCTCCAGGTCGTGGGGCCGCTGCGCCACGTCGTGGCCGGGACCCGAGCCGAAGGCTCGACCCGCATCACTCCCGCCCCCGCCGGCAGCCGGAACCGGGCGACCACCGTACGGTGACCGTCGCGAGGCAGCTCGACTTGGAACCCGAGCACGCGCGTGGGCCCGTCGTCTCCCTGCACCGCCAGCTGGTCGACGCCCTCGAAGCGGCCGTCGTGGGCCGCTCCCGGCACGTTGACAGCGACGATCCCGACGTAGACACCCTCTCCCACGCCGCTTCGGGCATGGGGGCCGGCGACGTACTGCGGCTCTCCGACGGGAACGGTGTTCCTCAGGTGCAACCTCAGCAGCACCTCGGTCCCGTCTTCGACGTGCGACACCGAGATGTCGGCGTCGAGGCGCAGGAAGGGGTCGAGCTTGTTGCCGCCTCTGCTCAGGACGGAGACGAGCAGGGAGTCCTCCGTCAGGGCGCCGTCGACCCCCAGCGCCTGCCAGGCGGCCTGCTCCGACGGGTTGGCGGCCCACAGGAGGAGGTGTCGGCCGCCGGCGGCATCGGCGACGCCACTGACCAGGCCGGTCAGCGACCAGTCGCCGGCGTCCAAGGAGTCGAAGAGCGCGCCGGCGATCCTGCCCAGGCCCTCCCGCCGCTCCGGCTTCTCCTCCGCGCTCGGGAAGCGGAGGTACTGGCCGTGGAGAAGCTCTTCCACGATGTTGTCGGCGTCGAACGAGCGGCCGTCGACCTCCACCGGGCCGGTGGCCTGCAGGAGCCCGGCGAGGGCGACGGGGTCGAGCACCATCACACCGTCCACCGGGCGGTGGCCGGCGGCCACCCACATCTGGGCGGCGAGCGGGGCGGCGGCGTCGAAGCGGGGCGACATCATCAGGTTGCGCCACTCGACGTTCGGCTCCAACCACCCCCATCGCCCGGCCAGGTCGCCGGTGAGCGGCACCTGGCCCGCTGGAACCGGGATGTCGGTCACCGACCGCATCTCGCCGAGCCGAATCCCTTGCGGCCCCGTCTCCAGCTCGCCTGCGGACAGGAGCATGCCGGAGCCGGCGCGCATCTCGGCGTTGTTGGCGGCGAAGACGAGGTACCGACGGGGCCCCTCGAGGAGGTCGGCCACCGCCGCGCTGCCCTTCGCTCCCTTGCCGAGCGCGTCGCGCAACTCGGCAACCTGGTCTCCAAGGCGGTTGCGGGCCCGGGCCAGCGGGGCCAGCAGCCCGACGCGAGGTCCGAGCCGCAGCTCCCCCAGCCGGCTGTCGGCGCGTTCGGCGAGCTCCCCGAGCCGCCGGGCGCTCGTCGCTCGGGCCAGGTTGGTGCGACCGGTCTCGGCGAGGACCGGGTGGGCATGAGTGACGCCTTCGATGGCCACGTCGGCCACCGTGGTGGCGGCGCGGGACAAGGCGTTCACCGACGACAGCTGGCGCCCGACGAACGGCAGGAGCCGGGCCGGCGCCAGCAGTGGGCCGCCGACCCGGTCGTGGGCGCGCCCGAAATGGGAGCGGGCCCGGCGCAGGTCCGGCAGGAGCCGGCCTTCTACGACGGCGGAAGCGTCGGCCCGGTCTCGAGCCGCCTCGGCGACTTCGAGCCCCTTGCGGATCTCCCGGTTGGCCGACAGCAGGGAGAAGCCGGCCAGGACCAACCACAGCAGGGCCAGCCCGGCGATGGGCAGGAGCCATCGGCGTCGTCTGGCGTCGGCCATTGCCGACGGACGTTACCCAAGGGCGGGGCGGCCGAAGCGTCGGCCGCCCTCGCCTCGCGCTACTTGCCGAGCTCGGTGAGTCGCCGGTCGACCGACTGGCGCAGGGTGAGGAGCTCGGCGATCTCCTGCTCACGGGTCTTCGGCTTGTCGTCGCCGCAGCACTCGCATCCGCAGCCACAGGCCTCCCGGGCCTGGGTCACGTCGGTCATGGTCGAGCAGCCGCAGCCGCAGGTGTTCGTCTGGTTCTCGGTCACGGTCATGCATGGACCGTAAAGGGCGGCCCCAGGGGCCAGGTCAAGGGGGGTAGCGCCCGAACCGGTGACGGATCCGGTCGCCGTGGCGGCCAGATCCGCCACCAGTTCGGCGGGCCGGCTAGTTGAAGCGGTTCATGGCCACGGCGATGCCCTCGGAGAAGATCGTCTCCACCGCCTCGGCCGCCTCGACCACGGCCACGTCGAACTCCAGCTGCTCGGCCTTGCGGAGCTTCTTGAGGACGAAGTCGGCGCCCTCCTGTCGACCGGGGGGCTTGCCCACGCCGATGCGGACCCGTATGAAGGCGCCCGAGTGCAGGTGGGCCCGGATGGACTCCAGCCCGTTGTGGCCGGCCGTCCCCCCTCCCTCCTTGATCTTCACCTTGCCCGGGGGCAGGTCGAGCTCGTCGTGGACCACGACCACCCGGCTGAGGTCCTTCTCCACGCCGTAGCGGCGGACGAGCCGGGCCGCGGCCTCACCCGAGAGGTTGACGAACGTCTGGGGAAAGGCGAGGGCCAGGAGCTTGCCGTTGATGCGGGCCTCGCCGACCAGGGCCCGCTCCTTGCCCCGGCGCAGCGGGGCGTCGTGGCGGGCGGCGAGGACGCCGACCACGTCGGCGCCGAGGTTGTGGCGCGTCCCCTCGTACTCGTCGCCCGGGTTGCCGAGGCCGACGACCAGCAGGTGGGCCGCTTCGCCCGTGCGTTCGCGCTGCAGGGCCTGGCCTTCTCAGCCCTCGCCGCCGCCGCTGCCGCCCGACTCCTCGGCGGAGGCCGCCGGCTCCTCCCCGGTGGCGACAGCCTCGGCCGCCGCCTCGTCCTCCTCGACCTCCGCAGCCACGCTCGACGCCTGGGCCACGACCACCGGCTCGTCCGGGTCCAGGTCGGTGGTGGCGCCGGCCGGCAGCTTGAGGTCGGCGACCCGGATGCTCTCGCCGATGGCGAGGCCCGAGATGTCGACCTCGATGGCGTTGGGGATGTCGCCCGGCCTGGCCTGCACGTTCAGGGCGAACATCTGCTGCTCGACCAGTCCGTCGGCCCGCTCGACCTCCTGGGCCTCACCCACCAGGTGGACGGGGACCTCGACGGTCACGATCTCGTCGCGGCGGACGATGACGAAGTCCACGTGGTCGACGGTGCGGCGGACGGGGTGGCGCTGGAGCTGGCGGGCCATGGCCAGGTGGCGTTCGCCCCCGACGTCGAGGGTGATCAGCGCGTTGAGCCCGGCGTCGGAGGTCAGGGCGGCCCGCAGGTCGCGCTGGCCGACGGCGAGGGGGAGCGGCTCGATGCCGTGCCCGTACAGCACGGCGGGCACCTTGCCGGCCCGGCGGAGGCGGCGCGCCTCGGCGCTGCCCTTGACCCGCCCGACGTCCGCGACCAGAGAGACCTCATCCATGGCGGACCAGTCTAGGGGCTTTCGAAAGTCAGGCCTGGTTGGCCCCGCCGAAGATCTCCGACACCGACCGGTCCTCGAACACGGCGCGCAGGGCGTCGGCGATGATGCTGGCCACCGAGAGGATCTCGATCTTGTCGATGCGCCGGTCCTCCGAGAGGGGCAGGGTGTCGGTGATCACCACCTTGGAGATCACCGAGTTCTTGAGGCGGTCCAGGGCCGGATCCGAGAGGACGGCGTGGGTGGCCATGGCGTACACGTCGGTGGCCCCGTGGGCCACCAGCTGCTCGGCCGCGGCGCAGACCGTGCCGGCCGTGTCGATCATGTCGTCGACCAGGACGCAGATCCGGCCTTCCACCTCGCCCATGACGTCGAGGGCCTCGACCTGGTTGGCCGTCCCCCGCAGCCGGCGCTTGGCCACCGAGCCCACGTCGGAGTGCAGCATCTGGGCGAAGCGCTCGGCCACCTTGAAGCGGCCGGCGTCGGGGGAGACGACCACCACGTCGCTGCCCAGGTTGGCGGAGACCCAGTCGGTCAGCACGGGCATGGCGGTCAGGTGGTCGACCGGGACGTCGAAGAAGCCCTGGATCTGGCCCGAGTGGAGGTCGACGCTGACCATCCGGTCGGCGCCGGCCACGGTCAGCATGTCGGCCAACAGCTTGGCCGTGATCGGCTCGCGCTCCGACGCCTTGCGGTCCTGGCGGGCATAGCCGTAGTAGGGGCAGACGGCGGTGATCCGCTTGGCCGAGGCCCGCTTGGCCGCGTCGACCATGATCAGCTGCTCCATGATCTGCTCGTTCACCGGGCTGCTGTGGCTCTGGACGATGAAGACGTCGGCCCCCCGGATGGACTCGCCGAACCGGCAGTACATCTCGCCGTTGGCGAACTGCGATAGGTTGCTCTCGCCCAGCTCCACGCCGAGGGCGGCGGCGATGTCGGCGGCCAGGTCCGGGTTGGAACGACCGGTGAACAGCTCGAGTCGTTTCCGGGTTACCAGCTCCATGGTCGGCTGCTACACGCTCTCTTCGTCGCCGGAGGTAGCAGTGTAGAACGAGCCGGTGGTCGAGCCGGTGGGGATATGGCTGCCCGGCTGGAGCACGGCGAAGGGGCCGACGATCGCCGACTGGCCCACGACCGCGTCGTAGCCCACGGACTGCTCCACGTTGGCCCCCTCGCCCACCGCGCAGTCGACGAGGCGGACGTGCGGGCCCAGGCGGGCGCCCTCGCCGATGACCGTGCGGCCCTGGAGTATGGTGCCCGGGAAGAGGGTGACGTCGGCCGCCAGCCGGACGGACGCGTCGACGTAGGTCCGTTCGGGGTCGACCATGGTGACCCCCGCCTGCATCCACCGGTGGTTGATGCGCCGGCGCAGCTCGGCCTCGGCCGCGGCGAGCTGGGCCCGGTCGTTCACCCCCACCGCCTCGGCCGGGTCCTCGCTCTCCACGGCGACGACCTTGTGGCCGGCGTCGTGGAGGACGCCCACCACGTCGGTGAGGTAGTACTCGCCCTGGGCGTTCTCGGGGGACAGCCGGCGCAGGGCGGGGGCCAGGAGGCTCCGCCGGAAGCAGTAGATGGAGGTGCCGACCTCGTCGATGTCGAGCTCGGCCTCGGTGGCGTCGAGCTCCTCCACGATCCGGCTGACCCGGCCGTCCTTGGTTCGCACGATCCGCCCCATCCCCGAGGTGTCCGGCAGGCGGGCGGTGAGCAGGGTCGCCGCGGCGTTGGCCTCGCGGTGGGCGTGGACCAGCGTGCCCAGGGTGGACGGGCGCACGAGGGGTGTGTCGCCGGGGAGGACCACGATGTCCTCGTCGTCGCTGTCGTCGTCGGGGAAGACGGTGAGCGCCACCGAGGCGGCGTCGCCCGTCCCCCGCTGGACGTGCTGGTCGACGAAGTCGATCACCAGGTCGGGCGGTCCGTACTCCTGCAGCGTCTTGGTGACCCGCTCGGCACCGTGGCCGACCACGACCACCGCCCGGTCCACGAGCAGCTCGCTCAGGGCGTCGAGGACGTGCAGCAGCATGGGACGCCCGCACAGGGGGTGCAGGGGCTTGGGCAGCGCCGACCGCATCCGCGTGCCCTCTCCGGCCGCCATGACCACCGCCGACAGCGGACGAAGACGCATCCACCTTTTCTACCGCGCCCGGCCGACGAGGAGGGGGAGGGTTGGCTCGGGAGGGAGGACTCGAACCCCCATTCTCTGGACCAAAACCAGATGTCCTGCCGTTGGACGACTCCCGAGCGCTGACTTCGAACCTACCCGGCGGCGGGCATCTGAAGGTGCCCGCCGGTTCGCCATGGGCGCGGTGCCCTCGTTCCCGGCTGTCCGCGGCGCGGCGCCACCCGCTAGCCTGTCGCCGCTCATGGGATCGCTCATCAAGAAGCGCCGCAAGCGGATGCGGAAGAAGAAGCACAAGAAGATGCTGAAGGCCACCCGCTGGCAGCGGCGCGCCGGGCGGTAGCCTCCCGCCGGGGGTGACGCTCCGGTGCGCCGTCCGGGGTAGACGAGCAGGGGTCAGCGGACCCGGGTCGGTGCGCCCGGGGCCGATTCCCAGAGCCGGTTGAACGTCCCCTGATGGACGTCGCGCGTCACCACCCCGTCGACGTAGGCCCGGCGGCTCGGGAAGCGGCTCCCGCTGAAGGCGGTGATGCGAACGCCTCCGCAATCCACGTCGCCCTCGATGTGGTGCCAGATGAAGACCGAGAGCCGGGGACAGATGCTCTGGAACGCGGGCTCGGCGGCCAGATGGGGCCGGCCCTCCCCCGACCAGGAGAAGTGCAGCCCGCCGGTCGGTGTCGGTGTGACGGTGTCGGTGAAGATGATCAGCGGCGGCGGCACCAACGGGCCCTCGAGGCCCACGTCGGTGTCCAGGGCCGAGGCCCGGGCCGAGACCGGGACGCCGTGGCGGCACGTCAACGTGAACGTCCGCCGGGAGAACAGCCTGTAGTGCGTGTCCTTGGCCGCGGTCGGAGCGGTCTCGCTGAACATGAGGTCGGTCGCCACGGCCAAGCCCTGCAGCCGAGCGGTAGGACCGACGAACGGGTCGCCGAGGAAGGTCGGGCAGAACATCGCGCCCGCGGTCGTGCCGATGGTGCGGATGAAGCTCTTCACGACGACCTCGAAGGTCCGGGTCGTGGTCGCCGCCGGCGGAGGCGGGGGCGCCGGCCCGATGACCTCCATGGCCACGGCCCGGAATGTGACGTCCCCGGCCAACCCCTGCGGGCCGACGGCCTCGCTCCTCCGCAGCTGACCACTCTTGCCCTTGGCGACGACGATGGCGCGGGCCTCCGCCAGCCGGGCGCACGAAAGGCTGAGGTTGAACCCGACCGGCCCGTCGGTGCTGGCGATCCCGAAGAGGTTGACGGTGGCTCCGGGAACCACCGCGTCGACCGCGCTCTCGAACGCGGCCTGCTGCCCCGGCGCCCAGTCGTCGCACGCGCGGTTGAAGAGGAACCGTGCGCCGCTGGGGGTGGCGAAGGTGAGGTTGCACCCGGGAGGCGGCGGCCCGATGGCAGCCTCCCCGCACGCTCTCCGTAGCGCGGGCGGGCCGCCCGGGACGACGACAGGGAGGTCGAGCCCGCGCACCACGGCATCCGCCACCCGGTCGGCCTCCCGCTCGAAGGGGCTGTCGGCCGCGCCGACCTCGAGCGACGACCCGCCCGGAGCCGCCACCGGGCCCTGCTGGAGCACGTGGGTGAGCTCGTGGGCCAGCAGCCGGCGGCCTTCGGCGGTGGCTGGGGCGTACTGGCCGGCTCCGAAGACGATGTGGGCCCCGACGGTGTAGGCCCGAGCACCGACAGCGGCCGCCCCGGCGGCGGCGACCGAGTCCGAGTGCACCCGGACGGCACCGAGGTCTCGGCCGAAGCGGGGTTCGAGCGACGCCCGGGTCGAGCCGTCGAGGGGAACGCCGCCCGCGCGGAGGGCGGCCGCGGCCACTGGGGGGGCGGCCGGTGCGCCGATGGCATGGCCGTCGACAGCCCGCCGCCTCAACGGCGACACCTCCTGGGCACAGCCGTCACAACTGCCTCCGGCACCCGGCCCGCAGGCACAGGCTCGCTGCACGGCGATGGGGGCCCGAGAGGGGGCCACCACCGGCGGCCCGGCCCGGCCGCCGGCCCGAGAGGCCCGGCCGGCGCGGCACTCGGCGCATTCGTGGGCCGCGTCGACGGGCCCCTTCGTCGAGCACGCCCGCTGCAGGAGGTGAGCACCGGTGGGGACGGCGCTGGCCCGGAGGACGGGACGGGCGCGGGCGGGGACGGAGCGAGGCGCAGCCGCCCGAGGGGCGCTGGCCCGGGCGGACGACTCGGTCGTCGGCGCACTCAGCACGGCGGCACCCGTCTATGCACTGCGGGAGCAATCACTGGCGCACCTCACCGGCGGGGAGTCGACGGCGAACATCACTGCTCAGACGACGGCGTTGTAGGAGTTCCACTGGTTCATGGGAGGAGGAAGGGCGCCGGGACGCGGCGGCAGCTGGGTCCGTCCCTCGAAGACGTTGCCGGTCACGGCAACGGTCTCCTTGCCTCGGGCGGCGATTCCACCCGAGCCCGGGAGGAGGAAGATGCTGACGCCCGTCTCGTTCACCACGACGTTGCCGGCCACCGCACAGGTGTCGACCAGAAAGGCGCCGACCGTGACCGAGTGCGGCGAGCGATTGCGGAACCGGCCGCCGACCATGGTCAGGTTGCCGGGCTGGCCCCGCTCGCCGTAGACCAGCAGGCTCGACCCCGACTCGCCGTCCTCGAGGAGCGAAGCGACGTCGTTCCCGGTGACCCGGAGGGACAGTCGGAGGCCGTGGCGTCTGAACCCGCCGAAGACCACCCGGCTGGCGCGTACCAGCCGGGAGTCCAGGGACTCGTTCTTGGCCATGGCCCGGCTCCTGTACAGGCAGTCGTACTCGGGCGGACCCGATGCCGGCCCCAGCTTCTTGCCGCCGGCGGCCGCCTCGTCCGTCGCCGCCCTCGGCGGGCCGGCCGACAGCGTGCTGTCGAAGAAGTGCTGGTAGGCGGCCAGGACCGCTTCCTCGGCCTTGGCCCCCACCTCGTCGTCGACGGCGATGCCGGCCTTGGTGTAGTCCGCGGGGAGGGTGTACGCGCGGGCCAGCTGGGTCCCCAGCTTGGCCACCGGGGACTGCAGCGGGCTGACGATCCCCGACTGCAGCTCCTTGGCCTCGTCCTGTTGGTGGGCGAGGACGACGACGCTGCGAGTGATCACCGGCGCGGCGGCCGCCGCGTCGGTCAGGAACACGAACCCGTTGATGCAGTCGCGAACCGTGTTGCTCTCGAGCTCGATGAGCCCGAGCTCGCCTTGCACCAGCACCGCCCCCGCCAGCCCCTCGAACCGATTGTCCTGGAAGGATGCGTCCTGGAGCAGACAGGGTTCCACGTAGTCCTGCCTGGCCGTCCTGAACAGGGAGGACGTGAGGAGGTAGCCGTACAGCAGGCGAACCGGCGACTCGTCGACACGGAGGGCGTCCTCGTCCCGGATGAAGCGGTTGTTGCGGACGACGTGGCCCCAGCACTCGCTGGCGGCGAAGATCCCGGCCGAGAAGCAGTCACGTTCGGGCTCGACCGAGAAGCGGAACAGGCAGCTCTCGACGGTCAGGACGGCGCAATGGACGGGCCGGATCCCGATCGAGATGTTGAAGTTGGCGAACTGGTCGCCCGCGGCCCGCCGCATCCCCGCAGCCGTGGTCAGATGGTCGGCGGCTCGAAGCCGGACCTGGGGCAGGAGGAACCGCAGGCCCCTGAGCGTCACGTTGTTGGCCCGGTTGAGCACCACCAGGCCCTCCCCGAAACGGTCGGCCGTGCCCGGGGCGGCAGCCAGGACGGCGCCGTCGTGGCAGGCCTCGATCGTGAAGTTGGAGTGCTCGGGGCCGAGTTTCAGCGGCGCCCGGAGCTCGTAGCGCCCGGGTTTGAGGCAGATCGTCACCGCCTCTCGGTCGGCGAACCGGTCGAGGACGGTCTGCAGTGTCCTGGTGTCGTCGAGGTCCTCGGCGCGCACCACGACGTCGCAACATCCCGTGTCGCGTCGTCGGGTCAGCTCCACCAACCCCTCGAAGCGGTTCCGACAGTCCTCGAGGACGGTCATTACCACCTTGTCGGTGCCGGTTGGTCGAGGCACGAAATCGACGACGCCCAGCGGGAAGGCCCACAGCCGGGGGCCGTCAGGGGGCTGAGGGACGTCCAGGAACCGGTGGGGGTAGACCAGCTCGGGCGTGCTGGGCCGTACCGCCACCAGCCAGTAGTCGCCCGGGCTGAAGGTCCCGGCCCCCGTGATGTCGAGCGTGACCCGCAGCCCGGTCCCGCCGAGGGGGACGGCCGTCCCCCGGGTGAAGGGCAGTGCCTGTTCCCAGACCCGCAGGAAGACCGCGGGCGTCTTGGCCCCGTCGAGGTAGGCGGCCGGCAGGCCTCCCCCCGGGAGGGCGACCTGCTGGGTGTCCGGGACGTAGGCGCCGGTGAGGGTGAAGACCGCTCCGGTTGGCGACGCCACCACGTTGCCGGGCTCGGCGGGGCTGAGCCGGGCCGCCGTCCGCAGGACCTCGACCGCCTGGTTGGGCCGGGGCTGGTGGGCGTCGTCGGGTGGCCTCGACAGAAGGCGGACGAGGTTGGGGTTCACCACCGTCACCCGGTAGAGGAAGGATGCGCCGTCGAAGCCCCACAGCAGTGTCCCTCGGTGGTTGGCCTCGTCCCACGACGCGATCTGCACGCGGATGAGCTGGTTGTCGGCGCCCAGGTAGCCGTTCTGGGCGTCGGGCTCGCAGGGGTCGGCGGGGGCGGGCACCGGTGGGTACGACGCCTTCAGTGTGGCCGAGGACCGCAGCCGCATGGTGCCCGGGTCGAACTGCAGGCCGCGCTGGAGCCAGTGGGCGGCGAGGTCGTCCAGGGCTGCACTGCAGGTACGGGCGTCGGTGGCGAATCGCTTCGTCCGTTGGACGAGCCGGCTCCGCTGGGAGGTGTCGGGACCGCCGAGGGCCACCTCGCGCAGGGCGTGGTCCTCGGTGGCGCTCACCTCGACCTCGCGCAGCTCCTCGTAGATCAGCTCGCTGGCGCTCCCGTGATCGGCCGGCGGGGAGACGGGCACCCAGTCGGGGTCGCCGTCGCGGTCGAGCCATTCGTCCTGGGCGCTGTACTTCACAAAGTCGGCGAGGGACGTCCGGACGCCGCCGACATACATGGTCCCGGGCCCTATGACGAAGTCGTACGTCCCGCCGCCGGTAGGGGACAGGGCGTAGCCGTCGTCGGGTGTCCCCACCGGTCCGACGAAGTCGAGGGCCTCCTCGCGGGCCTCCTCGGCGCCGATCGTCCATCCCTCGTTGGTGTCGGCCTCCAACGCCACCCGCCCCTGCTGCGCCACCACGGCGCGGTACTGCCGGGTCTTGTCGTAGGACACGCGAGCTCGGTCACTGCCCATGCCGCTCCTTCCTCACGTCACGTTCACGACGGCAGGGTCGAGGCCGAGCGGCATGAACTCCTGGTACTTGATGCGGATGCTGCGCTGGCGGACCGGTCCCAGCTCGCGGGCGAAGGCACCCATCTCGGACCCCAGGGGGCCGCCTTCGGCGATCGACGCGCCGGTCTTGCCGGCGACGATCCGCCGGTCCACGTGACCCAGCAGCTGGCAGAAGCCGGGGTGGCCGTAGACCCGGCTGGTGAAGAGCGACGCTCCGGGTGCGACCTCCACCGACTCGTACCGGCGGGGCAGGGTGCTGCCCGTGGCCCAGGCCGTGAAGCGGACGCAGCCGTTCTGGCGGTCCTCGACCGCCAGAACGTCGTCGAGGACGCACTCGCTGGCGTCGAGGCGGTGCACCCGGCCCGGACCGAGCACGGTGCACCGGTCGAGGACGACACCGCCGCTGGCCAGGTCGAGCACCGTGTCGGGAGGCTGGCCGGACCCCTGGTCGGTGGTTCGAACGGCCTGCATGATGCTGTCGCGGACCACGAGCTCGCCGACGTCGCCGCCGGCTCGGGTGCGGACGGGACCGAGGATGGAGTCGGCGACCTCCAGCCGCCGGACCTGGGCCTCTACCCACAGCCTGGTCGGCGCCAGGGCGCGTCCGTCGACCGCGGTGGCCAGGACGGCAGGGGGAAGGTGGTCGAGGCCCGAGCCACCGGGGTCGAAGGTGCAGGAGGAGATCCGGACGGTGTCGAAGCGACCCCGCAGGACGACATCGGCCCCGCTCACCAGCAGGCCCGTGAGATCGAGGCGGGACCCGTCCTCGCCGGTGAACGCCCAGGCCGCGGGGCCGGCCAGGCGGACGACCGGCCGCTCCCGGTTGCCGGCCGCGACGCGGACATGCTGGATGCCGGCGGCCGCGGTGCCGACATCGGCGACCGCGTCGTACGTGGCCGAGTCGCCGACGACCACCGTGCCGGTGGTGAGGCCCGTGACCGCGGCAGCGAGCACGTTGCCCCCGCCGGAGACCGTCGTCACCGGCGAGGGCGGCGGCTCGACGCTGCGCCGTGCCACCCGCCGGTCGTAGGGCCCGGCACCGATGGCGGCCGAGAAGCCGTAGTGGTAGTCCACCCGGAAGGTGTCGCCGGCCAGCGGGGGCCCGACGGAGAAGCGTCCCAGCTCCGGGTGCAGGGTCACCATGCTCGACGGCACGCCGTCGAAGAAGGTGCCTTGGAGGTGCAGGGCCTCGATCGACGCCGGGTACAGGCGGTCCCGCTCTGCGTCCAGGAGTCGCCGGTCGATCGGGGTGGGCAGCTGCCACTCCTCCGGCGAGACCCAGTCGTCGCCGAAGCGGTGCCCCCCTTTGGCGAAGAGGGGGACGAGGCGCCCGGTCGGGTCGAAGGTGAAGTGACCGGGACAGCCGGCGACCGGGACCGGCGTCCCGAGTACGACGGCGAAGCTGCGCAGGCGCCACAGGAAGACGCCGAGCCGGGGGATGTTGTGCCACCCCGACCGGCCCCGGGGGGCCCGGAGGTCGGCGGTGTGGGAGTACTCGTCGAACGCCGAGTGGGCCCGGCTGGAGCCGTACGCGTCGCGCAGGTCGGCGTACCCGCCGAGCGGGGTCGACGTCCGCCGCCCGACGAGCCCTTGCGCGGCTTGGAGGTCGCGGTGGGCGGCGGGCTCGGCGGTGTCGGCGGGACGGCCGATCGCCGGGTCGAGGCAGTGCCGGTTCCGCTCCATCGTGCGGAAGAACTCGACGACGCGTGCGTGCCACCCCGTGATGTCGGAGGCGATCTCCTCCAGGATCCCCAGCGTCCCCTTGCGGCGCCGGTAGTAGATCGTCCTGGCCACGTCGATGCGCTGGCCCCGGCCGTCGAGGGCGGCGACCAGGTTGGTGGCGAGCAGGTCGCCGATGTACGGGACGACCCAGTCGTCGCACGTCTCGATCGACTGGTCCTCCCACAGCCGGTCGACGCTGCGCCGGACGACGGCCACCTGGGCGCCGACGCGGTCCACCAGCTCCCGCAAGGGGCCGGTGGTCCCGTCCGGGCCGGCGTCCTCTTCCCGGTACACGGCGGGGACCAGGGCCCAGAGCCGGTCGGCGTAGTACGCCTCGTAGTGGTCGTGGTCGCCGGCCAACGTCAGCCTCCCTCCTGGAACACGAACAGCAGCTGGGGTGAGAGGGTGAAGAAGGCGCCGACGCCGGGATCGAACCGGGGCCCCGGTTCGAGCTGGAACCCCGTCCCGCGGTCGACGAAGAAGACGAGGCGGTGGACGGCCACCACGCCGGGCACCGCCAGGCAGGCACCGTCGACCTCGCTCTCGTAGACGCCGTGGCCGATGCGAGTCGCCTCGCCGCCGAACAACCCGCTCGGCGCCGAGAGCGCGGCTCGCACCTCGGCCGTCAGAGCGGCGCGCGGCCGGGAGCCGTCCGACCGGAAGGCGAGGAACAGGCCGGCGGTCACGGGCGTGGCCAGGCGGACGACGACCGGCCGGTTGGGGTCGTCGGCCGCGGCCAAGGCGACCTCGGCGGAGCTGACCGCGGCATCGTCGTCGCCGACGAAGACGGTGACCACCGCACGCTGCTGCCCCCCGTCCCACCCCCAGTAGGAGCGGGCCCGGGCCACGCCGGGGGCCTGGACGGCGATGGTCTCGTAGTCGTCGGCCGAGACGGCCCGGCCGAAGGTGAGCACCGACTTCGGCGCGTAACGCCGGATCTGGTCGGGCGGGTCGGGGTCGGACCCGCCGCCGACGGCGACGGGGTTGCGGATGGCCTTCAGCCCGGGCCGGGGCCTCACGATCACACTGAGGCCGCCGGGGCCGGGCGAGACGGCGCCGCTGCCGTGCCGGTACGCCGCGGTGACGTTGTTGGAGCCCGATGGGAACCGGGCCCCGTGCACGCCGTCGCCGCTCACCACCTGGGTGTGCCCGTCCTCGATCTCGCGCGTCACGAAGACGCGATCCCCGGGGCCCCGGTCGTAGAAGCTGGGGACCTCCGTCCAGCGAACCCCGTCCACGAACACCTCCAGCGTGCTGCGGTACGGCGAGGACGACGACGGGTCGGGATCGGGCAGGTAGGTGAGCGGCGACTGCTTGAGGGTGTAGACCTGGACGGCTTTGGTGGCGTCGCCGCTGCCGAGCACCTCGAACGGGACGGTCTCCCCCCGGGAGACGCCCACCACCCCGAAGAGGGCCCGGAGGGGCGGGTGCAGCGTCGTGGCGGGGGTGGCGGCCCTCACCGAGACCGAACCGGGGGCCGTCCCGGCCGCGGCCAGTCCCCGGACGCCCGCGCCGCTCCCGTCCTCGACCAGCACGGGCACGCCGGCTCCCATGGGCGGGAGAGCGGCGCCGTCGACGGCGGTGAGCACGAGGGGGGCGTCGCCGACGGCCATCGAGCGGGCCGGGCGGGGGATGGGCCGGCCGACCTCCTGCCACCCGAAGGCAGCCACCAGGCTCGACTTGACCGCGCCGAGGGCGCTGACGTCGGCGCCGGGGAGCGGGTCGGCGAAGCCCACGACGGTGTGGGGGATGCCGATGAGCGTCTCCTTGGCGTCGAGCGGCGGGGACGTCCGCGGTGTGGCCGGATCGGCCGGGTTGCCGTTGGCGAACCACACCAGCTCGCTGGTCGCTCCCACCCTGAGCAGCCGCCGCTCCTCGGCGGCCCCTCCGGGCACCTCGAGGACGACGGGGTCGCCGGGCGCGAGCAGCCGGTGCACCGAGTCGAGGTGGGCGCTCGCCGAGGTGACGACCACGGCGGCGTTGGCCGCGTAGGGCCACAATCGGGCGGTCAGAGTAGACCGCAGCACGCGGTAGCCGGCGGCCTGCGCCCCGCCCAACCCGAGCGGGGAGGAGAACGCGACCCGGGTCGCCGGCGCGCCTCGAGGCAAGCGCTCCTCGGTGACCGACTTGACCGTGGCCAGCGTCAACGCCCCCGACCCGGTCCAGCCGGCGGGCAGGACGAGGACGCGGTCGCCCGCCTCCAGGTTCGAGGCTGCACCCGACAGCAGCACCGTCTCGTCGCCCGCGACGACGGTGACGAGGGCCGGGTCGGGCGGCGGGTCGACGGCGACGACCTCGGGCCGCCCGACGACGGTGCCGGTGTCGACCTCGAAGATCTGCGGTCGCCGCCCGGGCCCCGGCTTGCTCTGGATCTGGAAGTTCTCGGGCAGCGTGACCGTGCCGGTCCCTGGGCCGGCGGCGCCGAGCAGGGCGGCGACGACGCCCGTCGCGCCGATCCCCGGGCGGGGCCGGTAGCCCAGCAGCCGGATGAGGCGGCTCACGCTCTCGGGCAGGTCGGCAGTACGGAGGTACGCCTGGTTGGCGATTCGTTCGTTGTAGAAGGTGAGGACGTCGGCCACGTAGGCCCACCACTCGACCATCTGCAGCGCCAGGTCGTGGACCGGAAGCTCCCGGTTGGGGCTGGGTCGCCAACGGGTCAGCTGTCTCTCGCCGGGCCGGGCCAGCAACAGGGCGTGGCGGAAGGAGGCGAACTCACCCGCCCGGTAGGAGATCGAGGACCGCCCAGGCGGGTTCAGGGGGAGCCGGGGATGGACGAACACGTCGCACGGGCAGACGGTCTCGGTCACGCCCCGCCGCCTTCCGGGCCGCGTTCCTCCGTGCCTCGTTCCTCCGCTCCACTTCGGTGCTCGCTCACTTCCCGCACTTCACGAGCAGGCGGATCGACCCTGCTCCCGGCCGGTTGGGGTCGTTGTCGACCTGCAGGATCTGGTCGGGCCCGACGACCACGGTCTCGGGCATGTCCTCGTAGGTCGAGGTCAGCCCCCGCCGGCGGTACCTGATGGCCAGCACCCCGGCCACTCCGAACGACCCCTGCACGGCCGCGGCCAGGGCGCTGCGCTCCAGCGGGGTGCCGAACGTGAACCGGTCGGGGTGGAAGAAGCCGAGGCCGCCGTCGGACAGCACGCCCGTGCCGAGGGTGGCCAGGAGGGTGAGCTTGACGTCCGACCGGAAGGCGTCCGGGCGGGCGCACAGCTCGATCTCCAGGTCGACGGCGACGAACCGCGGAGAGGGGACGTAGGACTCGTAGCCGGCCAACCGGTAGCGGTTCAGCAGCCGGACGAGCAGGGCGTGGCGGTCCGGCGGGATGTGCTCGCTCGCCTGAGGGTCGGCGGTCGTGAAGACGGTGAGCCAGCTGCCCGTCCACCGGAAGGTGGTCCCCGCGCTGCGGACCCACGGAAGCGTCTCGGCTGCGGCCTCGTAGTCGCGGCGGCGGACGGCGCGGAACTGGCGGGCCCGGAACGCGTCCGGGGCGAGGCGGCGGACCGTCTCGTCGGGCTCCTCGTCGCCTCCTCCGACCGCCGGGAACGGGTTCGTGACGTCGAGGCCCGGGAGCGGTGACGAGGCGTCGACCCTCGTGATCGAATCGGCCGCCACGTTGCCCGCCGCGCCCGATCCGACCCGGTAGGCCACGTGGAAGACGGCGCCCTCGTCGGGGATCTCGCCGAACACGCCGTCCCCGAAGCGGACGGTGTCGCCCCCGTCGCCGTCGTAGTCGAACGCAGTGGTCCCGTCGGCGTTCGTCCCGATCGGCGGGTACGCAGCGCTGTCGACCGTGTACGCCAGCTCGAAGGGGTCGGCGTCCAGCAGGGAGCGCCGCCACGTCCAGTCGGTTGCCTGGGTCGAGGGCGGGACCGGTGGCTCGGACAGGGAGATCTCGGGGACGGGCCGGTGCTCTCGGTCGCCGGCGTCGACGTCGAGCCACGCCAGCCGCCCGAAGCGAAGGGTGAAGAGGTACTGCGGCACAGGAGCGTCCCATCCTCCGTTCGGGCCGCTCCGTCGAGCCGCGACCGGGAGCGCCGGCGCTGGCGCGACCGGCGCCGGCTCGATGGTGAACGCCTCCACGAACCGGCGCCCCTGGGTGGCCGGCACGAGGTTCCCCGCCAGCGTCGTGCGCGTGAGGTCGCGCGCCGCGGTCAGGGCGTCCGCGGCAGCCCACCGGAGATGGGTCACCTTGGTGGGCTGCCCGGTGCCGTCGAGGAACAGAGGGTCCGTTTCCTCCACGGCGAAGTCGGTCAACGTCGGCCGGCTGGGGGAGAGGCGGACGACCTGGCGGGTGGGGGGGTCGGCGGGTGTGTCGCCGAGGGTGTCGACGAGCAGGGCCTGGCCCTCGAAGAAGGAGAAGCCGTGCCCGAGCACCCACATCTCGGTCGAGCCGGCGGGCAGGCAGCGCTCGCTGTCGTCCCAGAAGTACGGGACGATGCCGCCGGCGCCGTTGCGTGCGCCGTTCCACAGGCCGCTGACCTGGTAGGTGCTCGTGTCGGACAGGCCCGTGCCGGTCTCGAACTCGACCGCCACCCCGTCCGGGCCGTCCGCGGAGACGACGACGCCCGCGGGAACGGGGCCGGTCGTGACGTTGCACTGCAGCGTCACGCACGACGACCGGGCGGGCGCCGGCTCGTAGTCGACGAGGCGGGCGTGGCGGACGACCGACCGCCGCTGGGTCGCGGTCGCCAGGGTGGCCTCGGCGGCCACCCGGTCCTGGGTGTAGCTCAAGTCGTCCGCCACCGCGCTCAGGGCTTCGAGGAACATCACGCCGAAGTCGGCTTCGGCGCGTTCCCGCCACTCGGGGTACCGCAGCGCCGAGAAGTCGGAGAGTGCCTTGCGGAAGCTCTCGAAGTCCTTGGCCAGGTAGTCGATGGGCGGCCGGTCGCCGTCGTCCGACGGGCAGGGCGGGATCAGGTCGGCGCAGTCGACGTCGGACGGGCAGTTGGCCTTGAACGAGAAGACGGCGTGGTCGAAGTAGCGGTCGAGAACGGGGCTGGCCAGCCCGAGCGTGTAATACGAGAAGTCGCCCTCGACGGGAACGGTGAGGGTGAGGACCGGCCGGCCGGCGGCGTCGGTCGCCCAGTCGGTGGCGTCGTCGATGGGGTGGACGGCAACGGTCGGCACGGCCTGGCCCCCCGTGATCTCGGCCCCGCTCACCGTCCCCACCAGCGGCACCGTGGTGTGGAAGTGCACCCGCAACGTGCGCTGGTCGGCGCTCGCCACCTCCACGAAGTCGATGCCGTTGAAGGTGGTGTTGGCGGGGCCCAGCAGCGCGTTCAGGCGGTCCCTCTGGCTCGCCATCTCAGAGCACCCGCACCCGGGTCTCGGCGGCGGTGAGATCCTCCCGGAGGACGTACTCGACGACCACGACGAGCTCGGCCTCGTCGCCCCCCTCGCCGGTCCCGACCCGGACGTCGCGCACGTCGATGTGGGCGCCCAGCCACCGGTCGAGCGCGGACCGCACGAGGATCTGGGTGGTGGCGTCGAGGCTCTCGGTGTGCGGCGCGAACAGCATGCGGCGCAGGCCGCACCCGAACTCGGGCACGTCGATCCGTTCGCCCGGAGCGGTCAGCAGCACCTGGTGCACCATCTGGGCCACGTGGGCCGCGTATCCCGACTGCGCGGCCTGGCCCGACGGGCCGATCCGGAAGGGGTAGGCGTAGTCGCGGCGGTCCATCCCCTACCGCCCGCCGACCTGGGACTGCGTCGACGCCACCGTCACCGTCCCCTGGACGGCCTGGTCGGCGGCGTGGCACACCCCGACGCTGTCGGCGCTCAGCGTCGCCACGCCCTCCTCCTTGCTCTGCAGCGTCGGCTGCACCCACTTGACGCTGACGCAGGGGTGGGCGACGGGGCCGACCGTGAACGGGCACCCGGCGACGACGAAGGTGTCGGAGGACCTCAGGATGAAGGCGCCGGCGGCCTTGGCCCGCGTGTTGGTCGTGACCACCGTCACCGTGCCCCCGTGGGGGCAGAGCAGCTGGGTGGAGGCGTTGAGCAGCATGCCCACGGTCATGTCACCTCCAGGGCGCCGTCGTTGACCTTGACCGCGGCCGTGCCGATCTCGACCTTCTTGCCCCCTCGCTCGGCGGTGATCCCGCTGGACGCCAGTGTGACGACGTTGTCGTTGTCGTCGCTGATCGTGACCGTCCCGCCGTCGCCGTCGAGGAGGATCTTCTGCTTGGCCGGCGTCACGATCGCCTTCACCGAAGCCGTCCCGTCGGCTGGCGCCTCGTCCGCCCGCCAGTAGCACCCGGACCAGATGGGGTACGACGGGTCGCCGCCCTCGAACTCGATCCACACCCCGGCGCCCGGCTCGGGGAGGAAGACGAAACCGACGTCCTTGCCGGCGTAGGGCACACAGGGCAGGCACCAGCCCGACTCCTGGTCGAGCAGCACCGCGGGTACCTTGGCCTTCAGCCGGAGCGTGGCCTCGTCGACCTGGGTGACCGTCCCCCGGTACTTGCCGAAGAACCGGTTCCGGAACCGGTCGAGCAGGTCCTGCAGCTGCTCCTGGCCCCCGGTCACAGCAGCCCTCCCAGCCCGGCGCCGGCTCCGGTGGGCTGGGGCCCCATGCCGTTGCGCCACAGGACGAAGCGCATCTGGTGGGACTCCGGCGTGATGGTGTGACGGACGCTCCAGACCAGGTACTTTCCGGAGTGAAGCGTGCCGACGCCTTCGAGCTGCACGACCGTGTTGGCCCTCAGCACCGCGCCGACGCGGGACACCTCGGCCTGGCCCTCGCAGCGCACGAACCAACCCGCCTCCCGGACGACGGCCGTGGCCCGGAAGGCCAGCTCCCCGGCGTCGTCGACCGGGGTGGCGAGGAGCACTGTGACAGGTCGGCCGGCGAAGGTGGCCAGGTCGCGCTCGTCCAGGGGAGCCAACCCGGAGCTGCGTACCTCCGCCCTGGCGCCATCCGGGTCGTCGTCGTCGAAGAGGGCCTGCGCGGCCCGGACCGCGCTCGGCCGGGCCACGTCCCACTCGAAGTCCATGAAGTCGGCGGTGCTGGTCGCCGCGTCGCTCAGGGCGATGGTGGCCCTGACGTCCCCCTCGACGTTGGGCCTGGCGAAGTAGCCCGTCCGGAGGCCGGGCTGCGGGCCGCAGACCACCCGGCAGAGCTTGCCGTTGCGACGGGCCAGATCCCGGAGGAAGCGGATGTCCGAGCCCCGCTGCATCAGGCTGTGACCGTCCTCGGTGTGCGAGGGTGAGTCGTCCTCGGTGTTGTCGCTCGACGGGGTGAAGCCGTGCTCGCCGAAGATCACGCTCGCCACCTGGGCGTCGGAGACGTCGACCCACTCCCGGACCTTCTCCTCCAGGTTCATCAGCCACGACGCGTCCTGGCCCCACACGGCCAGGGTCGAGGCGGTGAGGCCGGGCTCGAGGTGCAGCCGGTGGGACAGGACGAAGCCGTCGAAGATGCACTCGGGCGAGCCGCCCTCGACGGCGGCCACCACGGCGACGTTGGCGAACGGGCCGAGGCGGGCATCGCTCGGGAAGTCGGGCTCGCCGGACGGCGTGCGGTTGACGGCCAGGTTGAGCTGGACGGCGTCCGGGAGGTCGCAGTTCTCCTCCACCTCGAGTGACGACAGCGCCCCGTGCAGGACCTCGTCGACCGGCTCCCCATCGAGCAGCAGCGTGTAGGTGCCCGGCATCCGTCACCCCTCCGGGGCGGGCACGGCGATCAGGGCCCGCCGGCCGAGGGCGTCGGGCGAGACGGCGCCGTTGGCGTCGCACAGCCGCCAGAAGGTCGTGGGGTTATTCAGGTAGTGGTTGGCGACGTGGTCGAGCCGCTGGCCCTCCAGCCGGCGGTGGAACCCGAGCAGACGTTGACGTCCGGGCAGGGGCGGGAGGGGCAGGCGGGAGACCGCGACCTGAGTGCCGTCGGGCACGGTGAACAGGTAGGTGCCCACCTTCTCGTACCGGCTTCCGGGAAAGAACATGCGGGACCCCTCAGATCGGCAGCATGCCGATGATCGACTCGGTGGCGTTCCCGAGATTGGCGAGGGCGAGGACCTGGCGCAGGCCGTGGGAGTACGCGTACGCGCCCTTGGCGACCGTTGCCAGGGGGCCGGTGACGAACACGAGCTCCTCGGGGGTGAGCACCCGCAGCGTCACCGTGGCTTCGGCGTGCGTGGGGTTGAGGAGGGCGTCGTAGAGCGTCTCGGTGACGGTGAGCGCCGTCACCCGTACCGGCACGACCCGGCCCGGTCCCCAGACGAAGAGCACGGTCGGCACCTGGCTGGCAGGGACGGGCCGGCTCGCTTCGGCTGCCGCCCCACCGCCGACGGCGCCCGCCACGCCCCCGGGCCCGACCGAGACCGACACCGACCCGAGCAGCCCTCCGCCGGCGGAGGGCACCGGGTACTGGAGCATCTCCAGGGCGGCGAGGCGGCTGTACACGCCGGAGACGGTGGCCAGGCTTCCGGCCACGGCTTCGTCGTCGGCGATGGACTCGTTCGAGTCCATGACCAGGGTAAAGGAGAACGTCTCGCCGGGCAGGCTGCGGACGGCCAACGGGTTGACCCGGCCCGCGGGCCCGCCCGCGGGCGTCGCCGGGGCCTCGGGCTGGGTCCAGGTGTGGGTCATGGTCTCGGGGTTGAGCTGGAACACGATGACGTTCGGCACGGGCAGGCCGAAGGCGTCCATGAACTGGATGAGCGCGCCGCGGATGAACTTGTTGGCCATCAGCGGCCCCCGTCGACGTGGGCGGCGATCTCGGCGGCGATGCGGGCGGCGAGCCGCTCGGCGCTCTCCCCCGGGAGGGCCCGGACCCGTAGCCGCACCGTGCCGGCCACCCCGCTGCCGTGCGAGCCTCCGGCGAAGCCGGCACCGGCAAGGCCTCGGCCGACCAGCGACCCGAGGATCCTCGCCGTCCCCGCAGGCGTCCCCCCCGGGAGGCGCAGGGTCAGGCGGTCGATGGCGACGTCGCCCACCTCAGACCTCCCAGCTGCCGTGGTGGAGCTCTGCGGAGTGCTTGGTCAGCTCCCGCCGGGCGGCGTGCATCACGTGGCCCATGCCGATCCTGGCCCCCTCGTCGCGGGCCAAGAAGGCAGCTGCGAGAGCGGCCGCCTTGATGTCCGCTCCCGACATCTCCAGGCGGGTGGCAAGGAGGTCCCAGTCGATGTCCTCCAGCAGCGGCGTGCCGTCGGGCGCCCGGTCCGGCAACGCCAGGTGCCAGAGTCGCCGCCGCTCCTCCGGCCCCGGCGCGATGAAGTCGACGATGAACCGCAGGCGTCGCAGGAAGGCCTTGTCGATGTCGCTCTTGCGGTTGGTGGTCAGGACGGCGACGCCCTCGAACTGCTCCATCCGCTGGAGCAGGTAGTCGATCTCTATGTTGGCGAAGCGGTCGTTGGCCTCTCGGACCTGGGTACGCTGCCCGAACAGGGCGTCGGCCTCGTCGAACAGGAGGACGACGTCGCTGCGCTCGCAGGCGTCGAAGACCCGCTTGAGCCGCTTCTCCGTCTCGCCGATGTACTTGTTCACCACGCCGGCCAGGTCGACGCGGTAGAGGTTCATCCCCAGCGACCGGGCCACGACCTGGGCGGCCATCGTCTTGCCGGTGCCGCTCGGCCCTGCGAACAGGGCGGTGACCCCGCCGCCCAGCGGCGTCAGCCGCCCGAATCCCCACTCCTCGTACACGGTCCGCCGCAGCCGGGCCTGGACCTCGAACTCCTCCAGATGGCGACGGACGGGCGGGGTCAGCACCAGCTCGTCCCACGCGTAGGGGCACGGAAGGGGGTTGAAGAGCTCGCCCGGCCCGAGGGACAGGACGCGTCGGCAGGACTCGGCCACGGCCTCCGGGCCGGCGGGCGCGGCTGCGGCTGCGGCGGCCAACTCGGCCGGGGTCAGGTCCCAGTCGACCACGGGTGGGGGCGGGAGGTGCGAGAGCCGACGCCACAGCCCGAGCCGCATCGCTCGGCGCAGGGGCGGGAGCCGGAAGGCCCGCCGGACCACGTCCGGGCGGGCGGCCACCGGCATGGGGTCGACGACGCCGAGGACGGCGATGGGCGCCAGGCCCCGGAGGCGGTCGATCACCGCCGCGTCCACGCCGCCGAGGCCGTGCCAGTAGGGGATGGCCCCACTCAAGCGGGCGCTGCGGCCCACCCTGACGACCTGCTGGATCGGTTGGTGGCCGAGCAGGTCGCCCGAGAGGAGCCGGGCCACGTCGATGGCCAGGACGGCGCGGCCGAGACGGTCGCCGAGCTGGCCGGCCAGGGTGCGCTTGCCGTCGCCGGGCCGGCCGGCCAGCTCGAGCTCGACCGCCGGGAGCGTCGGGCCGCCGACGGCGTGGACGAAGGCCACCATGGCGTCGAGGAGGTCCGGGTAGAGGCAGTGACCGTCCCGTTGCCCGCCGGCCGCCACCCGCCGCACCGCGCCTTCCTCGTCCGTGCCCAGGCCGTCTCCCCTCCCGGCGAGCCAGGGAACGAGCAGGGGGTCGGCGACCCATCCGGTCGACCGTGCCGCCGGGTCGGCGCCGGGGTCCGACGGTCTGGCCAGAGCCCATCGCAACAGCGCGGCCGGCACCCGCGGGTCGTGCTCAGGCGCCCACTGGAAGAGCGCCGAGGCCAGCAGCGGGCTGGCGTCGGCCGGCCCGGTCTCGTCGAGGAGGTAGCCGTAGGCCCGGCGCAGGAAGGGGTCGATCTCCGCGGCCAGGGCCAGGGCGAGAAGATCGGCCTCGGCCGGGTCGAGGCCGAGGTCCTGCTGGAGCCAGGCCCAGGCCGGGTCGGCGGCGACGGCGCGATCGGAGGCGTTCACAGCCGCCGACAGCTCCAGGCAGCCTGGATCGGTGGCGTAGAACGACAGCTCGCTCGCGGCCAGCTCCTCGCACCCGATGAGGATTCGGTCGACCTCGCCGTGGGAGATGGCCAGCCACTGGTCGCCCTCCACCCGCCAGTGCGACCACAGGTGGCGCAGCCAGAGCGCCCGGCGCCGGGCCCGGGCCCGTACCCGCGTCAGGAGGGCCGGCGCGTCCGGGCGCCATGTGGCCTCGAGGACGTCGCCGACGCTCATGGCACGACCACCCACCAAGCCGGCGCCGACTCGACGTCGTTCACCCGGACCCGCACGTCGTGGCGGGTGCCGGAAGGCATCCCGGCCGGGAGTTGGAAGGTGATCGTCGCCGGGCTGACGACGCGGAACTCCCCGGGCCCGGGCGCGACCGTCACCCGGGACAGGGATACGGTTCCGACCAGCACGTCGGTGGCGGCGGCCACGAAGCCGCCCCCGGACAGGGTGTAGGTGCCGGCGACCGGGGCGAGCAGGGGTGGGTTGGCGGCCGGCCCTACCCGGGCGGAGATGCTGAACGGCGTGGTGTTGGACCGGAAGGTCTCCGGGTCGCCGAGGGCGGCGTCGCTTCCGACCGAGAGCCGGTGGACCCCGGCCGGGGGCACCGCACCTGCCGCCGGGACCTCCAAGGTGATGCTCGACGGCGTCGACTCGGCCGAGTCCACCCACGCAGTGACCTCCTGCTCGCCGCCGGAGGCCGGGAGCAGGAAGACCCGCGCCGAGGTCGAGCCGCCGAGGTTGCCGCCGAGCAGGCGGAACCGGCCGCCACGCGCCACCGTCGCCGGCGACAGGTGGTAGGTCAGCTCCCGAGGGTCGGCCACCGTGCTGTCCGGCGCCTTGTACGTGACGACGGACGACGTCCCCGTCACCTGCCCCCCGGCGAGGAACGGGAGCGATGCCGGCGCCGCAGCCAGGACGACCCGCTCCGGCGGTGGCGCGGACGCCGTCGCCGGGGCTTCGGGCGTGACGAAGACCACGCTCGCCCGGTACACCGTGGCCAGGCGAAAGGGGGCGCTGATCGCCTGCCAGACACGGCCGAGCTCGTCGGGGCTCTCGGCCTGCATCTGGACGGTGAACTCCTCGTCGACGTTCACGCCGGCGATGACGACGGTCATCCGGACGATCGGGTTCTCGTACAGGGCGCGCAGGGCGATGCTCATGGCCCGCTGCTCCTGGCGGTAGTCCTCGCCGCTGAAGGCGGTGAGCAGGTAGGTGAGCTGCAGGCTCATGGGCTGCAGGGGGACCGGGAGGCTGCGCCCGGTCACCGGCGCATTGCGTTGGTAGGGGTCTTCTCGGACATGGAGGAGGTAGAGGTTGAGGTGGCAGCCCCCGGCCACCCGGACGGTCTCGGGCATGGAGCCGGTCGAGGTGATGTCGAACCTGGCGATCGGCCCACCGTTCACGTCCCAGAGCGGCCAGGTGGTGATGCCGCCGCGGATGATCGCCAGCAGGCGGTCGGTGACCACCGAGAGGTCGAGCGTGCCGAGCGGGGCGAGGGCCACGTGCCACCTCCTCAGCTCTGCCGGAGGCCGAATCGGGCGGAGTAGCCGCGGGAGAGGGGGGTGGAGCCGGCTCCGGGCCCCGCGGCCGGCGGGGCCGGCCGCGGCGCGGGCGGCAGCGGCGAGGCGGCCGCCGCCGGAGGCTCCACGATCACCTCGATCGACCCGATCCGCACCTCCGGCGGGCGTCCGGACGGAATGGCGGGTGCGACCGGGGCGGGAGGTTCGAGCACGGTCGGGCGGCGCGGCTCGGCCGGGGGCTGGGCGACCGCGGGTGCAGGGGCCGCAGGGGTGGGCGAGAGCGCCCCGGGCGAGCGTTCCTCAGGGCCGCGAGGGCCGGCCGCCGGGGACGCGGCGGGAACGGGCGGCCGTGGCCCGCCGGTCGTCGCCACCGCCTCGCGGCCCGCGCCCGTCTTCGGGGCCGGTCCGGCCACCACGCGGTCGGCTCCGCTGGGCTGGAGCGACCCCGGGCGCGGCCGCCGGACGTCGGCGCGCGACCGAGGCGGGTCGATCGCCGGCAGGACGACGTGCGGTGGGAGGGGGGCGGGAGGTGCCGCCACCCCCGCGGTGGCGAGCGGCGACCCCCTGGTGCCTCGGGAGGCTTCTCCCGGCGGCGGGACCGCCGGGAGGGGCCGTGCTCCCACCTCGGCCGGCCCGGCCGTGACCGGTACCGCCGAGCGTGGGCTCGTCCGGCCCGCGGGTGGGCGGGGCGCGGGTGGGCGCGCCGGGCCGGTGGGGCGGGCCTCCGGCCGCCGGAACGCCGGCCGCGGGGGAGCCAGCACCGGCCCCGTGCCACCCGGCACCCGGGCGACCAGCGCGAGGTAGCCGGTCCGCGCCACGCTAGGCCGGCCCGCGTTCCTCCCTCGCCATCTCCGCGTAGAGCAGGCGACGCGAGCGGGGAAGGGCGAGGATCTCCTGCTCTGGCCAGTTGTAGGCGGACGCCAGCAGGTGGACGTCCTCGAAGACGGACAGTGCCTGGGCGCGGAGCTCGCGCAGGCAGTACTCCCGCGGGTCGAACCGGACGGTGAACGCTTGGTGGCACTCGGGGCAGGCGGCCAGCAGGTCGTCGACCAGCGGGGGGGCCAGGGCCGCCATGGCCGCGTCCACCCGTCGGCGCAACGGCGCGGGTAGTCGGGACGGAGAGGTGGTGCGGGCGCGGAGGACCTCGTCCGGTCGCGGCTCGGCGGCGGCGGCCAGCAGGTCGGCGGCGGTCGGGAGCCGGAACCGGACGGCGGCGCCGTCGAGCAGGTACCAGCCCGGCTCGGCGGCGGGATGGACCCGGCGGGGCGGGCGGGGCCGGTGGTGCCGGAGGTAGTCGCCGATGCCGAACGTGATGTCGGCCCGGGCCTGGCAGTCGACCGCAGGGCACACCACGTCCGACCGGATGACGTCGCCGAAGACCGTTGCTCGCACGACCAGGAGGAGCGCATCGAGGTCGGTGTGGACGAGGTCGGCCCACTCCGGCGCGCCGGCGCCCGCCGGTGCCGCGACCCGGCTGACGAGCTCGACCGCCAGCGCCGCGTCCAACGACCAGGCCTCGGCGAGGAGGACGTCCTCGGCGCCTGCCGGCTGGCGGACCTCGACTTCCAGCCCGCTCACGTGCAGGCGGACCGAGGGCATGTCACACGTTCTGGTTCGGCTCGGAGACGCTGAGGTCGTGTTCCCATCCCTCGTGCTCGAGCTTGATGTGCTCGATGGCCACCGCGTTGGCCCCGGCGTCCAGGTCGGGCAACGCCTGGTACTCCGACACCCAGCAGCGGTACACGAGGTAGCGGTGCACCATCTGGCCGCGCTCGTTCTGCAACACGATCTGGATGTTCTTCCTCAGGTTCTTCAGGCTTGCCGTCGCCGCTCCGGTGTCAAGCACCTGGGGAGCGTTGGCCCACTCCTCGAAGGTGGTGTCGTGGGTGACCCCCCGCTCGAGGGTGATCGGCTCGTACTTGGTACGTCCCAGCCCTTTGCGGGCCAGGGGGTTCCCTCCCTCCTTGTACTCGATGGGGTCCGTCGACCGCTTGATCCCCGTCACCTTGCTCACGCCGGCCACCGGCGTGGTCGACTTCTCGAAGAAGATCACGAAGCGCGACGTCGAATACGGCTCGAACCGGTTGGCGTTGACGCTGAACGGCTTGGACATGGCGCCCCTCCTCAGCTCATCCCGGCGTCTGGCCGGCGAGCTGGGCGATCTTGATGATGACGAACTCGGCCGGCTTCAACGGACGGAAGGCGACGATGATGTTGACGATCCCGTTGTCGACGTCGGCTTGGGTGGTCGTCGTGCGGTCGCAGACCACCTTGAACGCCTGGCTGGGCGCCTCCCCCTGGAACGCCCCCTGGTTGAACAGGCCCAGCATGAAGTCGTTCACCGTCGTGCGCAGCGCGTCCCAGAGGGGCACGTCGTTCGGCTCGAACACCGCCCACCCGAGGTTGCGCAGCAGGGTCTGCTCGACGAACAGAGCCATGCGCCGGACGGGCACGTAGCGCCACTGCTGGAAGGCGTCGTTCGCCGTCACGAGAGTTCGCGCTCCGAAGACGACGGTGCCGGAATCGGGGAACGTCCGGAGGCAGTTGACCCCCAGCTCGTTGAGGACACCTTGCCGTTGGTTCGTCATCTGCCCGGTCGGGGCCACACCCGACGCCGTCGCGATCTGGGTCTCCAGCCCGGCCGGGGCCTTCCAGACCCCCCGCCGGAGGTCGGTGTCGGCGTACCTGCCGGCGACGAAGCCGCTCGGCGGGAGTGCCATCGGCAGGCCCGTGAGCGGGTTCGTCGTCATCAGGTACGGAAAGTAGAGGGCGCCGTTCGTGCTCTTCGGGACGATCCCGACCAGCGTCTCCATCGAAGCCGGGCTCCCGCCGTCGGCGATGGCTTGGGGGGGAGGGTCCACGACCATGAAGGCGAGCTTGCGCTCGGCGAAGACCAGCGCCCTGCTCTGCACGTCGCGATCGGCGATGCCGGGGACGCACAGGATGTTGAAGATGTCGACCTTGTCGAGCGAGCTGTCGGCGGCGAAGACCGGGCCGAAGTCGGCGGCGCTGAACGTCGTCGCCAGGTTGGCCGGGAGGTTCATGCTGAACGGCTGGGAGCCCGCCGGCATCGTCGCCGGGTAGGCGGGTCCCGGAGTAGGGGCCACGGTGGCGAGAGCCGACCTCGGACTCGAAGCGGTGCCGAGGACCGTCTCGACGAAGTTCGCATCCGCCGGGTCGACGCTCACGCCGCGGTACGTCTCCAACATCACCGCCCCGTAGGTGACGGTAATGTCGCCCGTGGTGCCGCTCACGTTGTCGATCGTCACCCGCATCTCGACCATGTCGCTCGGCTCCCGGCCGGTGAAGACGAGACCGCCGATCGTCGCCGTCGGCCCGGGCGGTGGGTCGGGGGCGATGATGCTGCCCGTGTTCGTCCGATAGCTGGCCTGCACGCCGACCACCCAGGCCACGGAGCCGCCGTTGAGGAAGAACTGGTTGACGGCGTGCCCCAGGTTGGGGTCGAAGACGCCGCTGGCGAAGAGCCCTCCGAACTCGCGCTCGTACTCCGTGAAGCTGAAGATCCGGACGGCGACGTCGGGCTGCCGGGTCTTGTACGGGTGCCCGTAGCCCACGAACACGGCCACCGACGTCGGCGCGGCCGTGATGGTGCGGGCGTTGCTCGGCAGCTCCTCCAAGTAGAGGCCCGGATAGGTGGGGGTGACTGGCATGGGTCCTCCTCGAGCGGCCGGTGCTGTTGTGGCGTGCCCCTCAGGGGGCGGTCACCGTTGCCGATGCGGGCTGGGCGGCGGCTTGGTCGGAGCCGCCGGAGAGCACCACCGACCCTGGGGGTGGCGGCGTGGTCGGTGGGGAGGTGCCGTCGGGGCCCTTCACCGTGATGAAGGGCCCGAAGTTGGCCGCGGAGTCGAGGTCCGTCACCTTCACCCCGACGATGGTCCGGGACCAGCTGGCGACCAAGGTAAACCGGCCGGGCGCGGGGTCCTCCGTCGAGGACAGGATCTCGACCGAGCTCGTCGCCGCCGCGTCAACCGCTCGCAGTTTCAGCTTGAAGGCGTTGCCCGCCCCCGTGCTCTTCGGGATCGTGAACTCACCCCCGCCGTCCGGGGCGTAGGTGCCGACCTTGGGAAGCGAGATGGGGGCAGCCCCGCTGGAGACGAACACCAGTCCGGGGCGACTGCCGGTGCCGGTGGAGCTGCCGAGGACGGCCTTGATCGAGTTGTCCGCCACGAGGTCGCGGTACGTGTCGACCTGCGTGAGGGTGGCGTCGAAGACCTTCCTGGTGTTGTCCGACGGGTCGGGGCGGAGGTTGGCGAAGCCGATGCTGATGTCGTTGCCGATGGCACCTGCGGTCTTGGCCGTGATGACGAGGATCGGCACCGGCGGTGGCTGCGGTCCCGGTTCCAGCAACCCGTCGCGGACCAGGCGGGCCAGGTAGGGGTCGAGGAGGGCCTGGTTGTCGGCATAGAGCTGACCGCTGCCGACGGCGCGGCCGGTGTCGTCGAACGTGATCGAGCTCAACGGGATCGAGATCAGGGCTCCGCTCGCGTTGACGACCTCGACGGGGCCGTTCCCCCGAGCAACCGCATTCGCCATGTCCCCTCCTCACCGACGCCAGGCGACTCTCGCACCGGCGCATCACGTTGCCGTCACCGCCGCGTCGCGGTCGCGTCTCGGTCCCCCGGGCGGGCTGCCTCACATGGCGAGCGGCGCCACCAGTCGTTCCATCGACTCGGACGGATGGCAGCCGAGCTCGTCGTGGAGCCGCTCGGCGAAGCGCCTGTAGTGCTTGACGGCCTCGCTCCGGTTCCCCTCCTCCAGGTGGGCGAGGATCAGCGCCCGGTGGGCGGTTTCTCGAAGCGGTTCGGCGGCAACGGCGCGCTGGCCGGCGTCGATGGCCTGGGCGAAGCGCCTGGCGGCGGTGAGCCGCAGGCACAGGGTCTCGAGGGCGTGAAGGCGGAGCTGGTGGAAGCGCTGTTGCTCGTACACCATCCACTCCTCGTACCAGTCCGGGAGCAGCTCGTGGTCGAGGACCAGGACGCGGACCTCCAGGTCGTCGACGTCCTCGGTCCGGGCGTCACCCCGCAGGACGTGGTACGCGCTCCGCTCCGCCTCCCAGAGGTCGACGGACACCGAGTCGGACAGGCGCAGCGACGTCGGTGACGCCTCCACCAGGTGGCGGTCCATGCAGTTCAACCTCCACAGCGACGAGCGGAGGTTGGCACCCGCCCGGCTGTCGGGGAGCTCCAACCAGAGGGCACCGGCGACGTGGGCTCTGAGGAGTCGCTGGCGCCGGATGGCGAGAAAGGCGATGAGCCGCTGGGCGCCGAGCGGCAGGGAGGCGGCCTCGCCGTCGCAGACGAGCTCGAAGCCACCGAGGAGCTGCAGGTGGGCCGAAGGGTGCTCCGCCTCCCGGCTCGCCCGTCGCCGAGCCGGCACCGCCATGTTCATGGTGTTCCCTCCGCTCGCCGCCGTTCTCTCGAGCCTCCCGGACTCGGCCGGCGGTGACGCTACCGACCAATGGGCATTACGGCAAAGAGGCGGCCGAGGTCGGCCTCCGTGCACCGCCGCCTCGGTCCGGGGGCGGTGGCGCCCAGCTCTAGGAGCAGCAGCGGGCGTTCCCGTAGCTGATGCGGTCGCCGACCACGCCGAAGTCGCCCGTGAACGGGGGCGGCGGGGCGAGGAACGCGACGACATACCCGCACGCCGGCGCATACGGGACGTTCGTCGGCAGCCGGCCGAATCGCGCCGTCGGGTAAAAACCGCAACGGTCGATGGCCGTCTGCTCAGCGGTGACGTGGGCCCGGCAGCAGGCCGTGCTGGCCACACCCGCTGTCCGGCACGTGGTCACCGCCGTCGCCCACTCCGCGGTGAGGCCGGTCGGCACCGGCGAGGTCGGGTCATGGATGGCGTCGAAGGCAGCCCGCCAGTGGGGCCAGATGCACGCGTTGGTGGCAAGCAGCCAGGCGCCCTTGGCGACGGTGTCCCTGACGGCCGAGAACGTGTTCCAGATCGGCACCGTGGACTGGATGCAGAGCAGCAGTCCGGCCCCCTCGAGGCCTCGGAAGAGGAAGGCGTCGACGGCGCGGCAGACGTCGCCGGAAGCCCGGCACGCGCACGCCAGCCAGGGGTTGTCGGGACGGCAACGGGCGGCCAGGCAGTACGCGTCGTGGCGCGCGGAACACGATGCCGGGGTCGACGCCGGCAGCGCCGGGCAGACCGGGGCCGCGACCGGCGCGGAAACGAGGGGGCCGGTGTCCGCTCTCGACACTCCCCGAGGGGCGGTCGTGGCCGCCGGGGCCGGCCCTCCTCCGGCGACTGCGTCGGCGACTCGGTCGGCTTCCTGTTCGAGCGCGGTGCCCGGAGCGCCCACCTCGAGTGAGGCGGGCTCCGGCACCCGCCGGGCCCCCTGCTGGGCGACGTGGGCCAGCTCGTGGGCCAGGAGCCGGCGGCCGTCGACGGTGAGGGGGGCGTACTGCCCGGCCCCGAAGACGATGTCGGCCCCCACCGTGTAGGCCCGCGCCCTGACCGCTGCGGCCGAGGAGGCGGCGGCCGGCCCGGTGTGGACGCGGACGGCTCCGAGGTCGCGCCCCAGTCGCGACTCCATGAAGACACGGCTGGGCGGTGCCAGGGGGGCCCCGGGGCCACGAAGCACCGAGAGCACCTCGGGCGGGGCGGTCGCGGGCCGGCCCCCGGCGGTGACGGGCACACGTCGCAGGGACCCTGCGTCCGTGTCCTGACAGGCGGAGCAGCCACCGCCGCTCCCGCCGGAGGCGCACGTGCACGCCCGCTGGAGCCGGACCGGCCCTGACAGCGACGGGACCGCCGAGCCCGGCTCCGGTCCGATCGTCGACGGGCGGGGCGACCAGGCCGGCGCCGGCCGACGGCCGATGGCCGACGTGGTCCGGGCGGCAACGGTGCTGGCGCACGGACGGGCGGGGCCACAGAACTTCTCGTTCGCGCTCGCCAGCGAGCTCACCATGTGATCCTCCGTCGCCGAACCGCCGAGTCTTGCACCTCCCGGGAGCCGAGGCGAGGTGGCGCCGCGGCGGTGCGCCGCGCCGGTCCCGGTCAGCGCGAGACGGTACGGGCGACGATCCTGTCCTCCCCGGGGAAGTCGCCCTCCACGAACCAGCTCCCACCGCTGCCGGCCAGCTGCGGCCGCTCCCCGGTGGCCCGGGCCAGCCGGTCCCGCCACCCGGCCAGCTCGGGCGCGACGGCGAGGGCGGCGACCTCGAGGTCGTTGACCGACCCCTCCGGCGCCGCCGGGCCGCCCAACTCGTCCCACATCCGATAGACGCGGCCGGTGTCTACCGCCAGCGGGGGCACGAGGAAGGTGAACGTCCGGTCGACGAACGGAAGGGGCTCGACCACCTCGCCCACACCCCGCACCCGGGCCCGTCCGCCGACCACGCAGAAGGCGACGTCGGCCCCCAGCCGGGCGGCTACGCCCACGTCGCGGCAGCCCGCCCAGCGCAACACGGCGGCGGCGTCGGCCGACCCCCCTCCCAGCCCGGCGCCCGCCGGCACCTGCTTGTCCAGCCGCACGAAGGCCCGGCGCCCTGTCGCCGCCAGCGCCCGGCGGACCAGGTTCTCCTCCCCGACAGGGACACCCGAGGCCCACGGACCGACCACCTCCAGCCCGTCGCCCTCGCCGATCTCCAGGACGTCGCCGTAGTCGAGCGTCACCATCTCGGCGTCGAGGAGGTGGTGGCCGTCGTCCCGCACGCCGGCCACCCGCAGGGAGACGGTCAGCTTGGCGGGCGCCCGCTCGACGTGCACGCGGCCAGTCTCCCCCAGTCGACGACCGACAGCTCCTCGGCCCGGGCCTCCGGGCGCACCTCGGCGGCTGCGAACGCCTCCGGCGTCACCAGCGCGGCCAGCGAACGGCGGAGCATCTTGCGGCGCTGCCCGAACCCGGCGGAGACGAGCCTGAACAGCCACTCCCGGTCGACCTCGGGCCCGACCGCGGGTGCGGCGCGGCGCTCGATGCGTACCAGGGCGGACTCCACCTTGGGCACCGGGTGGAAGACGGTGGGCGGGACCCGACCGACCACCTTGGCCGTGGCCCAGTAGGCGACCTTCACCGAGACCGCCCCGTAGGCCTCCTCGCCCCGGCCGGCGGCCAGCCGCTCGGCGACCTCCCGTTGGACCATCACCAGCATCCGGCCGATGGCCGGCACCTCGTCCAGCAGGTCGGCGACCAGCGGCGTGGCCACGTTGTAGGGCAGGTTGGCGACGAGCACCCAGGACTCCTCGCCGAGCAACGAGGCCCAGTCGAGGCGCAGGGCATCGCCCTCGACCACGGCCACCCCTACCGGTTCGACGACCGTCCGCAGCACAGGCACGAGCCGCGAGTCCACCTCGATGGCCGTGACCGACGCCCCCGTCTCGGCCAGGGCCAGGGTCAGCGACCCGAGACCGGCCCCGATCTCGACCACGCGGTCACCGGGGCCCACCTCGGCCAGGCGAGCGATGCGGCGGACGGTGTTGGGGTCGACCACGAAGTTCTGCCCACGGGCCCGGCTCGGCGCCAGCCCGTGCCGGTCGAGGAGACGGCGGACGTCGGCGCCGCTGAGCGTCACCGCCGCAGGCTAGGCCCGCGCCCTACCAGTCGATGGTGGCGTCGACCAGGCCGGTGTCGGGGTGGGCCAGCTTCTCCAAGTTGTCCAGGGACAGGTCGATCAGCCGCCCGGTCGCCACCGTCGACCCCGGGTCGTCGACCTTGCAGCTCGCGGTGGCGCCGCGCGACACCCGGGTGACCGACCTCGTCAAGGCGCGGCTGACCTCCGCCGCCCGCGGGACCACCTTCTCCTCCACCAGCGTGCGAGTGGGGTCAGCGGCGTGGTCGTGGGAGGCGAGACGGCCGGGGCTCCCGCTTCCTCCTCCGCCGGCTCGGACAGCCCGGACCCAGGAAGGGGCCTCCCCGGGAAGCAAGCTCATCCGCCGTCGGCCAGCCCGAACAGGGCGGCCGTGTTGGCCCACGTCACCCGCTCCACGTCCTCCACCGGCACCCCCTTGACCTGCGCCAGCGCCGCCCCCACGAGGGTCACGTTGGCCGGCTGGTTGGGCTTCCCGCGGTGGGGGGCAGGCGCCAGGTACGGGGCGTCCGTCTCGACGAGGACCCGGTCGAGCGGGGCCAGCGCCGCCGCATCCCGTACGTCCCCGGCGTTCTTGAACGTCATGATCCCGCTGAACGACAGGCTGGCGCCGAGGTCGAGGGCCAGTCGCGCCTCGGCCGGCCCACCGGTGAAGCAGTGGACGACCGTCCGGCGGGGTACGCCCTCGGCTCGCAGGATGGCGAACGTGTCGTCCCACGCGTCGCGGGTGTGGATGACGAGGGCGAGGTCCCGCTGGTGGGCCAGGGCGATCTGGGCCGCGAACGCCTCCCGCTGGACCTCGCGGGGCGAGTGGTCGTAGTAGTAGTCGAGGCCGCACTCGCCGACGCCCACGACCTCCGGGGCTTCGAGGAGACCGAGGATGCCCTCCACGCCGTCCTTGGCGTCGTGGGGGTGCAGGCCGACCGTCGCCCACACCGCGTCCGGGTGGGCCCGGGCCACCTCGATCGCCCGCGCCGACTGGGGCGCGTCGGTGCCGACGCAGATGACGCGCCCTACGCCGGCGGCGGCGGCCGTGGCCAGTGCGTCGTCGGTGATCCCCTCGTACTGGAGGTGGCAGTGGCTGTCGGCCCACACAGGCCGTCAACCGTAGGCGGGCGCGGCCTCCGCTCCCCACCGCGCCCACCCCTCCCGGGGATGGCGGGCGAACAGCTCGAGGTAGGGGCCGGGCGAGCAGGCCTCGACGATGTCGTAGAGCTCGTCCGGCTTGCGGGAGTGCTCCCGCTTTCGGCTGGCGAACAGGTTCACCTGCCGGCGCCCCGGGTCGAGCGTCCGCATGCCGCCCCGCACGCCGAAGAGCACCATCTCGGTCACGTTGCGGAAGTAGAAGCCGACGCCCCGACCGTCGGACCCGCCGTCCTTGCGGACCTTGTGCCACACGAGCACCGACTTGTACGTGAACCCCCACTCCTCCAGCACGGCGAGCCCGTCGGCCATGAGCGCGTTCGGGACCCACAGGTAGCAGTGGCTCCGGGACGCCATGAGGTCGGCGACCGGGAGGGCGGCGATCTCCTTGGCGTCCATGGTGTCGTACCGGGACAGGCGCCGGTGCTCGGGCGCCACCTTGCCCGTTCGGTTCAGGAACCGCCACGGTGGGTCGGCCAGGACCGTGGTGAAGTGCTGCCCGTCCAGCTCGCCGAACACGTCCCGGGACCGTAGCTGTCTGGGCGGCCGTCGGCGCGGATGACGACCCTCACACCTGCAACCCCCAGAGGTGGGAATACAGACCTCCTCGCTCGACCAGGCTGGCGTGCGTACCTTCCTCGACGATCGTGCCCCCGTCGAGCACGACGATCTTGCCAGCGTCGCGGATGGTCCCGAGCCGGTGGGCGACGAGCAGCAAGGTCCGGCCCGAGGTCGCCCTTCGCAACCGTTCTCTCATGGCCGCCTCGGTCTGGGCGTCGAGCTGGGAGGTCGCCTCGTCGAGGACCAGGACGGGGGCGTCCTTCACCAGGGCCCGGGCGAGGGCCACCCTCTGGCGCTGGCCGCCGGAGAGGCGTTGCCCACGCTCGCCCACCCGCACATCGAGGTCGGCTGCCCCAAGGCCGGCGAGGTCGACGCCGTCCGCTTGGAGGGCTCGTGCGACCTCCTCGTCCGTGGCGCGGGGCCGCCCGTAGCGCACGTTGTGCCCGATGGTCCCCTCGAAGAGGTAGATGTCCTGGTTCACGAGGGCCACCGCGGTCCGCAGGTCGCGGAGATCGAGGTCTCGCAGGTCGTGGCCGTCGAGGAGTATCCGGCCCGCGTCCGGCTCGTAGAAGCGAAGGAGGAGGCGGAGCATCGTGCTCTTGCCCGACCCGTTGGGCCCGACGATGCCCAGGCTCGTGCCCGCCGGAACTCGAAAGGAGACGTCACGCAGGACGGGGCGGGCGGGGTCATATGCGAAAGTCACGTTCTGGAACTCGATCTCCCCCCGTACGGCGCCGGGCTCGAGCCGGACCGGGCCGCTGCGGATACGGGGGGTGGAATCGAGGACCTTGCTGAGCCGCTGGGCGGCCGCCGTGGCCCCGTAGTACGTGTTGGACGAGTGGACGGTGAAGCCGAACGCCCTCATCATCAGGGGGATCCAGTACACGGCCCGGATGAGCTGGGCGTGGGGCATCCTGCCGGCGACCACGCGGCCGGCGCCGTGCCCGATGGCCAGCGCCGCGCTCAGGTACAGCAGGTTCTGCACCACCGTCGACTGCAACAACGCGGCCGACGAGGCGTCGACCGACGCATCGACGACCTGCTCGCTCAGCCGCGTGACCCGCTCGGTCTCCTGGTCCTCGGCGGTGAAGCTCTTCACCTCCACCATGCCGCCGAGGATGTTCTCCAATGCCTGGTTCAGGGTGGCCGTAGGCTCCACCCTTTTCGAGAAAAGAACCTCTGCTCTACGCCCTAATACACGTGCCGGGAGGGCAACCAATGGGAGGGCACTGGCGGCGATAAGGGCCAATCCCGGTGATGCTTTGAGCAGCGTGGTGCCGGCCACGATCACCGTGATACACGACTCGAACAGGCCGTCGGCCTTTTCGACCAGCGCACCGATGTTGTCGACCTGACCGGTGAGCAGGTTGAGGAGCTGTCCCGTGCCGTACTGGTCGAAGAAGGCGAGATCCTGACCTTCGATGTGGGTGAACATCGTGGTGCGAAGGCGGTGCTCGGTCGTACGGGCCAGTCGGCGCCACGACTTGTTCCTCGCATGCTGCGCCCACACCTCCCCGAAGGTCAGAGCGATGCTGGCCGCGGTGACGGCCTTGAGCTGCGACTCGACGCTCTCGACGCCCAGCTTGCGGAGGAATACCAGGGTGTCCCCGCCGGCCACATTGACGCTCACGATGAAGGAGAAGCCCTGGAGCATGTTCAGCGAATGGGCCCCGGCGGTCAAGAGGAGCGAGGGGCCCGCCTCCTTCAGTCCCGAAACCCCCAGCCCGAGAACGCGCGACAGCGGTGGACGGTACCGCCTCAGACCCCACTCTTCGGAACGTTCGAGCGCTTCCAGCTGCGACCGGATGCCGGCGAGCAGGGCGGTGAGGTCGGCATCGTCGTCAAAGGTGACGAGGAGCGTGCCCGACACCGGGTTCGCCTTCGCGCTCCTGACATGAGGCACGCCCCGCACCGCGTCCTCGAGCGCGTGAGCCAACGCTGCCTTCGAACGGAGGCCAGGTATTTCGAGTCGGATTCGACCCGGGATGCTCGACCGCGGAGCGACGGGCCCGGTCACTGTGCTGTGCTCGGACCGCCCCGCCGGGGACGAACGGCTATGCCTCGGAGCGAATCGTCACCTGTTCCTTCGGTGCTTCGCCGTTCCCGTTCACGACCGCCCCGTTCGACGGGCGCCCGTCGGAACCGTTCCCGCCGGCGGGTGACGCCGCACCCGCCGGCCGGGCGTTGACGTTGCTGCCGTTGTCGTCCATCTCCCACAGAGCCTCGGCCGTCAGGTCGGACAGGCTCTCGGCCCCCTGCGCGGCCATCCGCCGCAACGTGGTCAGGCTGCGAACGCCGACCTTGATGGTCTCCTTGGTGATCGGCCGGTAGTTGGCAACCAGGACGGCACCGGAGCACACGCCGACGAGATAGAGCTTGAACTTGCTCGGAAGCACTTGCGGTTGCCCTTACCCGGCAGGAGGAGGCGGGGTGGTGCCGGAGTTGTTCCCGATCTGGCCGAGCACGTGCTCGAACAGCCGCTTCCCCGTCGTCGCCTTGCTGTACGAGCTGGCTGAGACGAGCGCTCGGCCCGGGAGGCCCCAGACCGCGGTCGCCAGCAATCCCGCAACGGTGTGCAGGAGCCCCGACGGTATGTCGCCCTTGACCCAGTGGCTGCCGCCCGGGACAAGCGCCTCACTTCCAAGAGCCACGATATTCCGGACCGGGTCCGAACCTTCGGCCATGCTGAACACCTCCGTACCAGGGCGACCCATTCGCCGCTAGGGATGTGACTACGCATCATGCACCGAGTGTGATGCCAGCCTGCATCGCCCACTGTGCCTGACGAAAGGTGATTCCCCTAGAACCTAGTTCTAATGCCGGCCCGATGCAAGGTCGTCGGAAGAAAAGAAGTGGCTCCAGAACTGCAGCGACGGTGGTGGTTCTGGTAGAGTAAGAGCACCTGTTCGGACAGGCGGCGGAGAGGCGATTCCGATGACCCTTACCGCTGAGGACGCGCTCCATCAGCTCCGGTTCACCAACGCCGGACGGATCGACCCGTACCCCCTGTATCGCGCCCTTCTCGAGCACGGGCCGTTGCATCGCAGCGGCGAGGACGGCATCTGGTGCGCGGTGGGATATCGGACGTGCCGACAACTGCTCCTCGACCCTCGTTTGGGCCACTGCGGGCAGCGGGTCTCCCGGCGGGACCTGAGCCACGCGGAGCTGCGCCGGTTGGAGAGGCGGTTCGAGTTCCAGCGGCGCGTCGGCCTGACAAAGCTCAACCTCGACCCACCCGAGAACACCAGGATGCGCCGGCTCCTGGGCTCCGGGCTCACACCTGGGCGGCTGGCGGGACTGCGGACGTCGGTCATCGGTATCGTCGACGGCTGCCTGGACCGCATCGCCGGCATGGGGGATGCGGACCTCATGGTGGATCTCGGTCTGCCGCTCTCGGTAGGGGTGGTCGGCGACCTGGTCGGGATACCGCGCGAGGAGCAGGACCGGTTCCGGCGCCCGTTCATCCACGGTGGTGACCTGGTCTACGGGGTCGACCCCGGCGACGAGGATCTGGACCGAGCCGAAGCCACCTTGCAGGAGCTCGAGTCCGTCCTGCAGGACGTCATCGCCGATCGGCGCCGACACCCTCGGCAGGATCTGATCTCCGACCTCCTCGCCGTCGACGAAGACGGTGATCGGCTGCCGGAGCGCGACATCATGGCCATGGCCTTGGTGCTCTTCCTGGCCGGCTTCGTCACCACGACGAACCTCATCGGCAACGGGCTGCTGGCCCTCTTCCGGCATCCCGAGGAGATGGCCCGCCTGTGGGGGGACGCCTCTCTCGTCGCTTCGGCGGTCGAGGAGATGCTGCGGTGGGACACCCCGTTCCAATGGGTGACGCGCAGGGTGCTCGAGCCGGCCGACGTGGACGGCGAGCGATTGCAGGTCGGCGACATGGTCGTCGTCTTCCTGGGGGCTGCCAATCGCGACGCGGAGCGCTTTCCGCAGCCCGACCGCTTCGACGTGGCTCGCCCGGACAACAAGCCCCTTGCCTTCGGGTGGGGCATCCACTACTGCCTCGGCGCCGCGCTCGCCCGGATGGAGGGCCAGATGGTGTTCGGCCACATGCGCGAGCGGTTCTGGCCGGAGCTCCTCGACGAGAACCCGCCCGCGGCCCACAGCCCGATGTCGGGTGCGGTGCGAGGCGTCCGATCGCTGCCCGTACGGGTCCATCCCGTAGCCAGCCGGCTCGCCGCGGCCACCCGGCGCGGCTCCTGACCTTGCACGGCGTGACGGAGTTCGGCCTCTATCTGCCGCAGGTCGGGCTCGGCTTCGGGCAGATCGTCGAGGCCGCGTCCGCGGCTGCGTCGTTCGGGTTCCGGCACATCTGGTTCATCGACCACTTCGAGATCCCCGGTTACGCCGGTGTGATGGAAGGATGGACGGTCGCCACCGCGGTCGCCGCCGCCGTCCCCGGCATCAGGGTCGGGCACCTCATGCTCTGCGCCGGGGTGCGCCATCCGTCGTTGCTGGGGAAGATGGCGGCGACGCTCGACCGCATCAGCGACGGTCGCCTCGACCTGGGTCTGGGGTGGGGGTCGTCGCCGGAGGAGCTGCGGGCGTTCGGTGTCTCGACCGAGCCAGGCGCCACCCGCCGGGCCAAGCTCGTCGAGACGATCGCCATCGTCCGGTCGATGCTGACCGGCGGTGAGATCGACTTCGAGGGCGAGCACTACACCGTTCGAGCGACCTGTTCCGGTCCTACCGCCGTCCAGTCGCCAGTGCCGTTGTTCATCGGGGGGACCGGCCCGGCGACGATGGAGCTGGTTCGCGACTACGCCGACTGGTGGAACTGCCCGTCCGCCGGACGCAAGGACTTGTCCACGCTCGTACCCGCGGCCGGTCGCGCCCGTGTCTCCGCCAACTACTCGCTGGCCATCGAGGACGAGTCCTCCGGCACCGTCCGGCTCTCCGGGAGACCGTACGCCCCGGTCCTTCTGGGCGGCCCGGCGGCGATCGCCGACGCCCTGGTGGCCGACGGCGCGCTCGGTGTCGAGCTGTTCAACATCCAGTTCGTGCGCATCGGCCAGCTCATGCAGCAGATGGAGACGTTCATGGGCGAGGTGGCACCGGCCGTGGCCTGAACGGGCCCGGCCAGCGCTACTCGTCGGCGGCGCCCTTGCGGTTGTCGGCCCACCGCAGACGCCCGGAGTCGGAGAGCAGGCCGGCGAACGCCGGGCACTTGGCGGCCGCCGGCGGCACCTCCGACGGGGTGATCCCCCGGCTCACGTCGGACTGCCGGGGGCCGATCCCTTCCGCGGCCCGGGCGAGCTCGGCCGCGTCGAACCCGTACAGCAACGCGGCATTCCCACCCAGCATCAGCGCCACGGCGTCCGGGACGACGCCTCCGAAGGTCAGGGCGATGGCCTGGCGTGAGAACGGGAAGCTCGCCTCCACGTGGGGGTAATCGCTGCCCCACATGATCGACTCGATACCGACCTGGTCCCAGAACGCCTTGTCCGACGGGTGCATGAAGCTGGCGCCGACGTGGCACTGCCGGCGCCAGTACTCGCTCGGGCGGCACGAGAGGCCGGAGACCACTTGCTCTCCGAAGCTGAGATCCGACGCGCCGCGAGGCCGCTTCATGGAGTCGAAGAAGTACTCCATGGTCTGGATCTCCCTCGGGATCCACGACATGCCCGCCTCGGTGAACACGAAGTGGAGGTCCGGGTGCCGTTCGAGCACCCCGCCCAGGAGAAGGTGGCGGAGGACCCGCTGGTCCCACCACGAGAGCTCCAGCATGAACAGCACATGGCCTTCGGGCGTGTCGCTGGGGCGCGGGGCCGCCCCACCGCTGTGGCAGTTGACCGGGAACTCCGCGTCCTCGCACGCCGACCAGAGCGGTTCGTAGTAGTCGCGGTCGTGCAGAGGCGGCAGGCCCGACCCCGGAGGAGCACCCGGCAGGAGGACTCCGCCGGTGAGGCCGGCCGAGCGAGCCCACTCGATCTCGCGTACCGATCCCTCGATGTCGTGCAGCGTCAGCTGGATGACTCCGGCCCGACGGCCCGGCTCCGCGGCGCAGAAGTCGGCCAGCCACCGGTTGTGGGCCCGCAACCCGGCCCACCGCCGGTCGAGCTCGGTCTGGCTGTCCGGGGCCAGCTGGCTCCCGAGCGAGGAGTTGCGGAAGAACGGCGGCACCGTGTTCGGAAAGACGACCTCGGCGACGATCCCGTCGGACTCGAGGTCGCGCCGCCGGCGCTCCGAGTCCCAGTTCCTCCCGCCCTCCTCGCCCTTCAGGTCCTCGTAGGGGATCTCGTAGTCGGCGGCCCACGCGTCGAACTCGTCGCGATAGCCGGGGTCGAGGTAGTCGCGGTACCCGAACAGATCCGCGCCCGCGTGGCAGTCGGCTGATATCACCACGTAGGACTTCTCGACGTCGACGCTCATCCACCCTCCTTTCCACCCGTTCGGAATGCACCGAGGGCCGGGGTCACGAGTTCATCCCCGGCCCCCTCCTGAGAGGACGGGGCCGGGGATGGATCAGGGCTAGATCCGGGCGTACCCGTAATCGACGCCAGCTGCGGTGACGGGGTCTTCGGACGTCCGTCGGTCAGTCTTCTCGGTCGTGGTCGTGTCGTTGTCGTTGGCACTCCATGACCGGTCTTCCAGGATCACCTTGCGCAAGGAACTTCACCTCCTCTCGGTGGTTGTTCGGTCCCCCGCGACCGGGGGATGACGGCCCCAGCGCTCAGCTGACGGAGACTTGATCGATGATGAAGTCCATGTGGGCGCCGGTGATCCCCTCACCGAAACCGAGGTGCACCTTGCCCACGCCCTCGTTGAGTTGGGAGTTGAACTGCCAGTCGACCAGAGGGGCGATGCTCGGGTTGCTCCCGAGGCCCAGTTCGAGCGTGTGGAGCCCGTACTCGGGGTTGACGACCTCGGAGATCTCCTTCGAGCGGTCGCGGCCGGCGACGATCGCCTCTTGGAGGACGCCCTCCTTGACCACCAGGCGCACCGGCCCGTTCTCCACCAGCTCCGAGCGCAGCTGCTTGGCGGCGAGGATGCGCTCCTTCCCGAGGGGGGTGACGCGAGAGTCCTCGGCCACCAGGACGCCCACCGCCTCGGCGTACCCGTCGATCGTGAAGGCGCCGAGCCAGTCCGACTGCGACGGGGCCGTGACCGACACCTCGCAGTAGTCGGCCACACTTACCCACTCCCCCTTGCCGATCTCCAAGTCGAGCGAAGTGTTGGCGCGGATGTTGTCGTGGAGCCGGGCCCGGAGGTCGGAGTTCCCGCCGGTGAAGTGGAGCGTCCCATCAGGCTTGTTGGCCAGCATGTCGAGCCAGTCCCTGTTGTTCTGGCACGCGTCGAGGTAGTCGGTCTCGAAAACCATGCGCAGCGTATAGAGGATGGACGCGTAGTCGTCGTCGAAGCTGTAGATGGGAAGGACGAGGACTGCGGCCTCGCTGAACTGCTTCCGCACGGCGCGGCTCACCAGTTGGTGGCACAACGCCAGCAGGATCCTTGCGCCGTCCGGTACGACGAGGTCGGGCGACCATAGGACGCTCGGCAATCCTTCTTCGCGTAGCTTTTCGACCACCACGGGGTCGTCGGCGACGACGGTGAACTCCCGACCGCCGGCAAGAGGTGGCAGCCCGTCAAGGGACCCGAAAAGGCTCATCGTTCCTCCATTTTGAGAAAGACGTCCGCCCAGCCCGACATGTCCAGCGTAATGCGCAGGGTCAACCGCACCCTACTTGGCAATCAAGCCTCGCACCAGCGCGGCTTATTGCTTCAAGGTGATCGTCCGACCTCCCCTTTCGGCGGCGAGCCGTTGGCGACGATGTAGTCGATCAACTCGTCCAGCGTCCGGCCTTCGAGCTCGATCGCTTCGAAGGACACGTCGAACTCGTCTTCACAGGCCACCATCAGCTCCAGGAGGGAGAAAGAGTCGAGGTCGCTGAGGTCGAGGGGGCCGTCGGCCGCCGGCCGGTACGTGGCGCCGTTCACCGCGTTGTCCGCTCGCACCGAGTTGGCCAGCTCGAGGGCCCGGCGCTCGACGTCCTCCCTGGTCAGCACGGGGCGTCGCTCGGACGACATGGTCACGACGCGGCCTGCACGTGCCGGGTGAGCCGCTCGACCAACCTGGCACCCGCACCGGCCCAGTCCTCGCGGTAGATGGCGAAGACGTGCACGTCCCAAAGTTGGCCCCGGAAGAAGAGGTGATTCGGAAGCACCGCCTCCCGACGGGCGACCTTGGCGATCGCCCCGCCGTAGTGCGGCAGGCTCGCCTCCGTCGTGTGGAAGTAGATCTTGCGTACGTCCCACATGGCGAACCCGTAGTTGAGCGTCAGGACGGACGCCTCGGCGGCCAGGCCGGGCGCCTGCTCGAACCTGGCGTAGACGCCGGCCTTCACGTGGCGCGCGTTCGGATCGAGCTGGTACAGCGTGGTGAACCCCAGGAGGGCGTCGTCGGACCTCCGGTAGACGGCGAACTGCGCCGCCGCGTCCCGCATGCCGAGGCCTCCGTCGAGCCACTGGTCGAGGGTGGGCAGGGTGCTGAGGCCGAGCTCGAGCAGCAGCGAGTAGAAGGCCTCGCCGTCGGCCCTCGTGGCCGGCCGGAGCCGGACGCGAGAGGTGCTGAGGCTCGGGAACACCGGGCGCGGCGCGCCGACGCCCTCGCCGCGGGCCTGGTCCGTCAACTGGCCGCCATGGCGCGTTCGCCGACGAGGTCGTCGGCTCGGGAAGTGTCGTCCGAGAACTCGAAGGCCAGCAGCCCGGCGTCACGCCACCTGTTCCGCAGCCAGCCATCGTTGGCGTCGAGCAGGCCGAGCCTTCGCACGTTGGGAACGAGCTTGGCGTAGAACTGCTGCGGGAACGTGGCGTAGAAGCCTCGGTCGGCGCCCGATGCCGCGGCCTCGGCCAGCGCGGCCAGCAGGGGTGGGATCGGCACTCCGAGCCGTTCCCACATCTCGGGCATGAACGACCGGGCCTGTTGGCTCAGGCTGGCCTCCAGGAGGAACTCCTGGCGTTCCCGCAGCTCGGCCGACGACAGATGGACGTAGAGCTCACCGAGGCTGATGACGCCGAAGGCGACGTGGCGGGCCTCGTCGGCCATGATGTACCGCAGCATCGTCTTCAGGAGTGGCTCGCGCGTCATGCCGTGCAGCGAGCCGAAGGCGGCGAGAGCCAGGCTCTCGATCACGATCTGCATCCCCAGGTAGGAGATGTCCCAGCGGCTGTCGCCGACCAGGGCGGTGAGCTGTTGCTCGAGGTCGAGGTTGCACGGGTACCCACCCTCGAGCTTGGTGGTGAGGTACCTGGCGAACACCTCGGTGTGGCGGGCCTCGTCGATCGTCTGGGTCGCGGCCAGGTACTTGGCGTCGATCCACGGCACGGTCTCGACCAGTTTGGCGGCGACCATCATCGCCCCCTGCTCGCCGTGCATGAACTGGCTCGTCCGGGCCCGGAGCAGCTCGACGCCCAGGGCGTTGAACTCCGGCTCACCCCAGTTGGCGATCGGTGAGCCCGGGACTTCGGCCGCCGCTCGTACGATCGGAGGCACCAGGTCGGCGCTCATCTCGGCCGCCAGCCGCTCGGGGTCGACGTCGGTCGACCAGTCCAGATCGGTCTCGCTGTTCCATTGGGACGCGACGGCGCGCTGGCAGAGGTTGGCCAGCTTCGGACGGTCTCGCTCGTACCGCCAGGTGAACACCGCGTCGGCGTTGTCGTGAACCGCCTTGATCGTGGCGGCCGTCCCGACATGGTCGGAGCGCGCGGCACGTGACAGGTCGTCCCGCGCGTCAACCATGGCTGGAGTATAAGCCGGGCGACGGGTGGAGACATCAAAAAATCTAATAAGTTTGTCAAAGGTTGTACGCGCAAGTTGTTGCCGGTCGTCGTTGCGCCAACAACGAAATAGATCGCCGACAGGAACTTCCCCCGACCGGCTTGCGCTCAGGTGGCACGGCTCTGCCGTAAGAATGATCCGTTCCTGGAGTGCCTACGAGCAGTGGCGCGAGCCGATCGTCCTTCGTCGCCCACGTACGGTCCGCAGACGTGCGAGAGATCATGGCAATGGCAGGAGCAAAGGACCGTGCCGCAGCGGAGCGGTCCCCGGGGAATGGGGATGCAACGGCATGGCGCTGGTGGTGGACCTTCGGCTCCTATTGGAGCCCGATCGCCTCCGAGATGGCCCAGAGTGCCGCGCCCAGGGCGGGGCGACCCCGAAGGCAATCGACGGGCGCAACCTGCCCGGCAACGAGCCGGAGACCTGCCTCGCGGGTACGTTTTCGCGCACGAGCAACGGTCCGACGGCGTGGAGCACGCCCGGCGCGGCAATGCCGCAAAAGGGCGCCTCGAGGACTCGGGGGCGGCCGCCGCCGGGGACAGGTGTCCCCAGCTGGCCCCGCGGTCACTGCACGTCCTTCGCCCGACCGATGATTTCGCGCCGTGGCGACCGTCTTTCCTGCATGAGCAACTACGTGACTTCGCGCGACGGGACCAAGATCGCCTTCGACCGGCTCGGCGAAGGTCCACCGCTGGTGCTGGTGAGCGGCCTGTTCTGCCACCGGCCGATGACACAGCCGCTGGCCGAGGCGCTGGCCGCGGACTTCACCGTGGTCCACTACGACCGCCGTGGCCGGGGTGAGAGCGGCGACACCGCGCCCTACGCGGTGGAACGCGAGGTCGAGGACCTCGCCGCCCTGATCGAGGAGGTCGGAGGCGCAGCGGCGGTGTACGGCCACTCCTCGGGAGCCGGCCTGGCCCTGGAGGCCGCCGCCCGCAGCGTGGCGATCACCGCCCTCGTCCTGCACGAGCCGCCGTACGGGCCCGACGACGACGAGGAGAAGGAGCGGGCCCGGCGACTTGCCGAAGACATCCGGACGGCGGTCTCGGAGGACCGCTGGGCCGACGCCGTGAGGCTGTTCCTCGCCGCCTCGGGCGTGTCCGCCGAGATGGCCGAGCAGGCGGCGGCCGACCCCGGGATGCAGGCGGTGGCCCACACCATGCCCTACGACTTCGCGGTCATGGGCGGCAGGAGCCGGGGCGGGACCATCCCCGAGGACCTGGTGCGCGGTGTGGACGTCCCCACGCTGGTCCTCGCCGGCACGGCCAGCCCCGACTTCTTCCGGGACACGGCTGTCCGGCTGTCCGGGCTGTTGCCGAACGCCAGCTACACCGTGCTCGAGGGGCAGGACCACGGGGCGCCGGCCGACGTGGTCGCTCCGGTGGTGGCCGAGTTCGTGGCCGAGGCGGTCCGATGAGGCGCCTCGTCGTCTCCGCCTTCGTCACCCTCGACGGGGTCATGCAGGCGCCCGGCGGCCCCGAGGAGGACCCCACCGGCGGCTTCACCCAGGGCGGCTGGTCGGTCAACTACTGGGACGACGTCATGGCCGCGACCATGACGGAGAGCCTCGCCAGCCCGTTCGACCTGCTGCTCGGCCGCCGGACCTACGAGATCTTCGCCGCCCACTGGCCCCACGTCGACGAGCAGGAGCGCGCCCAGCGGGGCGGGACGCCGAGCGACGTCGACAACCCCGTGGCCAACGTCCTCAACACGGCCAGGAAGTACGTCGCCTCCCGGACCCTCGAGGCGGTGGAGTGGAACAACTCCGTTCTCCTGGGGGGCGACGCGGCCGAGGCCGTCCGCGCCTTGAAGGACGCGGACGGTCCCGAGCTCATGGTCCAGGGCAGCAGCGACCTCATCCAGACCCTGCTCGAGCACGACTTGGTCGACGAGCTCCGGATATGGACGTTCCCGGTCGTCGTCGGCCCCGGGAAGCGGCTGTTCGGGCGGGGTACGGTCCCGGGCGGGATGGAGCTCGTCGACGTCAAGACGTCGACCACCGGCGTGCTCATGGCGACGTACCGGCGCGCCGGAGCCGTGCCGCTCGGGTCCTTCGCCTTCGAGGACCCCACCGACGAGGAGGTGGCGCGCCGCCGGCGCCTGGCCGGCGAGGGCTCGGCCTAAGAGCGGTCGAGGGCGGTGATCCAGTACTCGGTGTCCGGTCCCGGCGGCGTGGTGAACCGGGCGTTGACCAGGTAGAAGCGGTTCCCGAAGCGGGTGATGGTCGTGGGCACGTCGAAGTCCGGCGAGGTCAGCACGTCGACCACCTCGCCGGAGGTGTAGGTGCGGTCGAGCCTGATCACCGACACCTGGTTGAGCCGGTTCTGGACGACATAGAGCCGGCGGCCCTCCACGTAGATGCCGTCGCCGTTCGTCATCTCCGCGCCGCCGAGGTCGACGAGGACGGCCTCACCCGTGTCAGGGTCGATGCGGTAGACGTTGCCCGTGTTCGACTGGACGGCGAACAGCCAGCGACCCTCCTCGGTGGCGTCGATGCCGTTGAGGTTGAAGCCGGGCTGGTGCACGTACTCCCCGGTCAGGGGGACCACCTCGGGCTCGCCGAGGGAGCCGTCCCGCCCGATCGGGATCTTGTACAGGACGGGCTGCTGGGAGTCGGTGAACCAGGCCGCGTCCCTGGTGACGACCACGTCGTTGACGAACGTGGCTTCGTCGCGGAAGTCGTAGGCCGCGAGCGGTGTGCCGTCCTCGTCGTAGACGTAGACGTCGCCGGTCGCACCGCCGGCCACCCAGAACCGCCCGTAGCGGTCCTGCTCGATGCCGATGGCCGTCCGGCCCTCGGGGGCGTCCACCACGAGCTCCCGCTCCCCGGTGCGGACGTCGACGGCCAGGATGTCGCCGGTGAGCCGGGAGCCGGAGTACACGATCGTCCCCCGGCCCGAGGCGATCCCCTCCGGCTGCCAGTTGTTCGGCAGGTCGATGTGCTCGGGGAACGGCTCCGCCGATGCCGGCGGGGCGGCGGCGAACATGGCGGCCGCGGCGACGAGGGCGGCGACCAGCCGAAGAACCGCAGGGCGTGGGCGATGACGCGACGTAGGCAAGGTGTCGTCCTCCCGTTGACGAGCTTCCGTAGATACCTACGTTGGCAGCCGCCGGGAGGGATTGGCGCGCGCCCGCCCTACTTCCTGGGGAACAGGGGCTTGCCCTTCTCCACGGGGAGACCGCCCGGGTAGCCGCCCCATGCCGCGGCGGCCGGGAGGGGCTGGTCGGCCGGCGAACCCTCCAGACCGAGCCGGCGCCAGACCTCGGCCGCGGCCGTGGGGACGGCGGGCGAGGCCAGCACGGCCACGATGCGCAGGGCCTCGACGGCCGACCCGAGGACGGCGTCCACCGCGGGGCCGGGCTCGCCCTTCCAGGGCTCGTTGGCCTCGAGGTGGGCGTTGGCCTCCCGGATCAGCTGCCAGGTCGCCTCGAGGGCGTCGGACGGGGACAGCCGGTCCCACGCCGCGGCCGCGTCCGAATAGACCCGCTCGGCCACCGCGGCCAGGGGGCTGTCCTCCGGGGGACGGGGGCCGGTGCCGCCGCACTTGCCGCCGACCACGGTGGCCACCCGTGAGAGCAGGTTGCCGAGGTTGTTGGCCAGGTCGGCGTTGTAGCGGGAGACCATTCCCTCGTGGGAGAAGTCGCCGTCCGGTCCGAACGGGACCTCCCGCAGGAAGTGGTAGCGCACGGCGTCCACCCCGAACTCGTCGACCAGCTGGGCGGGCGCGATCTGGTTGAGCCGCGTCTTGCTCATCTTCTCGCCCTTGACGAGAAGCCAGCCGTGGGCGGCCACGCACCGGGGCGGCTCGAGCCCGGCGGCCAGCAGCATCGCCGGCCAGTAGACGGCGTGGAAGCGGATGATGTCCTTGCCGATGAGGTGGTAGTCCGCCGGCCACCACTTGGCGAACGCCTCGTCGTCCGACCCGTACCCGGCGGCGGTGATGTAGTTCGGGAGGGCGTCGAACCACACCCAGGCCACGTGGCCCGGGTCCCAGGGCAGGGGCACGCCCCAGTCGAAGGAGCTGCGGCTGATGGAGATGTCCTGGAGGCCCTGGCGGATGAAGCCGAGCACCTCGTTGCGGCGGGTCGGCGGGATCACCGCGTCGGGGTGGGCCTCGTACCAGTCGAGCAGGCGCTGCTCGTAGCGCGACAGCCGGAAGAACCAGTTCGTCTCCTGCATGCGCTGGACCGGCCGGCCGTGGACCGGGCAGTTCCCGTCGACCAGCTCGTCCTCGGTGTAGTAGGCCTCGCAGGCGACGCAGTAGAGGCCCTCGTAGGTGTCCTGCTCGATGTCGCCGTTGTCGTAGACGGCTTGGAGGAACTTCTGGACGGCGATGCGGTGGCGGTCCTCGGTGGTGCGGATGAAGTCGTCGTAGGCGATGCCGAGCAGGTCCCACGCGTCGCGGAACCGCTTGCTGTTGCGGTCGGCCAGCTCCTGGGGACGGACGCCCTGGGCCTCGGCCGCCTGCTGGTTCTTGAGCCCGTACTCGTCGGTGCCGGTGAGGTAGAGGACGTCCTCGCCGAGAAGCCGGTGCCAGCGGCACAGGGCGTCGCCGATGACCGTCGTGTAGGCGTGGCCGATGTGCGGCGCGTCGTTCACGTAGTAGATCGGCGTCGTCGCGTAGAACCGGGTCACGGCTCGTACGTTACCGACCGGTTGCCCGTGCCCCTCCGTGAATCTGCCGACGAACGTCTCGGGAATGGGGCCCGCCCCGCACGTCGACCGCGTTCCTCCGCTCGAGCGACGGGAGGGCTGCGCTGCTACAGGCGCAAGGCGACGTCGTAGACCACGCGCTTGGGCAGGCCCAGGTCGGAGGCCACCTCGGCGATGGCGGAGCGCTTGTCGGCGCCGGCGTCGAGGCGGGCCCGCAGCGCCTCCTCCACGTCGGTCTCCCCGACCGGGGGCGGAGGCGGGGCCCCGTCCATGACGACGACGTACTCGCCGCGCGGCTCCCGGTCCGACAGGTGCTTCACCGCTCCCTCCAGCGTCCCCCGCCACACCTCCTCGTAGAGCTTGGTCAGCTCCCGGACGAGGGCCACCCGGCGCAGCCCTCCGGCCGCGGCGGCCAGGTCGGCCACGGTCTGGCGGACGCGGTGGGGCGCCTCGAAGAGGACCACCGTCCGGGGCTCGGCGGCCAGCTCGGCCAGCCGCTGGGCCCGGGTCGAGCCCTTCCGGGGCAGGAACCCCTCGAACACGAACCGGCTCGTCGGCAGCCCGCTCACCACGAGGGCGGCGAGGAGGGCGGACGGCCCGGGGACGACCTCGACGGTGTGGCCGGCGGCGGCGGCCGCGGCCACCAACCGCTCGCCCGGGTCGGAGATCCCCGGCATCCCGGCGTCGGTGACGACGACCACCCGCTCGCCCTTGTCGAGGCGGGTCAGGATGTCGCCCACGGCAGCGGCCTCGTTGTGGTCGTGCACGGCGAGGAGCCGCCGCCCGCCGGGAATCCCGAGGTGGGACAGCAGGGCGCGGGTGCGGCGGCTGTCCTCGCAGGCGATGGTGTCGGCCGCGGCCAGGGCCTCGACGGCGCGGGGGGACAGGTCGCCGAGGTTGCCGATCGGCGTTCCGACGAGGACCAGCCGGCCGCTCACTGTCCCTCCTGGTCGCTGCGCTCGCGGCCGGCGCGGCTCGCTCACTCCCGGATCTCGAGCCGGTCGCCCGGGCGCAGGTTCCACCGGTCGAAGGCCCCCTTCTCGGCCTCGATGATGGAGTGGCCCTTCAGGGACGGGCGAGTCAGGCGGCCGGGCCGGAGGCAGATGGTGCGCAGGACGACGAGGTCCTTGTCGCACACGGCCACGTCGAGGGGGAACTGCATGCCGACGCTGTGCACGGACCGGGCCGGGCGGATGAGGATGGCCCCGTCGATGCCCTCGCGGTCGAGCAGCCCCTGCATGCGCTCCTGTCGCGACTCGGTTATCTCCAGGGCGGCGAGCACCTCGCCGTCCCGCATCAACCACGCCGATTTCATGCGACGGGCACCCCGGTCCTACGGACACGGCCACTTCGTTCGCGGCCGAGGCAGGCCGTTGCCGCCGGCGGGGGAGCAAGCCCCGCCGGCCGAGCCCTCCGTTCGTTCATACGTTGAAGCGGATCTCGAGGACGTCGCCGTCGGCGACCTCGTAGTCCTTTCCCTCGACCCGTAGCCGGCCGGCGTCCTTGGCCGCCTGCCACGACCCCAATGACAGGAGCTCGTCCCAGCGGATGACCTCGGCCCGGATGAACCCCCGCTGGAGGTCGGAGTGGATGACGCCCGCGCACTCGGGCGCCTTGGCGCCGGCCCGGAACGTCCACGCCCGCGACTCCTTGTCGCCGGTGGTCAGGAACGTCCGCCGCCCGAGGAGCTGGTAGGCGGCCCGGATCACCCGGGGGAGCGCCCCTTCGCCCAGGCCCAGGCCCTCCAGCAGCACGGCCCGGTCGGCCTCGTCGAGCGACGCGGCCTCCGACTCCAGCTGCACGCTCACGCCCAGGACCTCGGCCGCGTCCCCGAGCTCGGCGGCGACCGGCTTGGTCAGCTCGTCGGCGTCGGCGACCTGGTCCTCGCCCAGGTTGACCACGGCCAGGACCGGCTTGTTGGTGAGCAGGAACGTCGTCCGCAGGGCGGCGCGCTGTTCGGCCGGCAGGTTCGACCGGTAGATCGGCGTGCCCTCGTTCAGGGCGACGAGGGCGGCCTCCATGGCCTCGACCTCGGCCTTGAGCGACGGGTCGTGGCGGGCCATCTTGCGGCGCTTGACGATCTGGGCGTCGAGAGAGTCGACGTCGGCGAGCACGAGCTCCAGCTCGAGGGTGTGGAGGTCGCCGAGGGGGTCGTGGTCGCCCACCACGTTCTCGTCGACGAAGGCCCGCAGGACCATGACGATGGCGTCGACCTCGCGGATGCCGGCCAGGAACCGGTTCCCCATCCCCTCGCCGGTGGACGAGCCGGCGACCAGGCCGGCGATGTCGACGAACTCCACGCTCGCCGGGACCGTCTTCCTCGACTTGCTCATCTCCGACAGGGCCAGCAGGCGGGGGTCGGGGACGTGGGCGATGCCCACGTGGCTCTCGGTGGTCGAGAACGGGTGGGCGGCCACGGGCACGGAGGCGCCGGTGACGGCGTTGAACAGGGACGACTTGCCCGAGTTGGGGAGGCCGACCAGGCCAAGACGCTCCATGACGGCCAGGGTAACCGGGGCGGGGTCGTTCCCTGAGGCCCCGCCCCGGGCCTAGCATCCGTTCGACAGAGGGGGTGGCTCGTGATCGTCCGTCGGATGGCCGGGGCCGTGGTCGCGCTTCTCGCCGTACTGGGCGCCTTCGCGCCGGCGGCAGGAGGGCAGACCCCGAGGGAGGCGTGCCAGGCCGGGCCGAAGCTCGTCGACGTCTACTACCGCTACGCCGACGACCAGATCCTCGACTCCCAGGGGCGGGTCGTGGGGCTCAGCTCGGGGATAGGCCACTTCCGGCTGTACCAGCTCGGGCCCGACACGTTCTGCGCCATCTCCTACGTGGCGGGGACCTTCACCACCTTCGCCGGCCCCAGCCCGGCCGGCACGGGGACGGTCCCGGAGGGCCTGCGTGGCCACGTCGTCGGCGAGAACGTGCTGCTCTTCACCGGTGAGTTCGTGCCCACCCTCCCGACACGCGGGTACGTCGGGGAGTTCGACGCCAACTGCGACCAGTTCGAGTGTGAGACGCCGATCCGGTTCGGGAGGCAGTACCTCGAGACGGGGCCGCCCGAGGTCCTCGGCTTCCGGTTCGTCCACTACACCCGGTGCGGCATCTGGATCCAGACCGAGTCGTCGGACGTGGGCGACATCGCCTGCTAGCCGTCGCCTCTCAGCCGGGCGTAGAGCACGACGTCGTGCCAGCGCCCGTCCCGGTACTGGGCGCCGCGCAGGATGCCCTCCCGCCGGAACCCGGCCCGCTCGAGGGCCCGCTGCTCGGCGACGTTGCCGACGTCGGTCGTGGCCTCCACCCGGTTGACGTCGGTCGTGGCGAACAGGTGCTCGACCAGCTCGCGCTGGGCCGCCGCCCCGTGCCCTCGGCCTCGGTGCCCGGGCACGATGGTGATCCCGACGTTCCAGGCCACGCTGCGCCGGTTGGGCCCGTAGACGACACCGTGCCAGCTGACCACGCCGATCGGCGTCCCGTCGTCGAGGGTCACGACCATCCGCCCGGCAGCCGTCGCCACCCGCTCCTCGCCGGGCCCCTCGAACCAGTTGAACGGGCCGGCGACCTCCCGCTCCTGGGTGTAGGCCACGAAGGGCTCGTCGGCGGGCTCGACCGGTCGGAGGGGCATGGGCGAATGGTGCACTAACCTGCTCCGACCATGTCGAAGAAGACGAACAAGCGGAGAACGAAGCGGCGCAAGAAGGCCAACCACGGCAAGAGGCCCAACGCCGGCCGTTAACGTTCCCCCGGCACCGGCGACGCCGGTGCGAGACGTGGTCGAGGTGCTGCACGGCACCGAGGTGCACGACCCCTACCGCTGGCTCGAGGACGGCGACTCGGAGGAGACGCGGGCGTGGGTCGAGGCCCAGAACGCCCGGACCCGGGCCGTCCTCGACGCCCTGCCCGCCCGTCCCGCGCTCCACAAGCGGCTGCTCTCGCTGCTCCAGGTGGGGATGGTGGGCACCCCTCATGTGGCGGGCGACCGTGTGTTCACGCTCGAGCGGGAGGGCGACCAGGACCAGGCCGTGCTCGTCGTCCGCTCCGCGGTCGACCCCGAGGCCGCGGCTCGGGTGGTCGTCGACCCCCACGGCATGGCCGCCGACCACGCGGCGTCGATCGACTGGTTCTCGCCCTCGCCCGACGGCCGGCTGGTGGCTTACGGCGTCTCCGAGGGCGGCCGCGAGCACGGCACGCTACGGGTGGTCGACGCCGACACCGGCGACCACCTGGGCGACGCCATCCCCCACATCCGCCACCCCTCCCTGGCCTGGCTGGGCGACGGCTCGGCCTTCGCCTACAGCCGCCTGCCCGACCCCGCCACCGTCCCTCCCGGGGAGGAGGGGTACTGGGAGACGGTGTGGTGGCACCGCCTGGGCGACGACCCGGCCGGTGACCAGCTCCTTCTCGGCGACCTCGACAAGACGGCCCTGCCCGCGGCGACGATCTCGCCCGACGGCCGGTGGCTGGTCTTCCACGTCACCTACATGCCGACCCGGACCGACGTCGTCCTCCTCGAGCGCGAGACCGGCCTTCGCCGGGTCCTGGTGGAGGGGGAGGAGGCCACCACGTGGTGCCAGGTGGTGGGCGACCGGCTGTTCGCGGTCACCAACCTGGGAGCGCCACGGGGGCGGGTGGTCTCGGCCGACCTGGCCCGGCCGGAGGCCGACCACTGGACGACGATCGTCCCCGAGAGCTCCGCCGTCGTCGACGCCGCCGTGGTCGCCGGCGGACGATTGGTGGTGGCCTCGGCCGAGCACGCCGTCTCCCGGCTGCACCACTACGGGCTGGACGGCGGTGACCGCCGGGAGGTCGTCCTGCCTGAGCTGGGGTCGATCGGCGGGCTCGACGCCGACCACGCGGCCGAGCGGGCCTTCTTCACCTTCACGTCCTTCGCCCGCCCGTCGAGCCTGTGGCGCTGGACCTCCGACGGCGACGCGGCCGAGTCGTGGACCCACTTCCCGTCGTCGGTGGATGCCGACGCCTTCGTCGTGGAGCAGGTCTTCTTCCCCTCGACCGACGGGGCCGACGTCCCCATGTTCCTGGTGCGGTCGACGGGGACCGTGCCCTCGCCGGACACGCCCACGCTGCTTACCGCCTACGGCGGGTTCGCCATCTCCAGCACACCCGGCTACTCGGTGGGGACGGTGGCGTTCTGCGAGGCCGGCGGCGTGTGGGCGGTGGCCGGCATCCGGGGCGGCGGCGAGTACGGGGAGGACTGGCACCGGGCCGGGATGCTGGCCGGCAAGCAGCAGTGCTTCGACGACTTCCACGCCGCCGCCGACTGGCTGGTAACCGAGGGCCGGACCACCCACGACCGGCTGGCCATCCGCGGCGGCTCAAACGGGGGCCTGCTGGTCGGGGCGGCGATCACCCAGCGGCCGGATCTATGCCGGGCGGCGCTGTGCGCCGTCCCCCTGCTGGACATGCTCCGGTACCACCGCTTTCTCATCGGCGCCCTGTGGATCCCGGAGTACGGCGACCCGGAGGACCCCGAGCAGTTCCGCGTGCTGGCCGCCTACTCGCCCTACCACCACGTGGTGGACGGGACGGCGTACCCCGCCACCCTCGTCACCACGGCCGAGTCGGACTCCAGAGTGGATCCGCTCCACGCCCGGAAGTTCGCCGCCCGGCTGCAGGCGGCGACGGCGACGCCCGAGGAGCGGCCGGTGCTGGTCAGGATCGAGACCCGCGCCGGCCACGGCGTGGGCAAGCCGGCGTGGAAGCAGGCCGACGAGGCCGCCGACACGTGGGCCTTCGTCCTCTGGCAGCTCGGGATGCCGGGGCCGCCCGGGGGGTAGGACCTACCGAACGGTCTAACAGGAGGCTGAGCTTTGCGCATCGCCGAGATCGCCCCGGTATGGGTGAGCGTCCCCCCTCCCAGCTACGGCGGCATCGAGTTGATGGTGAGCCTGATCGCCGACGGGCTGGTCGACCGGGGTCACGACGTCACCCTCTTCGCCAGCGGCGGCTCGAAGACCAAAGGGAAGCTGGTGACTCCCCTCGAGGAGACGCCCGACCTGGCCGACATGGGGCTCAGCGTCACCGACGACATCATCCACACGCTCACGTCGTACCTTCAGGCCTCGGACTTCGACGTCATCCACGACCACTCCGGCTTCGGCCCCGCCTTCGGCGCCCTGCTCAACGGGAGACCGCCCGTCGTCCGCACCCTGCACGGGCCCTGGAGTGACGAGGCCCGCCGCTTCCACGCCGCCCTCGCCGACCGGGTCCACCTGGTCGCCATCAGCCAGTCCCAGGCCGGCTTCAACGACGAGCTGAGGTACGAGGGCGTCGTCTACAACGGGCTGGACATCGACGCCTATCCCTACCGGGAGGAGAAGGAGGACTTCCTGCTCTTCCTCGGCCGCTGCAACCCCGAGAAGGGGCCCGAGGTGGCGGTCGACGTGGCCAAGCGGGCCGGGAAGCACCTGAAGATGGTCGTGAAGCGGTCGGAGCCGGCGGAGGTCCAGTACTGGGAGCGCATGGTCGAGCCCAGGCTCACCGGCGACGAGGAGATCGTCCTCGATGTCTCCCACGACGAGAAGGTCGACCTCCTCTCCCGGGCCCAGGGCACGCTGTGCACCATCCAGTGGCCCGAGCCGTTCGGTTTGGTGATGACCGAGTCCATGGCCTGCGGGACTCCGGTGATCGTCCCTCCGATGGGGGCGGCCCCGGAGCTGGTGGTGGACGGGGAGACCGGGTTCCTCCGGGAGGACGTGGACGAGATGGTGGCGTGCGTGGCCCGCCTGGGGGAGATCTCTCCCGCCGCCTGCCGGGCCCGCGTGGCCGACAACTTCACGGCAGAGGTGATGGTGCGGGGCTACGAGAAGATCTTCGAGCGGGTCGTGGGAGGCGGGTAGAGGACGCGGCCCGCTCGACCAGGACGGTGCCGACCACGGTCGGCAGGACCCAGGCCAGGACCGACCCCCAGCTGACGACCAGCAGCGCGGTCACCAGCGACACGTAGGACCCGCAGACCAGCCGGACGTGGCGGGCGTGCGGGCGGACGCGGCCGGCGCCCACGATGGCCGCCTCGGTTCCGACGGCGAGGAGCAGGAACGGCCACAGGGCGGCGGGCCGGAGGGCCACGAGCCCGGCGGCGGTCGCCGTCAGCAGGGTGACGGCGGCCAGGTAGACGCGGCCGGCCGTCGTCCCCCGCCGGCCCTCGAGGGCGGCGGCCATGGCCGGCGGCCCGGCGAGGAGCCCGGCGACCCCGGCACCGACGTGGACGGAGAGGAGCAGGGTTCGCAGCATGGGCGACTACCTTCCACTGTGGACTGAGGGGAGCATAACATGCCACTGTGGACTGTCAACTGAACGCCACCGCCGCGTCACTGCTCGGCTTCCTCCACGAGCGGCCCATGAGCGGATGGGACCTGGTGGCGACGGCCCAGGCCCTCATCGGCGACTTCTGGTCGCTCACCCGTAGCCAGGTGTACCGGGAGCTGGCCGCCATGGAGTCGGCCGGGTTGATCGCGGCCGGACCGGCCGGTCCCCGCGACCGCCGTCCCTACGAGCTGACCGACGCCGGCCGGGCCGCCTTCCGGGCCTGGCTGGAGCAGCGACCGGGGCCGGAGCAGATCCGCTACCCGCTCCTCCTGACCATCGCCTTCGGCCGGCACCTGCCGCCCGGGCGCCTGGCGTCGTTCGTCGCCGATCACCGGGGCGTGCACGAGCAGCGCCTGGAGCAGTACCGGGCTTTGCGGGCCGAGGCCGGCGACCACCTCGACGCCTACGCGTCGGCCACCCTGGACTTCGGCATCCGCTACGAGACCGCCGTCCTCGAGTGGTTCGACCATCTTCCGCCCGAGATCCGTTCAAGGTGAGGGTCGTGCTGCCGATACAACAGGGGAGCGGTTCCCCCCCCGCCGTTCAGGTTCAACAGCAGCGACCCCGCCTCCAACGACGCAGGCGGGGTCGCTGCGTGTAAGGCGGGGCATAACCATCGGGATGCCGCAGGACGAGGAGCGCATGGACGAGATGCTGCGGGCGCTGAAGCGCACCGCCGCCGCTCTCCGGGATGCGGGCGTCCCCTTCGCGGTGGCCGGCGGGCTGGCCTGCTGGGCCCGAGGTGCGCCGGTCCGCGACGACGACGTCGACATCGTGGTGACCGACGACGATCTGCCCCGGGCCATGGCCGCCCTCGAAGAGGCGGGGATGGAGACCGAGGACCCGCCCGAGGAGTGGCTGATGAAGGCCCACGACGGCGGCGTCACCGTCGACCTCATGGTCCACCCCTCGGGGCTGGAGATCACTCTTGAGGTCCTGGCCCGGGCCGAGGAGCTGGAGGTGCACGCGGTCACCATGCCCGTCCTCCCCATCGACGACGTGCTCGTCACCCAGCTGCTGTCGATGAGCGAGCACCACATGACCTACGAGGGGCTGATCGAGACGGCCCGGGCCGTCCGCGAGCAGGTCGACTGGGAGTCGGTCCGCCGCCGTACGGAGCACGACCCGTTCGCCCGGGGCTTCTTCACCATCATCGAGGGCCTCGGGGTGGTGTCGCCGCCGGCCGCGTGACCGCCCAGCCGGCGGCGGTCGTCCTCGCCGCGGGCGCGGGGACGCGGCTGCGCCCGCTCACCGACATCCGGCCCAAGGCGCTGTGCCCGGTGGACAACGTCCCGCTGCTGGAGCTGGCGCTGGACCGGGTGCGGCCGGTCACGGGAAGCATCGCGGTGAACGTCCACCACGGCCGCGACCAGATGGAGGCCCACCTCGCCGGGCGAGCGGTCCACGTCTCCGTGGAGGAGCCCGAGGCACTGGGGACGGCGGGCGCCCTGGGCCGGCTGCGGGAGTGGATCGCCGGGCGGCCCACCCTGGTCGTCAACGCCGACGCCTGGCACCGCTTCGAACTGTCGGTCCTGCTCGACGGGTGGGACGGCGAGCGCACTCGCCTGCTCGTCGTGGAAGACCGAGCGCGGGGCGACTTCGGGACGTGGCGGTACTGCGGCGCCGCGCTCATGCCGTGGCCGGAGGTCGACCCCCTCCCGGCCACGCCCACCGGCCTCTACGAGGTGTCGTGGGGGCGGGCATGGGCGGAGGGCCGCCTGGAGCTGGTGCCCCAGGTCGGGCCGTTCTTCGACTGCGGCACGCCGGCCGACTACCTGGCCGCCAACCTCACCGCCTCGGGCGGGCGCAGCGTGGTCGGGCCCGGGGCCCGGGTGGAGGGCGAGCTCGTGCGCTCCGTGGTGTGGCCGGACGGCGTCGTGCACCGAGGGGAGCGGCTGGTCGAGTGCATCCGCGTCGGTGAGTCGCTGACCGTAGCGGCGGGGCCGTAGCTCGTGGGGCGGTCGGGACCGCGGGTACCACAACTCGCCCGTCACCCTTTAGCCTGGGCGAATACCGCAACCGGCGCTGCACTTCCGGCTCCTCGGCCCGCTCGAGGTGTTGTACGACGATCGTCCGGTCGAGGTCGGTCGGCCGAAGCAGCGCGCCGTACTGGCCACCCTGCTCATCCACGGGAACGAGGTCGTCTCCGTCGACCGGTTCGCGGACGTCCTGTGGCAGGACGGCGGGGTGTCCCGTTCGACCGGCAGCCTGGCCGTCTACATCGCCAACCTCCGCCGGCTGATCGAGCCCGACCGCCCGGCGCGTACCCCGCCGGAGCGGATCCTCACCCGGGCGCCCGGCTATCTGCTCCGCGTCGGTCCCGGGGAGTACGACGCGGCCGACTTCGAGCGACTGGCCGCCGAAGGGCACCGCCACCTCGCCGACGGCCGGCCCCAGTGCGCCCGTCGCACGTTGACCGAGGCGGTGGCGCTGTGGCGGGGCCGAGCCATGGAGGAGTTCGCCTTCGCCGAGATGGAAGCGGGCCGCCTGGAGGGGCTGCGGCTGGCCGCCACCAAGGACCGCCTCGTCGCCGACCTGGCCCTGGGCGCGCACGGCGCCGTCGTGGTCGAGCTCGAGCACCTGGTGCGGGCCGAGCCGCTCAACGAGCGCCTGGTGGAGCTGCTGATGCTCGCCCTGTACCGGTCCGGCCGCCAGGGCGACGCCCTGCGGGCCTACATGAGCGCCCGGGGCCGGCTCCGGGAGGAGCTCGGGATCGAGCCCGGCCCCGATCTGCGCCGCCTGGAGAGCGACATCCTGGCCCAGGACCCGGCACTGGACTGGCAGCCGCCCCGGCCCGAGGGCGTGGTCCCGCCCGCGGTCGCGGCGCGTCCGGTGCAGACGTCCGTCCGGCACGAGGTCTTCGTCGGCCGGGTGGCGGAGCTCGCCGCTCTCGACGGCGCCCTCGCCGACGGACGGAACTCGCGACCCATCGCGCTGCTCGCCGGTGAGCCCGGCATCGGCAAGACGCGGCTGGCCCGGGAGGCGGCGGAGCGCGCCGCGACCCGTGGATGCGTCGTGGCATGGGGGCGGTGCGAGGAGGGCGACGGCGCCCCTCCCTTCTGGCCCTGGCTGCAGGCACTCCGGGCGCTCCTCGCCCATCCCGACACCGGAGCGGTGCGGGCCGCTCTCGGCCCGGACGCGGCGGAGATCAGCCGGCTGGTCCCCGAGGTCAGGGAGCTCGTCGAGGACCTGCCGCCCCCCGCCCCGCTGGACCCCACCGCCGCCCGCCATCGGTTCTTCGAAGCGGTTGCCGGGTTCCTGGCCCGTCTGTCCCAGCACCAGCCGGTCGCGGTCATCCTGGACGACCTCCACTGGGCCGACCGCCCATCGCTCGAGCTGACCGGCCACGTCGCCCGCCGCCTCTCAGGGTCGAACAGCTGCCTCGTCGTCACCTATCGCGACGTGGATCCCGCGCCGAGTGCCGCCCTGGCGGAGGTCCTGGCGTCGGTCGCCAGGCAGCCCGGGCGGGTCCATCTCGCGCTGCAGGGCCTGACCCGTGATGAAGTGGCCGAGTTCGTCGCTCACGAGGCGGGGGAGGAGGCCGTGGCCGAGATTCTCGCCGCCGTCTGGGACCGGGCCGGCGGCAACCCGTTCTTCGTGGGCGAGCTCACCCGCCTCCTTGTCACCGAGAGGGCGCGGACGGGCAGGACGCCCACGGCCGCCGGCGTGCCGTGGGCGGTCCGCCAGGTCGTCGGCCGTCGTATGGCCCGGCTGCCCGAGGCGACGCAGGAGCTTCTGGTGGTCGCGGCCGTGACGGGGAACGACTTCGACCTCAGGGCGGTGGCCGGCGCCGCCGGGGTGGACCTCGACCGGGCCCTCGACCTGATCGACGTGTCGATCGCGGCCGGCCTGGTCTCGGAGCGATCGGATGCCGTCGAGCGGTTCCAGTTCTCCCACGCCCTCGTGCAGGAGGCGATCTACGAGGACCTCACCCAGCTGCGCCGGGCCCGTCTGCACGGTTTGGTCGCCGACGCCCTCGAGCAGGTCGGCGGCGACCAGGCCCGAGCGACCGAGGTCGCCCACCACCGCTATGAGGCGGTTCCCGTCTGCGGCCCGGTCCTTGCCGTCCTCGCCGCCGGCCGCGCCGCAGCGGCAGCAGAGGCGGCGCTGGCCCACGACGTGGCGGAAGACCACCTTCGCCGGGGCTTGGCGCTGGCGGCGACCATGGCGGCCGGGCCCGAGCGCGACCGCCACGAGCTCGACCTCCAGGTTCGGCTGGCGACGCTGCTGAGCGTCGCCAAGGGCCTGGCGACGCCCGAGAGCGCCGGGGCCTGGGCCCGGGCGACCGAGCTGTGCCAGGCGGTGGAGGACCGGCGTGGCCTGCTTCGCTCGCTGTGGGGCATGTTCACCTTCGCCTGGGCCAGGGGGGACATGGAGGGGTCGCGGGTGCTCGCCGACCACATGCTGCAGCTGCGGCGCACCTCCGCCGACCCGGCGGTCACCGTGACCGCCCACCTGGCCCTCGGACTGGTGGCCGTCTGCGTGGGCGACGTGGTCGACGGCGCGGCCCACCTCGCCGCCGGGAAGGAGGTCGCCGACGCGGCCGAAGAGGAGGTCCTGGCCGGTGGGACCTTCACCGATCTGCGCGTCCAGGTCGACAGTTGGCTGAGCATGGCTCGTCACCTGCAGGGCGACCACCAGGAGGGCCGGCGGCTCGTCGACGCCGCCCTGGAACGAGGACGCGCGCTCGGGAGCCCCTTCGGCATAGCCACCGCACTCTCCTTCGCCCTTTTCGACCGGGTGCTGGTGGGGGAGGTGGCGGATGCCCGGCGCCTGGCCGGGGAGCTCATCGACCAGGCCGACAGGCTTCAGCTGACGGACTTCACCTACCACGGCCGCGTGGTACGGGCGTGGGCGATGGCCCATGGGCGCGCGCCGGAGAGCGACGTCCTCCCGCTGCTCGACGCCCTGCCCTCGGCCCTCACCGCCGGCATCCGGCCCTGGCATCCGTTCTGGCTGGCGCTGACGGCCGAGACCTGGCAGCGGTTGGGCCGCCTGGACGAGGCCCGCCGTCTGGTCGGCGAGGCGCAGGCGGAGGCGGAGGCCATGGGGTCGTCGTTCTCCCTGCCCGAGGTGCTCAGGCTGCGAGGGGAGCTGGACGCCGCCCTGCAACCCGAGCGGTGCGGCGAAGCCCTCGCCGACCTCCGGCAGGCGGCACGGCAGGCCGAGGCGCAGGGAGCCACGGTCCTTCGCGACCGGGCTCTGGCGTCAGCCGAGCGCCTGACCGGCACCGGCTCGCCGTCTCCGACCCGGCACGCTGAGGGGGCTTGGGCCGGGACCCGCCGTCGCCCGGGCCCCGAACACACAAACCCCGAGGTGCACGTGCCGCCGGATCCCTCTTCGGTCCCGTCACCATGACCGTCGACCATTAACGCCCGTTTAACCCGACGATGGCGCCGAGGCACCCGCGCGGCCTAGTGTGCGCCCGGCCCCGGTGCCAGCGGACGTCCGCCGTGTCCGTCTGCATCGGGGCCACTCTCGTCCACCGGCCGCCCGGCGGTGATCGACCGTCGGGCCGCGGCCGAGGAGTGATAGCCCAGGGACGCTGGTAGGACTGGAGGCATGACCTCCGCGGCCTCCGTCGACACCGTCCAGGCCGACGCCCTCCTCGCCGAGCTCGTCGCCACCCCCGAGGGACGGGCCGACCCCTACTCCCGGTACGCCCGGCTGCGGGAGATCGCGCCGGTCCACCGCAGCGCCTTCGGGTTCTGCGTGCTGACCCGGTACGACGACTGCGTGCAGCTGCTCCGGGCCTCGGGTGTGGGCAAGGACTTTTCCCGGGCGGCCAGCGCCCTGGGCCTCACCGAGGCCCAGCAGGCCCAGCAAGCGGCATTCCGCAACGACCGCTCCAACATGCTCTTCGCCGACCCGCCGGACCACACCCGGCTGCGCCGGCTGGCCAGCCGGGCCTTCACGCCCCGCAGCGTGGAGGCGCTGCGCCCCCGGGTGGTGGAGCTGGTCGACGGCCTGCTCGACGAGGTCGGCACCCACGAGGTCGACGTCATGAGCGTGCTGGCCTTCCCGCTCCCGGTCACGGTGATCGGCGAGATGCTCGGGGTGCCGGCGGAGGATCGGCCCCAGTTCCGCTCGCTGGTCCGGGCCGTCACCGCCGTCCTCGAGCTGGTCATCAGCCCCGAGGCCCTCAACGCCGCGACTGAGGCGTCGGAGGTCCTCGAGGGGTACTTCGCCGGGCTGGTGGCCGAGCGGCGCGCCCATCCCGGCGACGACCTCCTCAGCCGGCTCATCCTCGCCGAGGACGAGGGTGAGCGCCTCAGCGAGTGGGAGCTGATCTCCACCGCCATCCTGCTCTTCGCCGCCGGCTTCGAGACCACCACCCATCTCATCGGCAACGGCCTGCTCGCCCTGGTCCAGACCCCCGACCAGCTGGCCCGGCTCCGCGAGGACCGCACGCTCCTGCGCCCCGCGGTCGAGGAGCTGCTGCGGTACGACAGCCCGGTGCAGATCACGGCCCGCACGACCTACGAGGACGTCCGGATCGGCGACGCGTTGATCGAGGCCGACAACACCGTCCTGGCCCTCATCGGCGCCGCCAACCGCGACCCGGCCCGCTTCACCGACCCCGACCGCCTCGACGTCGGCCGAGCCGAGTCGCCGCCCATGAGCTTCGGCAGCGGGATCCACCACTGCCTGGGCGCGGCGCTGGCCCGCCTCGAGGCCCAGGTGGTCCTCGACCGTCTCCTCGACCGCTTCGGCACCATCGAGCTGGTGGGCGGCCAGCCCCAGCACCGGGACAGCCTGACCCTGCGGGGCCTGGTCGACCTCCGCATGCGCTTCGCGGCCTGACGCCCCTCAGGTCCGGTAGGCCCGGGCCTGGAGGCCGTACAGCTCGGCGTACAGGCCGCCGGCGGCCATGAGCTCCTCGTGCGCGCCGGCCTCGAGCATCCGCCCGTCGGCCACGACCACGATGAGGTCGGCCATGCGGACGGTCGAGAAGCGGTGCGACACGAGCACGGTCACCGCCCCGTTGCCCGCCGACGCCGACCGGGCGGCGGCGGCGTAGCGCTCGAACAGCCGGTGCTCGGTGGCCGGGTCGAGGGCGGCGGTGGGCTCGTCGAGCAGGAGCAGGAGCGGGGCGACCGGCGCCCGCATCATCCCCCGCCCCAGGGCGAGCTGCTGCCACTGGCCGCCGGACAGCTCGATCCCGTCCTCGAACCGGGTGCCGAGCTGGCTGGCCAGCCCATCGGGGAGGCTGTGGAGCACGGCCGAGGCCCCCGCGCTCTCGATGGCCTGGAGGACGGCGCTCTCGTCGTCGAGGGCGGCCAGGTGGCCCACGCCCACCGTCTCGCGAGCCACGAACTCGAGGCGGGCGTGGTCCTGGAAGGCGCCCGACAGCCGGGCCCGCCACTCGTCGACGGGGAAGCGGCGCAGGTCGGTCCCGTCGGCGGTGATGCGGCCCTCGGTGGGGTCGTAGAACCGGCAGAGCAGCTTGACGATCGTCGTCTTGCCGGCGCCGTTCTCGCCGACGATCGCCACCGTCGAGCCCGCCGGGAAGAAGAGGTCCACCCCGGCCAGGACGGGCGTGGACGTCCCCGGGTAGCTGAAGCTGACATCCTCGAAGCGGATGCCGGACGTCAGCCGCTCGGGCGCCGGTGCGTCGGGTGGGGCTTCGTCCACCCGGCGGCCGGCCCGCGCCACCTCGGCCTCGAGCCAGCCCACCCGCCCAACCGTGCGCAGGGCCCGCAGCATCCACTCGATGCTGCCGACCACCCAGTACACCTGGAAGCGCAGACGGAGGGTCAGGGTGACGGTGAGGACGACGTCGCCGGCGGTCGTCCCCCCCGAGACGGCCCGGTTGACCACCAGCACCACGGCCGCCATCTGGGCGGCCACGAACAGGGCGTCGCCGACGATGTTGAGCCCCGCCGTCCTCAGGGCGACCCGGCGCCGGGAGTCGACCACCTTCTCGTGGGCCCGCCGGTGCTCGTCGAGGACGACGGGGCCGAACCCGTGGAGGCGGAGCTCGGCGGCCGACGCCGGGTCCACGGCCTGGGCCTGGAGGCGGACGGCGAGCCGCGTGGCCTCGGCGGTCTCGTCCTCACCCCGCTTGTAGATCCGGTCGCTCCGTACGGCGGTGAGCATGGGGATGACGGCCGCGGCCGGCAGCAGCAGGAGGATCGGGGACACGCCGGCCAGCACCAGCGTGGTGCCCAGGAGCTGGAGGACGACGTTGAGGACGTTCAGGCTGGACTGGACCACGGCGCCGAGCGACCACCGGTCCTGACGCACGAGCTCGACGCGGTCGAGCAGCTCGGGACGCTCGAAGTGCTCGATGCCGGGGAGCGAGCTCACCAGGCGCAGGAGCGTGGCCTCGAAGGCCATGGCCGTGCGCTCCCGCAGCCCGTTGGAGACCGTGGAGCCGACGGCGTTCGCCGTGTAGCTGGTGGCGATGGCCGCGGCGATGACCAGGGCCCAGGTGACGGCCCGGCCGCGGTCGCCTGCGCCGGCGGCGTCGATGACGCCCTTCACCGCGTAGATGGCGAGGATCTGGGTGACCTGGTCGGTGACGGTCGTAGCGAGGGACCCCAGGAACCGGGCCGGGTCGGCCCGCCAGCTGGTGGCCACGAACAGGAGCAGGCTGCGCAGGCGCCCGGCGTCGGTCGGGCTCACGCGTCCCCGATCTCGGCGAAGCGGGACGCTTGGAGGGTGAACATGGCCGCGTAGCGCCCGCCGGCGGCCAGCAGCTCGTCGTGGCTGCCCTGCTCCACGACCCGGCCCCTGTCGAGGACCACGATCCGGTCGGCCCGGCGCACGGTCGAGAAACGGTGGGAGACGAGGATCGTCGTGCGGCCCCGGGTCAGGCGGAGGAAGTGGTCGTAGAGGTCGGCCTCGGCCCGCACGTCGAGGTGGGCGGTGGGCTCGTCGAGCACCAGCACCTGGGCCCCGGCTTCGAGGGCGACGAGGGCCCGGGCCAGGGCCAGCCGCTGCCACTCGCCGCCGGACAGGTCGGCGCCCCCGGTGAACTCTCGCGAGAGCGGCGTGTCCCAGCCACCGGCGAAGGCGTCGACGATGCCGGCCGCCTTGGCGTCGGCCACGGCCTCGTCGAGCCGCTCGTCGGCGACGTGGCGGCCCCCGGCCAGGTTGCGCCGGGCGGAGAGGGGAAGGCGCAGGGCCCGCTGGGAGACGGCGGCCACCGACTCCTGCCAGGCGGTGGGCACGACGGTGACCAGGTCGGTGCCGTCGACGGTGATGCGGCCCTCCGTCGGATCGCGGAGGCGGGCGAGGAGCTGGACCAGGGTGGACTTCCCTGCCCCGTTGTCGCCCACGATCGCCACCGACGTGCCCGCCGGGATCTCGAAGTCGACACCGGCCAGCACGTCGCGGTCGCTGCGGGGGTAGCGGTAGCGGACGCTCTCCACCCGGATGGCCCCGGCCAGCCTGGGCGCCGGCCCCGTTCCCTCGAGGTCGGGGGCCTCGGCCAGCACGGCCTCCAGCCGGGCCATGGCGGGGAGGGCGGTCAGCCCGTACTGGACCTCGTGGAAGCCCCACGGCACCCCCCCGATCCCCCGGGTGGCGATCACGGCCTGGAGGGCCACGGCGACGGACCCGAGGCCGAGGTCGCCCGCGGCCGCGGCGGTGGCGATCCGGGTGACGGCCAGGGCGTGGGCGCCGAGGAGCAGGGCGAACACGCCGACGCCGACGCCGACGCCGCCCCCCCTCAGGCGCCAGACCTCGGCCATGGCTGTGTGCCACTCCCGGGCGAAGCGGGCGCCCAGCCAGTCACCGAGGCCGAACAGCCGGATCTCCTTGGCCGCGTGGGGAGACGTGGCCAGCTCGGCCGTAGCCGTCGACCGGCGCAGGGCCCGGACCTGGCCGAGGTTGGCCTTGGCGTCCTCGACCGCCCGCCGCCACTTCCAGCGGCCGCCCGCCATCCAGGCCAGGGTGAGCGCCAGCGCGCCGATCGGTTCGTACAGGGCGACGAGGAGGGCGCCGCCGTAGCCGTTCACCCGGTTGCCGGCCACGTTCATCAGGCCCTCTGGGAGGCTGCGGAGCCAGTTGTTGTCCGCGGCCGCCGCCGCGTCCTGGACTGCCGGGTCGTCGGCGTGGTCGATGCCCGCCCGGCCGAGGAAGGCGGCCATGATGCGGCGCCCCTGGTCGGCCCGGAACCGGTGGCCGAGGAGGTCGGCGCTGCGCCAGCGCAGGCTGTCGACGAACACGCCGAGCATGGCCAGCACGGCCATGACGCCGAGGCCCACCACCAACCGCCGGCCGGCCGGGCTGTCGAACCCGTTGGTGACGACGTCGGGGACCGCCCCGACCACCCGTCCCGACGCGGCGGTGACCGCCAGCGGCACCATGGGGCCGGTCACCGTCGTGAGCAGCCAGACCGCGGTCAGCCCCCGGGCGATCCCCCAGAACCGGGCCACGGCCGCGGCCATGACCCAGCTGCGGGGCCGTTCGGGAGGGGAGTCGTCCGCCGCCACCCGGTCAGCGTGTCAGGTCGCCGCCGCCTGCGACGCCATTTGGTGGTGAGCTTGGGGCCGTGGACGTGCACGAGGTGGCCCGGCTGGGCTTCGGCCGGGAGGCGGAGGCCTACGAGCGGTCCCGGCCCTCGTACCCGCCCGACGCCGTGGCCTGGCTGTCCGAGCACCTGGCCCTGGGACCGGGGGCGACCGTCGTCGACCTGGCCGCCGGGACCGGGAAGCTCACCGCCCTGCTGGTCCCCACCGCGGCCCGCCTGGTCGCCGTCGAACCCCTGGAGGAGATGCAACGGGTGCTGCGGCGCGTCGTCCCCGGCGTGCCCGTGGTCGCGGGGACGGCCGAGGCCCTGCCCTTCCGGGCCGCGTCGCTCGACGCCGTGTGCGTGGCCCAGGCCTTTCACTGGTTCGATGCCGACCGGGCCTTCGCCGAGCTGGCCCGGGTGCTGCGCCCGGGCGGCAGGGTGGGGATCGTCTGGAACGCCAGGGACCGGTCGGTGGACTGGGTGGACCGGGTGTGGGCGATCATGGACCGGGTGGAGCGGACGGCGCCTTGGCGGGACCACGAGAACTGGCGCGACTCGGCCCTCGGTGGCCGGCCCGGCTTCGGCCTCCTCCACCAGGCCACCTTCGGCCACGAGCACCGCACCACGCCCGACGGCGTGGTCGACCGGATCAAGGGCGTCAGCCACGTGGCCGTGCTGCCCCCGGAGGAGCAGCGGGAGGTGCTGGACGAGGTCCGCGCCGTCCTGGCCGGCCATCCCCAGACCCGGGGACGGGCCGAGCTGGAGATCCCGTACCGGGTCGACTGCTACTGGACCGAGCGCCGGTAAGGGGCCCGGCGTGTCCGCGCTGCTGATCGTCCTGGGCGTACTCGTCCTCACCGTGACCGGCATCGACGTGCTGTGGACGGTGCTGGCCGCCGGCTCGGGCGCCGGCCCCCTGACCGGCCGCCTCTCCGCCCTGGCCTGGCGGGTCGCCCTGGTGTTCGGCCGGCGTCCGTCAGGCCCCCGCCACGCCCTGCTGGCCGTGTCGGGGATCGCCATCGTGGTCAGCATGCTGCTGTCGTGGTCGGGCGTGACGTTCGGCGCCTGGTGGCTCGTCGCCTCGGCGTCGGACGGGGCGGTGCGCGTGGCCGAGAGCGGGGCGCCGGCCGACCTCCTCGAGCGGGCCTGGTTCGTGGGGTACAACCTCTTCACCCTGGGCTCGACCACCTACACGGCCGGCGACGGGCTGTGGCAGCTCCTCCCCGTGGTCACCGGCGCCAGCGGGCTCGTCCTCCTGACCCTGGGGATCAGCTACCTCGTGCCCGTGGCGTCCGCGGTGGCCGAGCGGCGCCAGCTGGCCCAGTACGTGGTGTCCCTCGGCTCGACGCCTTCCCTGCTGCTCACCCGGACGTGGAGCGGCAAGGGGTTCGACGCCCTGGCCCAGCACCTGACCGCGCTGACCCCGATGGTCCACCTGGCGGGAGAGCGTCACCTGACCTATCCGGCGCTGGCCTACTTCCACAGCGGCCGGGAGCAGGCGTCGTCGTCGATCAGCGTGGTGGTCCTCGACGAGGCGGTCACCCTGCTGCGCTGCGGCGTGGCGCCGGAGGCCCGCCCCGACCCGGCCGTGCTCGACCCCATCCGCAGCGCCATCGACATGTTCCTGGAGATCGTGGGCGGCGCCTTCGTCGCCCACGAGACCGACCCGCTGCCCGCCCCCGGCCTCCAGGTCCTGCGGGAGGCGGGGATCCCCACGGTGGACGACGGCGACTTCGGCGCCGCGGTGGGCGGCGAGGTCAGGCGGCGATGCCTGCTCGCCGGCCTCCTCCTCAACGACGGCTGGACGCCCGAGCACTGGGCCCGTCGCCGGGAGGCGCTGGAGCGCTGACCCCTCGCCGGGAACCCCCTCCTGGAGCGGGAGCCGACGACGCCCGGCTCGGGACCGGGGTCGTGACGTGGCAGTCGGCCGAGAGGCTCAGCCTGTCGTCGTAGGGACGCGCAGTGCCTCCAGCCACGCCTTCCAGGCCCGCTCCTCCCGGGCCACGTGCTCCTCGGCCTCTTCGGAGAACAGGTACCCGGCGACCTGGGCCGCGGCCACGCCGTCGCCCTTGTCGTAGGCGTAGAGGGCGAGATACCCGGGGAGGGGCGCGGTGAGCGACAGCAGCACCATCATGTCGGCGATGCGCTCAACCCGGGCGGTAAGCGTCCCCGTCTCGACCGGCTGCCCGGCCTCGGTGACGCCCAGGGCCCGGCGCATGGCCGCGTTCACCTCGTCCCCACTCCCGGCCACGTCGGCGGCCGCCCCCAGGCGGGTGGCCCGCTGGCCCGGGAACGAGGCCACGTAGAGGCGCAGGACGTCGAACCAGGGCGCCCAGGCCTTCTCCATCCCGGAGAAGAACTCCTGCTCCCAGTCGGCCCCGGTGCCGAAGGCGCTGCTCACCACCCGGACCACGCACGTCCCGCCCGACCGCGCTTCTACGAGGAACTCGGTGGCCAGCGGGGTGACGGGCGCGCCCTCGTGCCCGACGAGCGCGGCCCACTCCGGCTCCTCGTAGGCGAAGCGGCGGGGCGGGTCCCATCCGGTGACCGTGCCCGGCGACGAGGCGTCCGGGCCCATGTGGGTGACGATCGCCCCGCCCTCGCCCTCCTCGACGTCGGTGGGCAGGAACCACGAGCTGATCCCCTCCCCGGTGGCGATGGCCTGCCACACCTGCTCGGGCGCGCCGGGCACCTCGAAGGTGAGCTCCATGCGGAGGGGGACGTCGGGTCGGGTGTCGGGCTGACTTCCAGTCACTGGGGGACCTCCTCGGGTCGGGGGTGGGCGAACACGATGAGCCGGTGGGGCCGGCCGTCGTCGTGGTGGTAGCGGGCGGCCAGGTCGAGCACGGCCGCAGTGAGCTCGTCGGCGAAGGCGGCTCGGTCCTCGGCCGAGCGGAAGCCGATCTCGGTGTCGACCGTCATGGTGGGCAGGCGCTTGCCGGCCGCGTCGGCCCGCCGGGCCAGGCTGCCCACCTCCCGGACCAGGCGACCGGCGAGGGAGATCAGGTAGCGGGCCGACAGGCGGTCGGCGGTTCGACCGGGGTCGGCGGCGGCGTCGCCCAGGGCGGCGGGGGAGACGACGTAGGCCGCGGCGGTGGCCCGGAGGACCCGCTCGGTGATCCCGCCGTGCCTGCGCTCGGCGGTCAGCTCCACCAGCCCGTGGGCCTCGAGGGCCCGCAGGTGGTAGTTGACCTTCTGGCGGGCGATCCCCACCCGGTTGGCCAGGGCGGCGGCCGACGCCGGCTCCACCAGCTCGGCCAGCAGCCGGGCCCGCACAGGGTCGAGTGCCACCTCGGCCGCAGCCCGGTCCTCGATGACCTCCACGTCCCGCACACAGGTATCGTGCGCCTGACAACTTTTCTTGTCAAGAGCGGAAGCCGGCACTGATTGGAACGAGCGGCGGGCCTATGGAGCCATCCCGTTCCCGACCCCACCTGACGGCCACGGCGCCGGACTACCGAAGGGCGCGGCGACCATCATGCGTCGACATGAACGTGCCGATCTCGGTCGCTTTCACCGGCACGATCCGGCATGGCGGTCGGGTGATCCATGACGTCTTAGCTGGGCTGATCGACGTCCTACCGCTGCGAACCTGGCATCCCGCGAACCTTGTGCTGGGCGGTCGCCTGCACTTCTGCGTTGGCTCCCCCGGGCACGGCGGCGCAGCGTCGTCGGTGCGCACCGTGGAGTGGAACGGCCGACAGGAAGCGCACGGACACCGACGGTCTACGCCTGAGGACCTGCCGACGACGGGGTAAGCGAAATGTGCCGGAGGTGATCGGTCCTCTGAGCCGGTGTCGCGGGCAGTAACGCCAATCTCCCGGGAGTGCCGGCCTCCGCGAGAGGCGGGCCGTTCATCCATGATCCCCGGTCGCTCGTCCTGGCTGCGGTCAGAAGTGAAATCCAGTCCAAAACCAGATTGCGAAGGCCGCCCAGGCCAGGAACAGCAAGGCAACGAGGATGAGGACGACTTTGGTGGCCTCACTCGTCCGTCGCCAGTCTTCACGCCACCCCTCCGCCATGGCGAGCAGACGCGCCCTCACCGGGGTTCGGCGAAGTCGCTCATCGCCCACGCGAACCAGAGGACTGTGCCAAGCAGGATTCGCAGGCCGACGATTACGACTATGAGTTCCCGAAGGCGGCGCTCATCGGTCACGGAACAGATTCTGAGCCGTCGGGCGCGACAACGCCATAGGGGCCCGCCCTCAGAATCGCTTGGCCACCCAGGTCGAGGCATCCTGACCGTGGCTCCATCTTCGACGCGGCGCTCGTCACGGAGAATCCGTAGCTTCCACCGGGTGGAAGTGCTCGATGCTTTCCTGTTCGTTGGCGTCGTTGCGGGCGACCAGGGCGAAGGCGGGCTCGTCGGGATCGTGGTTGACGGGCTGGTGCGGGACGTCGGCGGGGATGAAGAGAAACTCGCCAGCCGAGAGCGTCAGCCGCTCGCCAAGCGTGCGGCCATAGCGGACCTCGACCACTCCGCGAAGCATGTAAACCGCGGTCTCGAAGCCGCGGTGGCTGTGCGGCTCGGCGGCGCCGCCGGGCGGCACGACGACGAGATTCATGGAGATTCCGGTGGCACCGGTGGACGCGCCGGAGACGCCGACGAAATAGGGAAGCGACTGCTTGCCCATGACTTCCTCGTCGGGCCGCACGACGACCATTCCGCTGGTCGGCCGGGCTGAGAACACGTCAGGACGATTCGACGTGGACGTACTGCTCATCACGCTCCTTCCGCCGCAAGATGCCCGTACGCTCGCAGCTTCACGGAGCGATACCAAGGGTGGTGGCTTGCGTCTCCAAACAGTGGGGGTAGTACCCGTGGATCTGGTCGTCGGGGGTGGACTGTCACGCCCGCCGTCGCGACGATCACCTGGCGACGGCGCTCACAGCACCTGCCCGCCTCTGCTCGCTGGGCGGGCGAGAAGTGCTGGACCCGCTCGGTCGGCGCAACCCTGCCCTCCGAGCAGTATCGACGTACGAGGACGCTATAGACCGCGGGGGCGCCGAGAGCTCAGGCCGCGGGCGTCGATCACCGGCATGTTCGCTCGCTCTCCGGAGGAGCGGTCGCACGGCGATACCGGCTGATCCTGTCCACGAACCCAGCGGCTGGCTCGCCCAGGTTGTCCTCGAGCGGCGATCGACGGTGTTGCCGTGGCTGAATTGCCGACGTTGGGCGGCGCCTCGCTGCTTCACCACTCGGCTTCGCCGAAGGAACCCATCAGCTTGCCGGCATCGCCGAGCGTCGGCCGTCCCCGCCATGACCAACATAGCGCGAGGGAGGGGGCTTGCCGCAAGCGACCCAAACATGCTCACCATGCCTCATCCGCTGAGCCGCTCACGGCCAGAACCTATGGAGCCAGGAGTGTGGAATGCATGTGTTGCCTTCGGCAGACGGGTCGAGCGGGAGCGCTGACCCGGTCGAGGAGTCGGCAGGGAGGATGCAAGCGACGGGCGCTGGCCTGCCGTCGCGCTGCGCGAGGCGCCTGTCCGTGTCCGGTGCCGCGATCGCCCTGGAGCGGCGATGACCGAACATGCGGTGGTGATCGCAGGCGGCGGCCCGACCGGGCTGATGTTGGCGGGCGAGCTGGCGTTGGCGGGGATCGATGTCGTCATCGTCGAACGACGCGCCAATCAGGATGTCGACGGATCGCGAGCCGGGGGTCTTCACTCCCGCACCATCGAGGTGCTCGATCAGCGTGGCATCGCGGAACGGTTCGTCTCGGCGGGCCAGGGACATCCGAACGTGGGCTACGCCCTGATCTCCTTGGACATCAGCGACTTCCCCACCCGCCACAACTACGTGCTCGCGCTCTGGCAGAGCCGGTTCGAGCCCATCCTGGCCGACTGGGTCGGTGAGCTCGGGGTTCCGATCCTTCGTCGCTGCGAGGTGGTGGGCTTCACTCAGGACGACAGCGGCGTCGATGTCGAGCTGTCCGGCGACACGTCGCTCCGAGCGCAGTACCTCGTCGGGTGCGACGGAGGCCGCAGCCTGATCCGCAAGGCAGCCGGCATCGGCTTCCCCGGGTTGGAGCCCTCGACCAGCTGGATGATCGCCGAGGTCGAGATGGACGAGGAGCCGGAGTTCGGCTTCCGTCGCGACAGCGCGGGGAGGACCCATGCCATCGGTCGGAGGGAGGTGGGGGGGCGGATCGGCGTCGTGCTCACCGAACGACACCTCGACCACACCGGCGAGCCGAGCATGGACGAGCTCCGCCGAGCACTCGTCGCCGTGTACGGGACGGACTACGGGCTTCGCCGCGCCAACTGGATCTCCAGGTTCACCGACATGGCCCGGCAGGCGGCCTCCTACCGCCACGGCCGCGTGCTGCTGGCCGGGGACGCGGCGCACGTGCATCCCCCCCAGGGCGGCCAGGGCCTCAACACCGGCGTGCAGGATGCCGTGAACCTGGGGTGGAAGCTGGCTCAGGTGGTCAACAAGACATCACCCGAGAGCCTCCTGGACACCTACCACGCCGAACGGCATCCGGTCGGTGCCCGGGTGTTGCACAACACCATGGCCCAGGTCGCGCTCAGCACCCCCGGGGACCGTCACCAGGCCCTCCGCGACACCATGACCGAACTGCTGGCCATGGACGAGCCGCGCAGGCACATCGCCGGGATGATCTCCGGTCTCGACATCCACTACGACCTCGGTGAGGGGCACCCACTGCTCGGGCGGCGCATGCCTGACCTCGACCTGCACACGGCCGACGGTCCCACGCGCGTCTTCACGCTGCTGCACGACGCCCGCCCCGTGCTGATCAACCTCGGTGCACCCGGTGGTTTCGACGTTTCTCCTTGGGGGGGTCGAGTTCGGTTGGTCGACGCCAAGCATGCCGGCGTGTGGGAGCTCCCGGTCCTTGGCGAGGTCGACGCTCCCCCGGCCGTGCTGATCCGACCGGACGGACATGTCGCCTGGGCGGGAGACCTCACGGACCCGGAGCTACCCGGAGCGCTTGCGACCTGGTTCGGACCCGCCACTCCGGCTCGTTAAGACGCGACATCCAACGCGCCATCACCCCCGTCACGCGGTGCCGGAAGGGGGCACGAATCAACCGATGATCCCGTCCGCCCTGGCCTCCCTGGGCCCCTGACCGGAACGTGCCGCTTCTTCCCGCTCGGCCCGACCCCTCGCCTGGACCGGTATTTGCCCGGTCTCGCAGCGATACCGTGAACGGCGGTGTCTGCGTCGGCTCCGAGGATGAGAATCGCGACGTGAAGCGAGCGACAGCCGTGGGCCACCTTGTGGAGATGGCCGCCACTGCCGACGACCGGCTTCGTCTCCGAGAAGGAGACATCGGGTGGCCCCTTCAGGAGTTGTGGGCGGGTGGCGAGCTCCTGGAGGAACACGACCAACTCGAAGCCGGAGGCGTCGTACTCGTCCTCGACCTTCCTCCCGACGAGCTCCCGTGGCTGGCCGTGCATCCGTCCGCCGAATGGGTCGGCGCCGAACTGCGCCTCGGCAAGCGACCGTTCTTCTGGGCGTACCGGCCGGCGCTGTGGCCGGTCTGGAACCACCGCCATCGTCGACTGGTCCGGTTCTGGACGGCGCGGAACGGGACGGACGCGGCCGTGCTTGATGCGCTTCGCGAGCGCCGGCTCGCTGGTCTTCCGGTCGCAGAGCCATCCGCCGCCCAGCTCGTCGATCAGCTCCGGGTCGAGTTGGCGGCGTCGGAGGCGCATCTGCGCAGCGTGGTCTCCTCGTACTGGGATCCCACCTGGCGCCGGCTCCAGAAGGGACCGGACACTTCTGCTGAAGACCAGCTCTGGCGGGCAGCGCAGGCAACCGTGGAGATCAAGGACGCGTTGGCCGAACTCGGGCGCTGATGGCACGGGGTCGCCGAACCCGGCACGCGCCGACCGCCGCTGAGACACCCGCGCCCGACGAAATCGCCGCCGTGGTGGTGGCGCGATGGGGATCTCCCGAGAGGTTGTAGGACCTCCATGTCCACCGACACGACGACATCGCGCTACGGCCACTGGGTCGCTGACGCCTTGACCGCGGCGTTGCCGCCGTAGCTGATCGGGGCCCGTCCAGCCACATCCGAGCGTCCGAATCGAGGAAAGGGCGATCGACGAGCTTCACCTCGCCGTGGGTCTGGAGGACGTGATGGCACACAGGCTGGGGACGACGACCTGGCCGAAGCGACTGGAGGTTCTCGCCTCACACTCGTCATCGCCGGCCAGGGGCGGGGTTGCGTCGGGATGGTTCTCAGGAGAGCCGGGGCGGGCAGGCCACCGGCTGGTTGCCGATGGCGCAGAGGTCGCCCGGGCCGGCGCCCACGTCGATGCGCTCGTCCGGGTCGGCGACGATCCGGTCGGCGCCCGGCCCGGCGGACAGGAAGTCCACCCCTTCGGCGCCCACGATGGCGTCGGTCCCGATGCCCCCGAAGACGGTGTCGTCCCCGGGCCCTCCGGTGATGAAGTCGTCCCCGCCGAAGCCGAGGAGGAGGTCGTCACCGCCCAGGCCGGCGATCCGGTCGGTGCCCGGCCCACCGCAGATGACGTCGTCACCCTCCGTCCCCTCGATGTCACCGGTCCCCGTGATGGTGCACAACCGCTGCCAGTCGCACCGACCGTCGAAGCCCGGGGCGAAGGTGATCTGGGTCTGGGGCCCACCGGTGGCCGGCATGCTGAAGACCTCGAAGTCACCGGTGCGTTGGCTGGTCCAGATCAGGGTGGTGTTGTCGGGCGACCAGGTGACGATGCTGTCGTAGCCGGGACTGTTGGTCACGTTGACCTGGTTGCTGCCGTCCACGTCCATGGTGAAGATCTCGGGGCCCGACGTCAGCTGCCGGGTGAAGGCCAGCTTTCGCCCGTCCGGAGAGACTTCCACCGTGTTGTCGGAGAACAGCGAGCCGGCAGTCAGGTTGATGAGGTTGCCGCCGAAGGGGTCCATGGACCAGATGTCGAAGTTCCCCGTCCGATTGCTGTGGAAGAAGATGCGGGTGCCGTCGGCGCTCCAGCGGGGCCAGCCGTCGTTGCTCGGGTGGTTGGTCAGGTTCACCTTGTTCTTACCGTCGGCGTCCATCTTGAAGATCTCGTTGTTGCCGGTCTCGTTGCTCTGGACGACGATCTGGGAGCCGTCCGGGTGGACGCCCCGCGGGATGTCCTCGGGCAGGCCGTTGGCATAGAGGATCTGCTTGCCGGTGCCGTCGGGGTTCATGATCCACAGCTCGAAGGTGTCGTCGACGGCCTGGCCGACGCTCTCGGCCTCGTAGATGATCTTCCTCCCATCGGCCGTCCAGAGCGGGTTGTAGTCGGTGATCGGGTTCTCGTCGGTGATGTTCGTGCGGTTCGAGCCGTCCGGGTTCATGGTGTAGATATCGAAGTCGCTGACGTTGGGCCGGTCGGTGGGCAGGGTGCCGCCACACGCGATCAGCCCGTTGATCCCCAGGTTGGGGACGGCCTGGGCCGGCGCGTTCCACACCAGTCCCGCCCCGAGAAGGCCGGCGACCGTGGCCATCGTCGCCACCCTGCGGCGCGTTCCCCTCATGAACCTCACCCCTCGCTGTGGTCCCGCCTTCGGCCGGGAGTCTGTCAGCGGGCCGGGACCGTCTCAATAGATGGAATCCGCAGCTACCGGGTAGACGACTCTCGTGGACGACAACGCAGGCGAGAGCATCCTCGACCGGCTCCGGGGCACCGGTGTCGGGACCGAGGACCCGAACATCGTGGGCGACGTGGGACCGACCGACATCCCGCCCGGCAGCGACGGCGTGGGTGACGGGCTGCTGGCCGACCCGCCCGACCCCGACGCGTCCGTGGACCCGGCCGAGCCCGTCGACTCCGTCGAGCCCCCGGAC
>DATAAD010000081.1:0-1608 GCA_036260295.1 Acidimicrobiales bacterium | reverse complement strand
ATGTTCCAGAGGCAGTCCCGCCGCTCGGCCCAGGTGTGGACCATATAGGTGGGGGCCGCCACCTCGGAGGCGGCGGGAGCCTGGACCGATGCCGGGGCGGGGCCAAGTAGAGGGTCGGCCATGGCCTGGGTGACGGTGAGCACCACCGGGATGCGGGGGGCAGGGGCGGCCATGGCGGCCGCGGGCGCAAGCGGACTGGCCATCATGAGGCCGCCGACGAGCCAGCTGACCAGGCGCTGGACGGGGCCCCGGCGATGGCCTCCGGTAAGGGCGACCTGGGGCAGGAGCTCATCGCCGGTGAGGGCCGCGGCCCGGCGCAGGCGCAGCTGGAGGGCGACCTGGCCGACCACGTGGCGCAGCACTTGGGCCCACAGGACCCACAGGAGCAGGGCCAACAGGCCCAGCACGAAGCGGTCGTCGGGGCGCCAACCCTCGTCCAGAGCGGTGCGCACGTCCTCCACGCTGGGCAGGCCACGAGGAAGCGGCCAGCCCACGATGCCGATGAGCAGGGCGGGCACCCCCCCGACGAGGGCTCCCAACCCGAATAGCGAGACGAGCGCTCGCACCAGCCGTCGCTGAGTTGTCAAGGCGCCGTCTCCTCAGTGTCGATGCCGCGGAAAGAACGGGCCTGGCCTCGGCCCTGGACGTTGACGCTGTCGATGCCGATGATGCGCAGCAGCGACATCGGCTGGTCGAAGTTCAGCGTCACCACCACCTCGTTGTCGTTGACGGTCACGGTGCCGCTGTGGCCGGTGGCCGAGAGGAATCCCTGGGCGGCAGCCGCGGCGGCGTCGGGGTCGAGCACGAGATCGCCGCTGGTGCGGTAGGCGGAGGGGGCAAGGGCCTCGGCGCCGGCGCGGGCCGCGCCGTTGGCCTCGTCGATGGCCCGCCGGCGGGCGGCGAGGACATAGCCCCCATCGACGGCCAGGCCGGCCAGGATGAGGAAGGCGACCACGATGAGCGAGGCGAACAGGGTGAAGATGCCGTCCTCACCACGGCAGCGGGCCGGCCTCACCCGGCCCTCCGGTAGGTGTCGACCACGGCCAGCGCCCGCGCCTGCATCGTCTTGTCCCCGGGGGACCACACCCCCGTGAGCTGCGACAGCGGGATCGTGCACGACAGATCCACCCGCACCCAGCCGCCGGCGCGGAAGTCGCTGGTGTCGACGTTGACGGCGAGGCCCGTGCAGGTCAGGTTGCGGGAGGCCAGCACGTCGGAGGCGGCGGCCTGGGCGGCGGCCTGGGCCTCGTCGGGGGTGCGGGCTATGGAGCCGGCCCGGGCCGCATCGCGGGCGACGGCGTCGATGTCGCCCCGGGCCTGGCCCAGGCGGCCCATGCCCACCGCGAACAGAATGAGCCCAACGAACACGGGCACGAGCAGGACGAGTTCGAGGGTGGCGATGCCGCGCTCGTCGCGCCTCATCCGGAATCCCCGACGAAGCGCTCGACCGGGCCGCTGGCCACGGCATGGATGTCGAGGGAGAGCCCGGGGACCAGCCTGGCTGCGGTGCCCCGGACCTCGACGCGGGCGGTGTCGGTGCCCCGGGTGACGTCGACGGTCGGGCCGAGGACGAGCGAGGGGCCGGCCTGGGCCAAGAAGTCCTGAGCG
>DATAAD010000080.1:0-2331 GCA_036260295.1 Acidimicrobiales bacterium | reverse complement strand
CCGCTGGCCGATCACCGTCGACACGTGGCCTGGGCCGAGGAAGCCGTCGAGGCGCAGGTCGGGCGAGTCGAGGATGGCCTTGAGGGGCGGGACGATGGTGACGTGGTTGCAGAAGAGGCTGAAGTTGGTGATGCCCTTCTGCCGGGCCTTGAGGAGGGTGACGGCGGTCGAGGGGGCCGTGGTCTCGAAGCCCACGGCGAAGAACACGACCTGCTTGTCGGGGTTGGCCATGGCGATGCGCAGGGCGTCGAGCGGGGAGTAGACCATGCGCACGTCGGCGCCCCGGGCCTTGGCCTCGAGGAGGTTCCCGTTGCCGCCGGGCACCCGCATCATGTCGCCGAAGGAGGTGAAGATCACCCCGGGCGTCTCGGCCACGGCGATGGCGTCGTCGACCCGGCCCATGGGGATCACGCACACCGGGCACCCCGGCCCGTGGACCAGCTCCACCGTCTCGGGCAGCACGTTCTCGATCCCGTGCTTGTAGATCGTGTGGGTGTGACCGCCGCACACCTCCATGAACTTGTAGTGGTGGCCCTGGGACAGCTCGGTGATGTGGCGCAGGAGGTCGCGGGCGGCCGCGGGGTCGCGGTACTCGTCGACGAACCTCACAGCGGGGCCTCCGCCGAGAAGTCGCGCATCTCGTCCTCGTAGAGGGTGCCCAGCTGCTTGATGAAGTCGAGGGTGCTCGCCGCCTCCTCCTCGTCGATCTTGGTCATGGCGAACCCGACGTGGATCAGGACCCACTCCCCGACCTTGAGGCCACCGGCGTCGCCCATGACCAGGCCGACGTTGACCTCACGGCGTACGCCGTCGACGTCGACGATCGCCCGGTGGTCGGCGGGATCGACGATTTCGACGACCTGGCCCGGAATGCCGAGACACATGGTGTAGACCTCCAACAGATAGGTGTTCCCAGTCTCTCACCTGGGAGCGGGTTTATGGCCGAGAAGCTGAGGCGGCCTTGGGCTGGAGCGAGTCGTAGCGGTCGAGCAGGCTGACGAGGATCTCGCGGACCTCGCGCAGGCTCTGGACCGACTCGTTCAGGCCCTTGCGGCCCTGCTCGGTGAGGACGTAGGTGCGCCGGGCCGGCCCGGCCTGGGACGGCTCCCACCACGAGGAGACCATCTCCTCCTTCTCCATGGCCCGCAGGTAGCGGTAGAGGCCCCCCGGCTCGGCCCCCTTGATGCCCATGCGCCGGACCTGCTCCAGCAGCTCGTAGCCGTGGGACGGGCCCTCGGCCAGCAGGAGCAGAAGACAGGGCTTCAGGTAGTGGCGCGGAAGCGTGCCGTTGGACTCGGATGCCGTGCTCATGCGGGGGCCTTTCCTGCCTCGTGGTCTCCGGCGGGTAGGGGGCGGGAGGAACGAGCGCGGGCGCACGCCTCCGCCTCCGCCGCCGACGTCTGGCACCAGCACTCGTCGTCGCACTCGTTGGCGACGGGGTGGATCAGGTCGGTGAAGGCGGTGGCCAGCTGGGCCTCGCCCTCGGCCAGCGATCGCGCTGACAGGGCGTACCACTCGCCGTCGCGCACCAGCGAGCCGTCCTGCACCAGGAGGTCGACGTAGTACGCCAGGTTCTCCTTGGGGTCGGCCTCGAGGTACTGGCGGATGAGGTCGACGTCGACCAGGTCGCCCAGGCCCTCGCCGTACAGCCAGTAGACGACGCCCAGGATCTCGCTGCGCCAGTACAGGACGCGCAATGCCTCGGACTTCGGTGCGGATGATGTCATCAGGAGGGCACGCCCGGAGTGGTACGTGGAAAGCGGATAGATACAATATACATCTATAGGACGGCCCCTCAGGGACCTTTTTCCCGCGCCGGGTGTGCGAGAATCCGGGGGCAATCACCAACGGAGAGGCAGCTCGATGCGAAGTCGCTGAGGGAGGTACCAGAGTTCGCCCGGTCGGGCGAACGTCCGGACCGCCCTCCGCCAGCCGGCCTAGCCGCCTCCTGGACGCGGGCGGTCGTCCAACCGCCCACCACAGGAGGAACGCCGTCCCATGTCGTCGCCGTCCACGGCCGTGCCGCCGTACCTGTCCGCCCTCGCGCCGGTGATCACCGGTGTGGTCGCCCCCGCCGCGGCCGAGGTCGACCGCACCGGCACCTATCCCCGGGCCGCCCTCGACGCCCTGGCCGCCGCCGGGCTGCTCGGCCTGGTCTCCTCGACCGAGGTGGGGGGCCGGGGCGAGGGGCCCCGGGCCGCCACCGCCGTGGTCCAGGCCCTGGCCGAGCACTGCGGCTCGACGGCCATGGTGGTGATGATGCACTACTGCGGGACGGCCGTCCTCGAGGCCCACGGGCCGGTCGAGGTGCGGGAGGCCATCGCCCGGGGC
>DATAAD010000079.1:0-12380 GCA_036260295.1 Acidimicrobiales bacterium | reverse complement strand
CAGGCCGGCCGCAGCGGGCTCCTCGGCCTGGAGGACATCCTCACCGGCATCGAAGGCCTGTCCTTCGTGCACCTCACCTCGCGCGACGTGGTCCGACATAGGATCGTCCAGCAGATCGTCGACGCCTACGAGAGGGCGAAGCCCTCCGCATGACGGTCGAGGTCTTCGCCGCCGACGAGCAGTCCGCCCATCCGGTCGACGCCATGCGCCTGGTCCGGCTGGCCAAGGCGGTGCTGGCGGCCCAGGGGGTGAAGGCCGACTCCGAGCTCTCCATGCTCTTCGTCGACGAGGAGGCCATGGCCGAGCTCAACAAGCGGTTCCTCGGCAAGGAGGGCCCGACCGACGTGCTGGCCTTCCCGATCGACGACGACGACGTGGTGGAGGGCGGCCGCTCGCCCGACTCGCTCGGCCCCGGCAACGGCGTGGACCCCGACGCCGACCCCCCGAACCTCCTGGGCGACGTCGTGGTGTGCCCGGCGGTGGCGGCCAGGAACGCGCCCGACCACGCCGGCACCTACGAGGACGAGATGGAGCTGCTCGTCGTGCACGGGATCCTGCACGTGCTCGGGATGGACCATGTGGACACCGAGGAGGCGGAGGCCATGGAGCGGCGGGAGCGGGAGTTGCTCGACCTCTTCCATCGACCATGACCACCGCCGAGATCCTGATCCTGGTGGCCGTCCTCGGTCTCATCAGCACGGCCGCCTTCCTGGCCATGGCCGAAACCAGCCTGACGAGGACCAACCGGGTGAAGGCCCTGACCCTTTCCGAGGAGAAGCGGCGGGGCGCCAACGCCCTGGTCCGGCTGGTCGAGCACCCCGAGCGCTTCCTCAACCCGGTCCTCCTCCTCGTCCTGCTCTGCCACCTCGTCGCCGCCACCCTGGTCGGTGTCCTGGCCGAGCGGCTGTTCGGGCCGGTCGGTGTGGCCGTGGCCACCGCAGTCGAGGTCGTGGTCGTGTTCGTCTTCGCCGAATCGGTGCCGAAGACCTTCGCCGTGCAGCATCCCGACCGCGCCGCGCTGATCACCGCGCCGGTCATATCGGCCATCACCAGCTTCCCGCCCATTCGCCTGCTGGCTCGAGCCCTCATCGGCCTGACCAACGTGATCGTCCCCGGGAGGGGCCTCAAGGAGGGGCCGTACGTCTCCGAGCAGGAGCTGCTGGCCCTGGCCGACGTCGCCGTCGAGGAGGAGGTGATCGAGCGCGAGGAGCGCCAGCTCATCCACTCGATCATCGAGTTCGGCGACACCGTCGTCCGCGAGGTGATGATCCCCCGGCCCGACATGCTGGCCATCGACGCCCGCACGACGGTCAACGACGCCATGGAGGTCGTCATGGCCGCCGGCTACAGCCGCATCCCCGTCTACGAGCAGGGCATCGACGACATCCTCGGCCTCCTCTACACCAAGGACCTCATGCGGGCCGTGCGCGACAAGAAGTCCGAAGACCAGGTTCGTGAGCTGGTGCGCCCGGCCAACTTCGTGCCCGAGACCAAGCGGGTGGCCGAGCTGCTGCCCGAGATGCAGAAGCAGAAGAGCCACATGGCCATCGTCGTCGACGAGCACGGGGGCACGGCCGGCCTGGTCACCCTCGAGGACCTCATCGAGGAGCTGGTCGGGGAGATCGTCGACGAGTACGACGTGGAGGAACCCCCGATCGAGCCCCTGCCCGGGGGCGACGTGCGGGTGAACGCCCGCATGCCCATCGACGAGCTGAACGAGCTGCTCGACGCCGAGTTCCCCGAGGGGGACTACGACACGGTGGGCGGGCTGGTCTACTACCTCCTCGGCCACGTGCCGGCGGAAGGGGAGACGGTCGACTACGACGGCCGCCGCCTCCGCGCCGAGCGGGTGCAGGGCCGGCGCATCGGCCGGGTCCGCATCAGCAAGCTGGAACCCGTCTCCGACCGGGAGTGAAGTCCGGCTTCGCCACGCTCGTCGGCCGTCCCAACGTGGGCAAGTCGACCCTGCTCAACGCCATCCTGGGCGAGAAGGTGAGCATCGTGGCCGCCTCGCCCCAGACGACGCGCACCGAGGTGCGGGGAGTGTTGACCAGGCCGGACGCCCAGGTCGTGTTCGTCGACACGCCGGGCATCCACAAGCCCCGCACGACCATGGGGGAGCGGCTGAACGCCACCGCCGCGGCGGCCACGTCGGACGTCGACGTGGTCTGCCTGGTCATCGACGCCACCGCGCCTCTCGGCACGGGCGACCGCTTCGTGGCCAGCCGGGTGCCGAAGGACGCCCTGTGCGTGGTCAACAAGGTCGACGCCGCCGACCGCAGCCAGGTGCTCCGGCAGCTGGCCCGGGCCGCCGAGCTCGAGTTGGCCGAGTACTTCCCCGTCTCGGCCCGGACGGGAGAGGGGGTCGACGAGCTGGTCGAGGCCATCGTCGCCCGCCTCCCCGAGGGGCCGGCGTACTACCCCGAGGACATGGTCAGCGACCAGCCGGACACGGTCTGGGTGGCCGAGCTGGTGCGCGAGCAGCTGCTGGCCCACGTGCGCGAGGAGCTGCCCCACTCCATCGCCTGCCGGGTCACCGAGTACGACTGGCCGCTGATCCGGGTCGAGATTCTCGTCGAGCGCGACTCCCAGAAGGGCATCGTCATCGGAAAGGGGGGACTGGTCCTCAAGCAGGTGGGCCAGGCCGTACGGGAGCAGCTGCGGGAGGGCGCCTACCTCGACCTGGTGGTCAAGGTCGAGCCCGACTGGCAGCGCCGGCCCAAATCGCTCGACCGCCTGGGGTACTGAGCGCGCGCTCGGCCCGCCCATGCGTTCAGCGAGCCGAGCCGAACGCTCAAGCCACGCCTCACCGGCGCCGACATCACCAAGGGAGGCGAAACGGAGGATCGGTGCGCGGCGTGGGACGAAGGGTTGGGCTCGTACTGGCCTTGGCGACGCTCGTCGCCGGCCTCGCCGTCGTGGTGACGTCGCCGGCGCACGCCGGGGTGGTCGTCAACGTGCCGGGCTCGGAGCCGACGATCCAGGCCGCCATCGACGCCGCCTCCGACGGGGACACCGTCGTCGTCGCCCCGGGTACGTACTTCGAACACGTCAACTTCAAGGGCAAGGCCATCGAGGTCCGCAGCTCGGCCGGCCCGAAGTCCACGATCATCGACGGCGGGGGCGCGTTCCACGTGGTCCGGTTCATGTCCGGCGAGACTCGGGCCTCGGTCCTGCGGGGCTTCACCATCACCGACGGGGTGGTCCCCAGGTCGGCGGACAGCGAGGAGCCGTGGACGATCTTCGGGGCCGGCGTCGTCACCGAGGACTCGTCGCCCACCATCGTCGGCAACATCATCACCGGCAACCACACGCCCCTGAGCGCAGGCGGTGGGATCGGGACGGTGGGCGGCTCGGCCTTGATCCAGGACAACCACATCGCCGGCAACAGCGCGGCCGGCGGCGCGGGCATCTTCTCCGCGCTCGGGTCTCCCGAGATCGTCATGAACGTGATCGAGGACAACTCGGCGGGTGAAGGCGGGGGGATCCTCGCCTATGCCGGGAACCCCGTCGTCCGGGGCAACTTCGTCCGCGGCAACCACGGCGAGTACCCCGGCGGCGGGCTGTTGATCGACGGTCCCGGCGGGCTGTTCGTGAACAACGTGATCCTCGAGAACAGCTCCGACGCCGCCGGCGGCGGGGTGCACGTGGCCGCCGAGACCACTCCGCCGCGGCTGCTCAACAACACCATCGTGAACAACGAGGCGCCGTCAGGCGCCGGCGTGAGCGTCGAGTCCGGCGGGCCGATCCTCACGAACAACATCGTCTTCGGCAACATCGTCTTCGGCCCCCCCGGATCGCTCGTCCGCTGCAGTCCCGGCGTGGACGAGCCCCCGGTGTTCTCCCACAACGTCGTCCACGACGGCACTGCGTCTCCCTACGACGGATGCGCCGACCCCACGGGTACGAACGGCAACATCTCCGCCGACCCGTTGATCGCGGCGCCGAACTCGCTCGACTACCACCCGCGTGCGGGGTCTCCCGTCATCGACGCAGGCGACGGCAGCGCCCCCTCGCTGCCGCCCACCGACCACTTCGGGGACGCCCGCGTCACCGACGGCGATGGGGACGGCGTGGCGGTGGTCGACATGGGCGCCATCGAGCTGCCCGCCGCGGCGGTGAACGGCGTCCGCTACCACCCGCTCACGCCGGCCCGCATCCTCGACACCCGGATCGGCCTGGGCGCGCCGGCGGTCCCCGTGGGCCCAGGCTCGTCCCTGGCTCTGCAGGTCACCGGCCAGGGTGGCGTCCCGGCCAGCGGTGTGTCCGCCGTGGTCCTCAACGTCACCGTCACCCAGGTCACCTCGCCCAGCTGGCTCACCGCCTGGCCCGCGGGCGTGACCCGCCCGGACGTTTCCAACCTCAACTTCGTGGCCGGCCAGACCGTGCCCAACCTGGTGGTGGTCAAGGTGGGCGCCGGCGGCAAGGTGAACCTCTCCAACCACGCGGGGTCGACCCACGTCGTCGCCGACGTCGCCGGCTGGTACGGCGGCACGTCGGACGGGTCCCGGTACTTCGGCGTCACGCCCGCCCGCATCCTCGACACCCGAAGCGGCGTCGGGGCGGCGGCCAAGGTGGGCCCGGGCTCCACCCTCGCCCTGCAGGTCACCGGCCGAGGCGGCATCCCCGCCACGGGCGTCTCCGCCGTGGTCCTCAACATCACCGTCACCGAGCCGACCGCGGAGAGCTGGCTCTCCGCCTGGCCGGCCGGCGTGACCCGTCCCAACGCGTCGAACCTCAACTTCGTCACCGGCCGGACCGTCCCCAATCTGGTGGTGGTGAAGGTGGGGGCGGGCGGCAAGGTCAACCTCGCCAACCACGCGGGGTGGACGCACGTGATCGCCGACGTGGCCGGTTGGTACGGCGCGGACGGCGGCGCCGGCGGGGCCGGCTTCTCCGGTGCCACGCCCGCCCGTGTCCTCGACACCCGCATCGGCCTCGGCGCTCAGGCCGCCAAGGTCCTGCCCGGGTCGAGCCTGTCCCTCCAGGTCACCGGCCGGGGAGGCGTCCCCACCACCGGCGTGAAGAGCGTGGTCCTCAACGTCACCGTCACCGAGCCGACGTCGTGGAGCTGGCTCACGGTGTGGCCGGCCGGCGTGGCCCGCCCCAACGCCTCCAACCTCAACTTCGTGGCCGGTCAGACCGTCCCCAACCTCGTCGTGGTCGACGTCGGTGCCGACGGCAGGGTGAACCTCCACAACGCCGCCGGCTGGACCCACCTCGTCGCCGACGTGGCCGGCTGGTTCACCGCCTAGGCGTCAGCGGGGCGGTACCCGGACCACGACCACGGCCATGTCGTCGGCCGGCTGGCCCTCGACGAAGCGGCGGGCGCTCTCCTCGATGCGCGCGGCGATCTCGTCGGCGGTCAGTCCCACGGCATCGGCGAGGGCCTGCTCCAGGCCGGCCTCCCCGAAGAAGCTGGCGCCGAGGTGCCGCTCGGTTATGCCGTCGGTGTAGAGGACGAGGGCGTCGCCCGGGCCGATCTCGACCTGCTCATCGCTCACCCGGGCGCCCTCCATCACGCCGAGGAGGCTGCCGGGGCGGCCCACCTGTCGCACCTCGCCGCCGCCGCCGACGACGTAGGGGAGGGGGTGGCCGCCGACGGCCAGGGTCACGGCTGCGCCGGCCGACGTCAGCTCCAGCCGGCTCAGGCACACGGTGCAGAACCGGGGGTCGCCCTCGCCGGCGCCGGCGCCCATTCCCAGCAGGACGTCGTTCAGGTGCGAGAGGACGCTGGCCGGGGACTCGTGCTCGATGGCCGACGAGCGCACGGTGTGGCGGGCCAGGCCGGTGACGGTGGCGGCCTCCACGCCCTGGCCGCACACGTCGCCCACGACCACGGCCCAGGCGTCGGGCCCGAGGGCGAAGACGTCGAAGAAGTCGCCCCCGACCACTGCCCCCTCCTCGGCGGCGACGTAGCGGGTGCCCACCTCCAGTCCGGGGATGGCCGGTGGGACCGGTGGCAGCAGGCTGGCCTGCAGGGTGTGGGCCACCCGGCGCATGTCCTCGTGCATCGACGCCGTCTCGAGGCCCATGGCGACCCGGCTGGCCATGTCCTCGGCCAGCACCAGGTCGGACGGGCCGTACCGGCGGCCGGACGTCGTCGTGGTGACCAGGGCGATGGCCCCCAGGACCGCGCCCAGCCCGACCAGGGGGACGACCACGTACGACAGCGGTTGGATCTGCCGGGCCGCCTCGAAGTGGGCCGCGCTGGTGGCGATGGACCGCAGGCGCTCCTCGGTGACCTCGGGGCAGAGCTCGCTCAGGCCGGTGCGGATGGCGGCGGCCGACGGATGGGAGCCGTCGGGATCGGCCGCCATGAGCCGTCGTAGCGCGTCGGCAAGGGGCTGCAGGGCCGGGTCGGCGGTGGCCGCCGCCACCCGGCGGATGGAGCCGTCGCGCTCGACCAGGTCGATGACGCACAGGTCGCAGACGGCCTGCGCCGCCTGGCGGGCCAGCGCCTCGAGGCGCTCGTCGGGCGCGAGGGGCGAGGCGAGGGTGGTGGTCACGTCGAGCAGGAAGCGCAGCCGGGCCGCCGCCGCCTCGGCCTCCTCGTGGGCGGCCCGTTCGGCCCGGTAGAGCAGGGCGTTGTCGACGGCCTGGGCCACCCGGGCCCCGAGGGCCTCCGAGAGGCTCCGGTCGGCGGCGGAGAACGCGCCCGCCTCCCGGCGTCCGAGGGCCAGCATGCCCAGCGTGCGGTCCCGGGCCTGGAGCGGCACGACGAGGGCCGAGCGCAGGTCGAGGTCGCGCAGCGTCTCGGCCTCGTCGACGGCGTCGGCCGCGGCCCAGGCCTCGGGCGGGATGGTCAGCAGCTTCCCGTGGGCCCGGGGGTCGACGTGGACCGCGGCCACCCTTCGCCACTTCCCTCCCTGGTCGTCGCCGAAGACGTCGATCACGCAGCAGTCGCCCAGCAGGGGGATGGCCCGGCGGGCCACCTCGGGCAGGGTCGCCTCGTACTCCATCGACCCGGCGAGCACGCCGGACGCCTCGGCGAGGAGGGCCAGGCGGGCGCGCGCCTCCTCGGCGGCCTGGCGGGCCGCGGCCTCGGCCGAGTACGACCAGGCTCGGTCGAGGGCCTGGGCGCACTGGGCGACCACCGCGGCCTGGAACTCCATCTGGGCCTGGTCGAAGGCCTGGGGCTCGGCGAAGGACAGCCCGACGGCCCCGATGACCCGTTCGTCGACCACGAGCGGGAAGGCGGCCGCCGTGTTGTTGCCGGTCGCGGGACGGGAGGCCGGCTCCGGGTAGCGGCGGGCCAGCTCGTCGAGGTCGCCGCAGACCACCGGCGCCCCCGTCCGGGCCGCCTCGGCCAGGGGGACGTCGGCCGACAGGTCCATCCGCCGGAACGCCTCGAGCAGGGGCTGGGGATAGGCGGCCGAGCGGGCCACCTCGAGCGCCGCGCCCTCCCGATCGACGATGGCGACGGAGCCGGCCGAGGCGCCCAGGGCGTCGACACCCTCGGTGACCATGGTCTCGAGGACCTCGTCCGGCGTCCCCGCCCGGGCCAGGGCGGCGGTGACCCGTTGCAGGCGGGCGACCCGTTCGAACAGGACGGTGCGCTCCCGCTCGGCCACCTTGCGCTTGGTGATGTCGACGACCACCCCGCGGATGCCCGCCAACCGGCCGTCGGCCGCGTAGGTGTGGCCCCGACGCTCGAGCCACCGGATCTCGCCGTCCCCGCGGACGAGGCGGTGCTCGAGGCGGTACTCGCCGCCCTCGGTGGCCACTCGGGCCACCTCTTCGAGCACCATGGCGCGGTCGTCGGGGTGGATGAGCGAGGCCCACTCGGCGAAGGTGGAGGCACCTCCCGGTTCCAGGCCGTAGAGCTCCTCGAGGTTGCGGTCGCGGGCGACCCGGCCGGTCGCCAGGTCGAGGTCGAACGTCCCCATGCGGCCGGCCGCCATGGCGGCGGCCAGCTGCTCCCGGCTCCGCTGGAGCGCCTGGTCGGCCTCCCGCCGCTCGGTGAGGTCGATGCCGCTGCCGATGTAGCCGGCAAAGGAGCCGTCGGCGTCGCGGTGGGGGACGCCCCGCACCAGGATCCAGCGCCACTCGCCGTCGGCCCGGCGCAGGCGGTACTCCGTCTCGAACGGCTCCCGGCGCTCCGAGGCCTCCCGGAAGTCGGCCAGGCAGCGGTCGACGTCGTCCGGGTGGACGTTGTCCGTCCACCGCAGGCCGAGCTCGTCGTCGAGGTCGCGCCCGGTGAACTCGAGCCAGCGCCGGTTCAGGAAGGTGCAGCCGGCGTCGAGGCCCGTGGTCCAGATGAGCACGGGCACGGCGTCGGCCATGGCCCGGAACCGGACCGGAAGATCGCGGTCCTCCATCCCTCCTCCCCGACCCCCACCCCCCGGCACGACGCGCGCCTCACCGGCTGGCGTCTCAACCGGCCCCATTATCGCACCCGGAGAACGGTCAATCTTCCGCAGGGCGGGCCCGGAAGCGCTTGGTCTCCGACCGGCGGCGCTTGTCGGCCAGCCGGTCGAGCGCCGCCGAGCGCGGGGGCCGGGTGGGCCGGCGCACGCGGTCCACGCGCAGCCCCTCGGCGAGGCGGGCGGCCAGCCGGTCGAGGGCGAGCTGGCGGTTCCGGGCCTGGGACCGCTCGTCGGAGGCGACGACCCGCACCACCGGCCCCACCCGCTCAAGCAGGCGGGCCCGCTGCCGGGGCCCGAGCGAGGGCGACCTGGCCACGTCGAAGCGGACCTCGGCCCGGGTGTTGGCCGTGTTGGCGTGCTGGCCCCCCGGGCCGCCGGAGGCGCTGAACCGCCACTCCAGCTCGTCGAGGGGGATCCGGCAGCTGCGGGTGACGGTCAAGTGACCGCCGGGCGGTCGGTTGGCAGCGTCGGGCACGGGGCGACGGTACCGGGGCTGGTACCATCGTCCCAGCGCCTCGGCGGCCGCCGGGCGCGTCCCCGAGTCCCCCCGAGTCCCGAGGTACGACTTCAGCAATGCCCGACAAGACCGCCACGATCGGCGAGTACCGGCTCCACGAGAGCGACACGGGCTCTCCCGAGGTCCAGATCGCCCTCCTCACCGAGCGCATCAACCACCTCACCGAGCACCTCAAGTCGCACAAGAAGGACCACCACAGCCGGCGTGGCCTCCTCATGCTGGTCGGCCGCAGGCGTCGCCTGCTCGACTACGTGAAGGCCAACGACGTCGAGCGGTACCGGGCGCTGATCGCCCGCCTCGGACTCAGGCGATAACCGACAGCACCAACCTGCGAGCGGCCTGCGGGCCGCTCGTCCCATACCACCAGCCGAGGCGGCGCCAAGGGTCAGCTGCCAGTCGCCGGCTCCTCGGGCAGCAACCGCCCGGGTGGCCGACAACTGGGAACTGGCCGTCGCCGCTCCGGTCTGGCACAGACAAAGGAGCATTTCCATGACGGAACCCGTTTCCGTATCGAGCCCGGTGTCGGGCACCGAGAAGACCATGTCGTTCGAGGCGGGCAAGCTGGCCCAGCTGGCCAACGGCGCGGTCATGGCCCGCATCGGCGACACCGTCCTCCTGGCCACCGCCACCGCCTCCAAGGGCGTCCGCGAAGGTGTCGACTTCTTCCCGCTCACCGTCGACGTCGAGGAGCGGATGTACGCGGCGGGCAAGATCCCCGGCTCGTTCTTCCGCCGAGAGGGCCGGGCCACGGACCAGGCCATCCTCACCTGCCGGCTCATCGACCGGCCCCTGCGCCCGTCGTTCCCCGAGGGATTCCGCAACGAGGTCCACATCGTGGCCACCATCCTGGGCGCCGACCAGGAGAACCCCCACGACGTCCTGGCCATCAACGCAGCATCGGCGGCGCTCATGATCTCGGGCATCCCCTTCGACGGCCCCATCGGGGCCGTGCGCATCGCCTGGTCGAAGGAGGGCACGTGGATCCCCCACGCCACCTACCAGGAGGGCGACGAGTCGACCTTCGAGCTGGTGGTCGCCGGCCGGGCCCTGAACGACGGGGATGTCGCCATCATGATGGTCGAGGCCGGCGGCACCGAGGACGCCTGGCAGTTCTACGAGGCCGGCGCCCCCAAGGTCACCGAGGAGGTCATCGCCGACGGCCTGGAGGCGGCCAAGACCTGGATCAAGGAGTCCATCGAGCTCCAGCGCCAGCTCGTCGAGAAGCACGGGGCCAAGCCGGCCATCCCGTTCGAGACCCAGGTCGACTACGAGGACGACGTCTGGCAGCGGGTGGTCGAGGTCGGCACCGGCCCGGTCACCGAGGCGTCGAAGATCGTCTCCAAGGCCGAGCGCAACGCAGCCACCGACGAGGCGACCACGGCGATCCTCGCCGAGCTGGGCGCCGAGTTCGAGGGCCGGGAGAAGCAGGTCAAGGCCGCGGTGCGGGCCCTGCAGAAGAAGATCGTGCGCAAGCGCATCGTCGAGGACGGCGCCCGGATCGACGGTCGTGGCCCCACCGACATCCGGCCCCTGTCGGCCGAGGTCGGCCTGATCCCTACGGCTCACGGCTCCGGGCTGTTCCAGCGGGGCGAGACCCAGGTGCTCACCGTCGCCACCCTCGGCATGCCCCGCATGGAGCAGATGCTCGACACCATCGGCATCGACGACACCAAGCGCTACATGCACCACTACAACATGGCCCCCTTCGCCACTGGCGAGACCGGTTTCATGCGCGGCCCCAAGCGCCGGGAGATCGGCCACGGCCTGCTGGCCGAGCGGGCCCTGCTGCCCGTCATCCCGTCCGACGAGGAGTTCCCGTACACGCTGCGCCTGGTCTCGGACTGCATGGCCTCGAACGGCTCCACGTCCATGGCCTCGGTCTGCGGCTCGACCCTCGCGCTCATGGACGCCGGCGTGCCCATCAAGTCGCCGGTCGCCGGCATCGCCATGGGCCTGGTCTTCGCCGAGGGCAAGTACACGACGCTCACCGACATCCTCGGCGCCGAGGACGCCTTCGGCGACATGGACTTCAAGGTCGCCGGCACGGCCGACTTCGTCACCGCCCTCCAGCTCGACACCAAGATCGACGGCATCCCGGCCGACGTCCTGGCCGCCGCCTTGCAGCAGGCCCGCGACGCCCGCCACCAGGTGCTGGCCGTCATGCGGGAGGCCATCGCCGAGCCCCGGTCCGAGGTGCGGGAGACGGCCCCGAAGATCGTCAGCTTCGAGATCCCTATGGACAAGATCGGCGAGGTCATCGGGCCCAAGGGCAAGGTCATCAACACCATCCAGCAGGAGACCGGCGCCGACATCAATGTCGACGACGACGGTACGGTCGGTACGGTCACCATCGGCTCCAAGGACGGGGCCCAGGTGACCGAGGCCCGCAAGCGCATCGAGCAGATCCTCGACCCGCCCCGGGCCAACGTGGGCGACGTCTACACCGGCAAGGTGGTCAACATCACCAAGTTCGGGGCGTTCGTCAACATCCTCCCGGGCCGGGACGGCCTGCTCCACATCTCCAAGCTCGGCCGCGGCAAGCGGGTCGAGCGGGTGGAGGACGTCGTGTCGCTCGGCAGCGACATCACGGTCCGGGTCGACGACATCGACCCCCAGGGCAAGGTGGCGCTGTCGCCTGTCGGCGACGAAGGCGCCTCCGGCGCCGGGAACGGCTCGGACGGGCCTCCGGCCCGGCGGTCTTCTGGTTCGGACGAAACAAGCCCTTCGGGCGTTTCGGCGGCGTCCGCCTCGTCGGCGGCCGCTGACGACTCCCGCGAGTTCGTGAGCTTCGAGGATCAATTTGAGTCACAGGTGAAGGAGAAGTTCGGGGACCTGGGGCCGGCCGGCCGTCCGCAGGGCCCTGGCGGTGGCGGCGAGCAGCCCCGCCGCAACCGAGACCGCGACCGGCGCCGGAGCCGCTAGGTGCCGAACACCATTCGGGCCACCCGGCTCGACAACGGGATGCAGGTGGTCACCGAGGCCATGCCCGACTCGCACTCGGTGACCACCGGCTTCTGGGTCGACGCCGGGGGGCGCGACGAGCGGCCAGAGGAGGCGGGGGCGTCGCACTTCCTCGAGCACCTGCTGTTCAAGGGGACGGAGACCCGCAGCGCCCACTCCATCGCCGAGGACATCGAGGCGGTGGGCGGCGACATGAACGCCTTCACCACCAAGGAGTACACCGCCTTCTACACCCGGCTCATCGACGAGGACCTCGAGCTCGGCCTCGACATCCTCTCCGACATCATGTGGGCCCCGGCGTTCCGCCCGGAGGAGATCGACGCCGAGCGCCAGGTCATCCTCGAGGAGATCAACATGCACGAGGACGAGCCGTCCGACCTCGTGCACGAGCTGGTCCACGAGGCGCTGTTCCCCGGGCACCCCCTGGGCCGAGAGGTCCTGGGCGACCGGTCGACGATCACGGCCATGACCCGCGACCAGATCGCCGGGTACTTCGGCACCCGGTACAGGCCACCGAGCATCGTCGTGGCCGC
>DATAAD010000078.1:0-2904 GCA_036260295.1 Acidimicrobiales bacterium | reverse complement strand
GCGGGCAAGATGCTCAACTACGGCCCCTTCCACTACCGCTACGCCACCGGCCGGGAGGGCGACGCCTACGTCGTCAGCCTGGCCAGCCAGAAGCAGCACGTGAGCCTGTACCTCTGCTCCGTCGTGGACGGGGCCTACCTGGCCGAGGCCAACGCCGCCCGGCTGGGCAAGGTGTCGGTCGGCAGGAGCTGCGTACGGTTCAAGAAGGTGGAGGACCTCGACCTCGACGTGGTGGCCGAGCTGGTCCGCACCGCGGCGGAGAACCCCGCCTCAGCCGGCTAGCCGGGCGGCGACCAGCCGGAGGCGGTCCATGGGCTGGACCATGGCCACCCGGACGTGCCCCGCGCCGCCCCCGCCGTACAGGTCGCCGGGCGACACCAGCACGCCCCCCCGCTCGGCCAGGTCCCGCGTGAAGCCCCACGCGTCACCGTCCGGCGCATCCACGTCTCCTGCCGGCGCTCGGCCCCACAGGTAGAAGCTGCCCCCCGGGAGGTCGACCTTGACCCCCTCGGCCCGCAGCACGTCGGCGAAGAACGTGAGGCGCTCGAGGTAGCGCCGGCGCTGCTCGTCCACGTGGGCGTCGTCGTCGAGGGCGACCACGGCCGCGGCCTGCACCGGCCCGGGCACCATGAACCCGGCGTGCTTGCGGACCTCGGCCAGGTAGTGGACCAGGTCCGGGTCTCCCGCGTAGAAGCCCACCCGCAGCCCGGCCAGGTTCGACCGCTTGGACAGCGAGTGCACGGCGAGGACGCCGTCGAGGCCGTGCTCGAGGATCGTGCGGGGCGGGCCGTCCCACGTGAACTCGGCGTAGCACTCGTCGCTGAGCACGGGCACCCTGCGGGCCCGGCCCCAGTCGGCGTGGGCCCCCAGGTCGGCCAGGGCGCCGGTGGGGTTGGCCGGCGAGTTCACCCAGAGGCACAGGGCCCGGGCCGCGTCGGCGTCGTCGACGTCGGCCAGGTCGTCGACGGGGACGGCCCGGCACCGGGCGAGGACGGCGCCCATCTCGTAGGTCGGATAGGAGACCGAGGGGTAGAGCACCGTGTCGCGGTCGGGCGAGCGCAGGCGCAGCCAGCCCACCACGTTGGCCACCAGCTCCTTGGTACCCACGCAGGCGGCCACGCCGTCCACGCCGAGCTCGACGCCGAACCGGCGGGCCATCCAGCCCACCGCCGCCTCCCGCAGGCGCCTGGAGCCGATGGAGGCCGGGTACCCGCGCTCGGCGCCCGACGACGCCAGGGCGGCCACCACCTCCCGGGGCGGGGGGTCGTTCGGGGTGCCGATCGACAGGTCCACCAGGCCGCCCTCGTGGGAAGATGCCACGGCCCTGGCGTCGTCGAGGCGGTCGTAGGGATAGGGCGGCGGGGTGAAGCCGGCCGCCCTCACGCCACGAACTCGCGGAACCGCCCCACGTCCTCGGGCCGGAGGCGGGCCCAGACCCGGGTGGCGTCGGGGTCGTGTGACTCGGACACCACCTCGCCGGCCCGGTGGACGGCGGCGATGACGTCGCCCCGCTCGTAGGGGACGACCAGCTCCACCACCTGGGTCATCTCCCGGAGCCGGTCGCCGATGGCGGTGAGGAGCTCGTCCACACCCTCGCCCGTCGACGCCGACAGCAGGACGGAGCCGGGGTGGCGGTCGTGCAGGCGCTTGGCCTGGTCGGGTTCGGCGAGGTCGACCTTGTTGAAGACGATCAGCTCCGGGACGTCGTCGGCGCCGATCTCCCGCAGGACGGCGCGGACCGCGTCCATGTGCGCGACAGGGTCGGGCCCCGACACGTCCACGACGTGGAGGAGGAGGTCGGCCTCGGCCACCTCGTCGAGGGTCGAGCGGAAGGCCTGGACCAGCTGGTGGGGCAGCTTGCGCACGAAACCGACCGTGTCGGTGACCAGCACCCGTTCGCCGCCCGGAAGGTCGAGACGGCGCGTCGTGGGGTCCACGGTGGCGAACAGCCGGTCCTCCACCAGCACGCCGGCGTCGGTCAGCCGGTTGAGCAGGGTGGACTTGCCTGCGTTGGTGTAGCCCACGAGGGTGACGGTCGACAGGCGGGCCCGGGCCCGCGCCTTGCGCTGGGTGCGGCGGTTCTGCTCGAGCTCCTTGAGCTCCTCCTCGAGCTTGGTGACCCGCCGGAGCAGGCGCCGGCGGTCGACCTCGAGCTTCGTCTCGCCGGCGCCGAACCGGGTGCCGATGCCGCCGGCCTGCTGGCTGAGGGCCTTGCCCCGGCCCCGCAGGCGCGGCAGGCGGTAGCGCAGCTGGGCCAGCTCGACCTGGTACTTGCCCTCCTGGGTGTGGGCGTGCTGGGCGAAGATGTCGAGGATCAGGGCGGTGCGGTCGATGGCCGTGCGACCGAGGATCTTCTCGAGGTTGCGGCTCTGGGCGGGCGACAGCTCGTCGTCGAAGATGACGGTGTCGGCGTCCACGGTCTCGGAGATCTCCCGCAGCTCCTGGGCCTTGCCCTTGCCCACGAACGTGGCCGGGTCGGGCTCGTCGCGCCGTTGCAGGACGCGTTCGGCCTCGTCGGCCCCCGCGGTGTCGGCCAGGGCGGCCAGCTCCGCCAGCGAGGCCTCGGCCTCGTCCACGCTGACCGGGGGGATGGCGACGCCCACGAGGACGACCGTCTCCCGGCGGTCGCGTTCGATCAGAGCCATGGTTCGCGCTCTCGGCCGCTCACAGCCAGGGGACCTCCACGGTGGCGATGTGCTCTGCGGGACCGCTGAGGACGATGGTGTCGGACTCGAGGTGGACGGTGGCGTTGCCACCCGGCTGGTGGACGGTCACGTGGCGGCCGACCCTCCCCCAGACGAAGGCGGCGGCCGCCGCCGCGCACGCACCCGTGCCGCAGGCCAGGGTCTCGCCCACCCCGCGCTCCCACACCCGCATGCTCAGCTCGTCGGGCCCGGGCCCGCC
>DATAAD010000077.1:0-22977 GCA_036260295.1 Acidimicrobiales bacterium | reverse complement strand
CGGCGCCCGCCACAGCCTCTGGTCTCGCCGACGGGCACTCGGGTCCTTCGGACCACGCCCGTCGCCTGCCCGCGGGGGCCCCTGCCCCGCCGGCGCCCGCCACAGCCTCTGGTCTCGCCCACGGGCACCCGGGTCCTTCGGACCACGCCCGTCGCCTGCCGGCGGGCCGACGGGCACCCCGGTCCTTCGGACCACGCCCGTCGCCTGCCGGCGGGCCACAGCGTTTGGTCGATCGCGACCGACTACAGGCTCGGCTCTCCGAGCTCCGGACGCGAGCGTCCTAGACGGCGAGGAGGTCGCGGGCGCCGGTGTCGGAGGACGGGTGCCGCAGCTTGGACATGGCCCGGGCCTCGATCTGGCGGATGCGCTCCCGGGTCAGGTTGAAGTGCTCGCCCACCTCTTCCAGGGTGCGGGGCTCACCCCGGTCGAGGCCGAAGCGCAAGCGCAGGATCTCCCGCTCGCGCTCGTCGAGCGGGCCGAGCAGCTTGGAGATCTCCTCGGGCAGGAGGGCGGTGGCGGCCACCTCGAAGGGGGACTCGGCCGAGCGGTCCTCGACCACGTCGCCCAGCTCGGCGTCGCCGTCCTCCCGCAGGGGCTCGGACAGCGACAGCGGCTCGGCCGCGAAGCGCAGGGCCTCGGTGACCTTGTCCTCGGGCATCTCGACCTCGGCCGACAGCTCCGACAAAGTGGCCGGGCGGCCCAGCTTGAGCTCCAGGCGGGCCCGGGCCTTCTGCAGGCGGGCCAGGGTGTCGCCCGCGTGGACGGGGAGCCGGATGGTGCGGCCGGTGTTGGCGATGCCGCGGGTGATGGCCTGGCGGATCCACCAGGTGGCGTACGTGGAGAACTTGAACCCCTTGCGCCAGTCGAACTTCTCGACGGCGTGCATGAGGCCGAGATTGCCCTCCTGGATGAGGTCGAGGAGGGGGAGGCCCGAGGCCTGGTACTTCTTGGCGATGGAGACGACGAGCCGCAGGTTCGACTGGACGAACGTGCGCTGGGCGTTCATGCCCTCGGCGTTGACCCGGCGCAGCTCGCGGCGGCGCGCCTGGGGAAGGCTGGTGCCTTCGCGATCGAGGTGGACGCGCGCCTCGTTGCCGGCCTCGATGGCCTTGGCCAGGCGGACCTCGTCGTCCTTGGTGAGCAGCGGGTACTGGCCTATGTCCGTGAGGTAAAGCCGGACGAGGTCTTCCTCGTCCCGCTCGACACGCTCTTTGGGCACGTTGAAAGCTTCTTCCTTGGGGTCGGCTAGCGGGGAGCTAGCGCTCGGGCCGGCAAAGAGACAACGCCATAGAGGACGCGGGAATTCCGCACAGCCGGTATCGGCGGCGTTTGTCTGGCTCCCACTCTACCGGCCCGGTCAAGCGCGGCCCGTACAGCAGTCATCTCGTGCCATTCTATCAGCCGCGGTAGCGGTTGGTGATGGGAAGGCGCCGGTCCTTGCCGAACGCCTTCGGCGTCACCCGTACCCCGGGCGGGGCCTGCCGCCGCTTGTACTCGGCCCGGTCGACCATGGCGACCACCCGCCGCACCAGCTCGGCGTCGAAGCCGGCGGCCACCAGGTCGCCGGCCGTGGCGTCGCCCTCGACGTAGGCCAGGAGGATGGGGTCGAGCTGCTCGTAGGGCGGCAGCGACTGGTCGTCGCGCTGGCCCGGGCGCAGCTCGGCCGACGGCGGCTTGGTCAGCACCTCGGGCGGGATCGGCGGCGGGTCGCCGGCGGCCTCGGCCCGGGCGTTGCGGTTCCGGCAGAGGTCGTACACCAACAGCTTGGAGACGTCCTTGATGACGGCGAAGCCGCCGGCCAGGTCGCCGTACAGGGTGGAGAAGCCGGCGGCCATCTCGCTCTTGTTGCCCGTGGCCAGCACCAGCCAGCCGAACTTGTTCGACAGGGCCATGAGCGTCGTCCCCCGGACCCGGGCCTGGATGTTCTCCTCGGTCAGGTCCTCCTCCCGCCCGGCGAACGACTCGGACAGCATCTCGAGGAAGGCGGCGTGGGCCGGCTCGATGCCGATGGTGCGGTGCTCGATGGCCAGGGCGTCGGCCAGCAGTGCGGCGTCGGACACCGACCCCTCGCTCGAGTACCGCGACGGCATCAGCACCCCGTGGACGTGGTCGGGCCCGAGGGCGTCGACCGCCACCGCGGCGACCAGGGACGAGTCGACCCCACCCGACAAGCCGACCACCGCGTCGGTGAACTCGTTCTTCCGGGCGTAGTCGCGGGTCCCGACGACCAGCGCCTCGTAGACCTCTTCGACGGGCGACAGGGGCTCGACGACCTCGGGCTGGAGCGGCTCCTCGTTGGGCCGGGGCTCGGCCGACACCGGCACCTCGGGTAGGGGCGGGGCGGTGGCCCGGCCCCGGGGGTCGAGCAGGCGCTTGCGGAACACCGGCCGGATCTCCACGTCGGTGATCAGGTCGGCTTCCTCGAACTGGGGCGCCCGGGCCACGACCTTGCCGTCGGCGTCGAGGACGAGCGACGCCCCGTCGAACACCAGCTCGTCCTGGCCGCCGACCAGGTTGACGTAGACGAGGGCGCACGAGGCGTCGGCCGCCCGGGTGGCCAGCATCCGCTCCCGCTCGGCCAGCCGACCGGCGTAGAAAGGCGAGGCGTTGAGGTTCAGGATGAGCTCGGCCCCGCCCGCGGCCTGGTCCTGGATGGGCCCGTCGGGCGCCCACGAGTCCTCGCACACCGAGATGCCGACCTTGACCCCCCCGATCACGAACAGCTGGGGGTCGCCGAAGCCCGGGGCGAAGTACCGCTGCTCGTCGAAGACGGCGTAGTTGGGCAGGATGCGCTTGCGGTAGACGCCCTTCACCTCGCCCCCGGCGCACACCGCGGCGGCGTTGTACAGGTCGCGCCCGGCGTCGACGAAGCCCACGATCGCCGCGCACCGCCCGGTGCGGGCGGCCAGCTTGGCCAGCGCGGCCTGGTTGTCGGCCACGAACGCCGGTTTGAGCAGGAGATCCTCGGGCGGGTAGCCGGTGATGGCCAGCTCGGGGAACACGGCCACGTCGCAGCCGGCCTCGTCGGCCCGCTCCAGGGCGGCGAGGATGCAGTCGACGTTGCCCTCGAGGTCGCCCACCACGTTGTTGATCTGGCAGGCGGCGACGCGCAGTCGGGTCACGGTGAAAGCCTAATGAGCGTGTCGCTGCAGGCCGCCATCGAGCGCTCGGCCGCTCCCGCCGCCGTCCGGGTGGCGGTCGAGCGCCTGACCGAGGCCGACCCGAAGCGGCGCGACCGCCTCGAGGAGGAGCCCCCGCTCCGGGACGCCGTGGTCACCGTGACCGCGGCCAGCCGCTCGCTGACCGAGCTGCTCCTCAGCGACCCGGCCGCCCTCGACGTCCTGGCCGACCTCGACCGCCGCCCCGTCCTCGACGACGACCTTCACTCCGCTCCGGGGGCCGCTCGGGCCCTGCACTCCGCTCCGGGGGCCGCTCGGGCCCTGGGCCGCTGGAAGCGGCTGGAGCTGCTGCGCATCGCGGCGCGCGACCTCCTCGGCCTCGACGACCTGCCCGTGGTCGGCGCCGCCCTGGCCAGGCTGGCGGCGGAGGTCCTCGACGCGGCCGCGCGCGGCACCGACCTGGCCGTCATCGGCATGGGCAAGCTCGGCGGGAGCGAGCTCAACTACTCCAGCGACGTCGACATCATGTTCGTGGGCGACGACGTCAAGGCGGCGAGGGGCGTGCTCGACGTCGCCCGCACCTGCTTTCGGGTCGACGTCGACCTGCGCCCCGAGGGCCGCGACGGCCCGCTGGTCAGAACGCTCGAGTCGTACGAGGCGTACTGGGAACGGTGGGCCCAGACGTGGGAGTTCCAGGCCCTGCTCAAGGCCCGCCCGGTCGCCGGCAATCCGGAGCTCGGGCAGCGGTTCCACCGATCGGCCCAGACCCACCTGTGGGAGCGGCCGTTCAGCGCCGAGGATCTGCGGGCCGTGCGGGCCATGAAGGCCCGGGCCGAGGCCGAGCTGGCCAAGAAGGGGCTCACCGACCGCGAGGTCAAGCGGGGCCGGGGGGGCATCCGAGACATCGAGTTCTCCGTCCAGCTCCTCCAGCTCGTCCACGGCGGCCAGGACCGCGCCCTGCGCTCGCCCACCACGCTCGACGCCCTGGCCGAGCTCGGAGCGGGCGGCTACCTCGACCCGGCCGACGTCAGGTCGCTGGACTACGCCTACCGTCTCCTGCGGGCCGTGGAGCACCGCCTCCAGCTGGTGGCCGAGCAGCAGATCCACACCCTGCCGACCAGCCCCGACGCCATGGACCGCCTGGCCCGGGTCATGGGCTACCGCGACACGGCCGAGGCCCGGGCCGGCGAGCTGCTGGCCGGCTACCTCACCCGCCAGCAGGCGACCGTCCGGGCCATCCACGAGCACCTCTTCTTCCGCCCCCTCCTCGATCACCTCGCCAAGGGAGCCGAGTCGGCCCTGCCTTCCCAAGCGGTCGTCACCCGGCTGGCCGCCTTCGGCTTCACCGACGCCGAGCGGACGCGCCAGGCCCTGGCCGAGCTCACCCGGGGCCTCACCCGGTCGTCCCGACTGATGCAGCAGATGCTGCCGTTGCTCCTGAGCTGGCTCTCGGAGTCGCCCGACCCGGACCTCGGCCTGCTGGGCCTGCGCATCCTGACCACCGGCACCCAGCAGACGACGGAGCTGGCGGTGGCCTTCCGCGAGTCGCCCGAGGCCGCCCGCCGCCTGTGCCTCCTGCTCGGCACCAGCCGCATCTTCTCCGAGACCCTGGAGCACCAGCCCGACATGATCCCCTCGCTGGGCCATCCGGACGGGCTCGCCCCCCGTCCCCCGGGCGCCCTGCTGGCCGGGAGCGCCCAGGCCCTGGCCTGGCGGGAGCACGTGGAGGACCGCCAGCTCGGGCTGCTCCGCTACAAGCGGCGCGAGGAGCTGCGGGTGGCGGCGGCCGACGTCCTCGACCTGGCCCAGGCGAGCGGGGAGGACCAGGTCGTCGTCACCGCCGGGCAGCTGACCGCCCTGGCCGAGGCCTGCCTGGCCGCCGCCCTCGACTCGCTCGCGCCGCCCATCCCGCTCGCGGTCATCGCCATGGGGCGGTTCGGCGGGGCCGAGCTGTCCTACGCCAGCGACCTCGACCTGCTCTTCGTCTACGAGGGCACCACGGCGGAGGACTTCGCCACGGCCGAGCGCGTGGGCGCCAAGCTGGTCCGGTTCCTGGGCGGCGCCACCCCGGCGACCCGGATCTACCCGGTCGACCTCGACCTGCGGCCCGAGGGCAAGGACGGACCCCTCACCCGCAGCCTCGACGGCTACCGGGCCTACTACCAGCGGTGGGCGCACACGTGGGAGCGCCAGGCCCTGGTGCGAGCCCGGCCGGTGGCCGGCGACGCCGACGTGGGCCGGCGCTTCATGGAGCTGATCGAGCCCCACGTCTGGCGCCACGCCCTGCCCGAGGACGAGGTCCGGGAGATCCGGCGCATGAAGGCCCGCGTCGAGCGTGAGCGGCTCCCCGCCGGCGACGACCCCCAGTTCCACCTCAAGCTCGGGCGGGGGTCGCTGTCCGACGTGGAGTTCACCGCCCAGCTCCTCCAGCTCCAGCACGGCGTCCGCTCGCCGGGGACCATGGCCGCCCTGGCCGCCCTCGAGGAGGCCGGCGCCCTGTCGCCCGACGACCGGGCCGTGCTGGCCGAGGCCTACCGCTTCTGCGAGCGCACCCGGAACCGGCTCTTCCTCGTCCGGGGCTCGCCGGGCGACGCCCTGCCCAGCCGCCCGGAGCAGCTCACCCGCCTGGCCCGCTCCCTCGGCACCGGCCCCCACGAGCTGCGCGAGCAGTACCGCCGCACCACCCGCCGCTGCCGCGCCGTCGTCGAACGCCTCTTCTACGGCAAGACGTAGGTTCAGAAGTAGGGATACCTCCCTTGTCACGGGCGGGCTTCGGTGTTTGGCTTGAGGTACCCGAGCGCGGACTGAGGGCTGCCCATGATCCTGAACCACCGCATGTCGCGGGCGGCCGTGCTTCTCGTCGCCGTCCTGGTGGGCGCCGCATGTGGGGGGAGCGGCGAGGCGGCCCCCACCACCCTGCGGGTCATGATGACCGACGACTGGACCACGCCCCCGGTCCTCGATGCCGTCCGCGACTTCGAGCGCCTCCGCCCCGACGTCCGCGTGGTCGTCGACAAGGCGCCGATCAGGAACATGCTCGACCACGTCAAGGGCACCGCCTCGCCGCCCGACGTCGTCCAGTCCCATGCCTTCGCCGCCGCCGCCCGGGGCATGGCCGAGCCCCTCGACGACCTGTGGGACAAGGCGCTGAGGCCGTCGGAGTTCTTCCCCGGCGCCCTCGACGACGTGACGTTCGCCGGGCACCGCTACGGCGTCCCGCTCGACACCAACGCCCTCGTCCTCCTCTACAACGCCGACCACTTCCGCGCCGCCGGCCTGCCCCTTCCCCAACGACCGCTGACCTTCCCGCAGCTCGAGGAGGTGGCCCGGGCCCTGACGACGCCCGACGGCAGGCAGCGGGCCCTCGCCCTGGGCACCAGCACATGGCAGACCTTCGGGTGGGTCAGCGCCAACGGTGGCGAGTACGTCCGCGTCACCGACGACGGCCGGCCGCAGTTCATGTTCGACTCCCCGGCCGTCGTCGACACCATCGCCTTCCTCGCCGGCCTGGTCCGGAAGGGGCTGGCCCACCCGCCGCGCGCCGCCGACACCCATTCCAGCGACGTCTACGCCCTGTTCGAGTCCGGGGCCACGTCGATGTACACCAGCGCGGCCTGGGACATCGCCAAGCTCCGCCGCGCTCAGCCCGGCGTCGACTACCGGGCCATGCCCATGCCCACCGGCATGTCCGGCACCACCCAGGGGTCGGCCATGGGTGGGAGCAGCCTCTTCGTGCCGAAGGGGTCGAAGCACCGGGAGCTGGCCTTCGACTTCATGACCCACCTGATCTCCGACCGCTACGCCCTGCGCCTGGCCCGCGAGCAGGGGCGCCTCCCGGTCCGGTCGCGGGTGTACACCGACCCCTTCTTCGAGGATCCGCTCTTCCGCCTGGTGCTCGAGCAGCTCCAGACCGCCCGCCCGGAGCGCATCGACTCGTACCCCGACGCCGGCAAGCTCCTGGCCAACGCCATCGACCAGAGCCTGCGAGAAGCCCACGACCCGGCCGTGGCCCTCCGGGAGGCGCAGGTGAACGCCCGGGCCTCGGTGGGGACGTCGTGACCGTGCGGCGCCCCCTCCGGCTGCGCTCGTCGATCCTCGTCAAGTCGGTCGCCGCGGTGGTGCTCGCGCTGCTGCTGTCGACGATCGTGACCGCGCTGACCTTCTCCCGCCTCACGCGCTCGGCCCTGGCCGAGCGCAGCGAGCAGCTCGGACGGGGGCAGATGAGCATCATGCAGGAGGCCTATGGCGCCCGCGACCGCCACCTGGTCAGCAACCTGCGCAACCTGACCCAGATCCTCGTGACCCAGAACATGTTCAGTGAAGGGAACCGGGCGTCGCTGATCGCCGAGCTGGGCCGGGCCGCGGCCAACCTCGAGCTCGACATGCTGTCGGTCGTCGACGGCAAGGGCCGGCTGCTCTCGCCCCCGGTTGCCGTCGGCGGGGTGACCCTCGCCGATGCCGAAGGGTTGCCCCGCATCGTCAACGACGGCTTGCGCAGCCGACTGGTGCGGGCCGCGGAGGGGTCGTTCGTCCAGGCCATGGCGGTGTCGGCCATGTCCAACAACCAGGAGTACCTGGTGGTCGGCGGCTTCTCCTTCGACGACGAGTTCGCTTTCGCCCTGCGCAAGCAGATCGGGAGCCACGACGACGTGCTCCTGGTGGCGTCGGGCCGCGTGGTGGGGAGCACCCTGCCCCTCCCTCCCGCCCGCCCCCCGAGCCCGACCGACAGCGACGACCTGCCGACCTCGCCCGTGAAGGTCGACCGGGCCGACTTCCAGGGCCTGGTCTCCTACGTCACCCTGGGCCGCACCGCCGACCCGGAGCGCGCCGCCATCGGCCTGGTGCTCACCGACCCGGACTCGCTGCTGGAGGGCTCGTTGGCGCGGGCCCGGCTGGTGGCCACGCTCGTCCTCGTCCTCGTCACCCTCGTCCTCGGCGTGCTGCTGTACCGCCACCTCATCCGACCGCTGATGCGGCTGGCGGGCACGGCCCGCCGCATCGCGGGAGGCGACCTGGACGCCAGCTTCGAGGCCAGCGGGCAGGACGAGATCGCCATGCTGGCCTCCTCGCTCGAGCAGATGCGGGTCGAGCTGCACACCAAGCTCGAGCTCATCGCCCGCCAGGCCGACGACCTCCAGCGCCAGGCGTCCGACCTCCAGGAGAGCTCTCAGCGCATCGTCACGGCCGAGGACAACGAGCGCCACCGGCTGGCCCGCGACCTCCACGACGGCATCCAGCAGGAGCTCGTCGTCCTCCGCATGCGCATCGGCATGGCGGCCGACGCCGGGGAACGCGCCCCCGCGGAGACCGTCCGGGAGTTCGAGCAGCTGGGCGCCGACCTCGACGCCGCCATCGAGCGGCTGCGCGAGGTGACGCGGAACCTGTACCCGTCGATCCTCCTCGACCGGGGCCTGGCCGTGGCCACCCGCAGCTACATCCGGCGGCTCCCGCTGAACGTGCGCCTCACCTACGCGTCCGAGCCCTTCCCGCGGCTCCACCCCGCCATCGAGAGCGGGGCCTACTTCCTGGTATGCGAGGCCCTCACCAACGCCTTCAAGCACGCCCAGTCGTCAGAGATAGGCATTGCCCTGCGGGTCGAGGGCGACCTCCTGACCGTCGACGTGCAGGACGACGGCCGCGGCTTCCGGCCCGAGGAGGTGCGGGGCAGCGGCGGCCTCCTCCACATGCACGACCGGGTCCGGTCCTTCGGTGGCGACCTCGAGATCGTCTCCGCGCCCGGCGAGGGAACGGTGATCCGGGCCCGGTTCCCCACCTGCCTGCCCGACGGCGCCGACGCCTGCCTTCCCGAGGGCAACGAGGCCGCGCTCAGTCAGCCTGCTGCTCGAGAAAGAACAGGACTGCCGAGACCCGCTGGTTGATGTCGAGGTCCTCGCCCAGGCCCAGCTTCCGGAAGATGGCGTGGCTGTGCTTCTCCACGGCCCGCTGGCTGAGGTAGAGCTTCGACGCGATCCCGGCGTTGGTGCGACCGCTCGCCATCAGGGCCAGCACCTCGTACTCCCGGTCCGTCAGGCCGTGGATCTTCGACCGGCTCCGCCGGCGCTGGGCCTCCATGAGCGCGTCGACCACCTTGGGGTCGAGGGTGGACCCGCCCTCGGCCACGGTGTGGAGGGCCTCGACCAGCTGGGCGGGACGGCCGAGACGCTCCTTGAGCAGGTAGGCCAGGCCCTGGGACCCGTCCCTCAGCAGCTCCAGTGCGTACTCGGGGTCGGAGTACTGCGACAGGATCACGATGCCGATCCGCGGGTGCTCGGCCCGCAGCCGGCGGGCGGCCTCGATCCCCTCGGCCCGGTGGGTCGGCGGCATCTTGATGTCGAGGGTCACGACGTCGGGCCGCGTCTCCTCCACCACCCGCATCAGCTCGTCCGGGTCCGTCGCCGTCCCCACCACCTCGATCCCCGGTACCCCGGAGAGCACGCTCCGAGCCCCTTCACGCACCAGGTACTCGTCGTCGACGATCAGCACCCGGAGCGGAGGCTTCCCAGCGCCTTGCTCCATTCCCCCGCCGTCCTTTCCCACAGGTGGAAAACCCGCCCTTACGAGAGGTCGGGCATCACCATTGCTCCCAGCCGTCGTTTCTGTCCAAATGGTCTCACGACGGACGGAGACGGACGTCACACAACGGCGGAGAGGGCAGGGTCGGCGGCGGCCGGCCCTGCACCGTCGTCCCCGGGCTCCGCAGCTACCGTGTGCCGGCCGTCGCCCTTGGCCCGGCGAGTGGCTCGAAGCGGGCGGTGAAGTGGCGCAGCGCCGGCGCCTGGCTGACGATGCGGTAGCCGGGGATCTCGGCGGCCCGACGGGCGACGGTGCCGGCGACCTCGGCCACGTACTCGAGATGGCTGCGGGTGTAGACCCGCCGGGGCACGGCCAGACGGACCAGCTCCATGGTCGCCGGGTGCTCCACACCATCGGACCCGGCGCGGCCGAACATCACGCTGCCGATCTCCACGCTGCGGATGCCGCCGGCCCGGTACAGCTCCACGACCAGGGCCTGGCCCGGGTACTCACCTGACGACAGGTGGGGGAGCAGGGCGCCGGCGTCGACGTACACGGCGTGGCCGCCCGGCGGCTTCACGGTGGGGATTTCCTGGGCATCGAGCGCCCGCCACAGCGCCGCCACGGCGTCCACCCGGTCACGCAGGTAGTCCTCGTCGGTCACCTCCTCCAGCCCTCGGGCGATGGCCTCCAGGTCGTAGCCGGCCAGCCCGCCATAGGTCGGGAACCCCTCGGTGAGGATCAGGTTGTTCCGGCACCGCTCGGCCAGGTCGTCGTCGTTGATGGCCAGGAACCCGCCGATGTTGGACAGGCCGTCCTTCTTGGCGCTGAAGACCACCCCGTCGGCCACCGAGAAGAACTCACGGGCGATGTCGCGGGGGTCGCGGCCGGCCTGGCCCGGTTCCCGCTGCTTGACGAACCAGGCGTTCTCGGCGAAGCGGCAGGCGTCGAGGAACAACGGGATCCCGCGGTTCTGGCAGACGGCGGCGACGGCGCGGAGGTTGGCCAGCGACACCGGCTGCCCGCCGCCCGAGTTGTTGGTCAGGGTCACCATGACGAGGGGGACGTTGCCCACCCCCGCCTCGTCGATCGTCTCCTCCAGGGCGTCCACGTCGACGTTGCCTTTGAACGGGTGCAGCGACGAAGGGTCCCGGCCCTCGGGGACGACCAGGTCGAGGGCCACGGCGCCCGCCCGTTCCACGTTCGCGCGCGTGGTGTCGAAGTGGGTGTTGTTGGGCACCACGTCGCCCGGCCGCAACAGCTCGCTGGTGAGGATCCGCTCCGCGGCCCGCCCCTGGTGAGTGGGGATGACGTGGCGCATCCCGGTGAGCTCCGTGACCACGTCGAGGAAGCGGAAGAACGACCGGGAGCCGGCGTAGGACTCGTCGCCGACCATCATCCCGGCCCACTGGTCGGCGCTCATGGCGCCCGTTCCCGAGTCGGTGAGCAGGTCGATCAGCACGTGCTCGGCGCGCAGGGCGAAAAGGTTGTACCCGGCGGCCTCCAGGTACACCTCCCGCTCGGCGCGGCTGGTGAAGCGCAACCGCTCCACGGCCTTGATCCGGAACGGCTCGATCCTCGTGGTGAACTCGTCGTCGGTCATCCCGTCCTCCGCCGCCTCGGCCTCCCTCGGTAGGTTCCCCGCGCCGGGTGACGTTGGCAAGGGTGCCCGCCCGCCTCTTCCCCGGTGCGGCTACCACCCGGGACGGCGACGACCGCCGACCCCCTAGGTCCGGACGAAGGTCACCCGCTTCGAACCGCTGGTGCACTCGAAGGTCGACGAGGGCAGGCCGCGGCCGCCGTCGTCCTGGCCGGTGCGGACGCAGGCGAAGCCGTTGGCCTCGACGCGTGCGGGGCCGCCCGCGCCGACCTGGGCGCCCACCGTCCGGACGAGGCCCTCGGCCTCGGCGCACGTCATCCCAACCGCGACGATCCCCCCGGCCACGTCGTCGCTGTTGGGCGTGAACCCCACGTTGGCGCACTCCACCGCCCCCACTGTCACCTCGATCTCGCCGACGAAGCACGCGGTGCAGGCGAACACGATCCGGTAGACGCCGGCCCGCACGGGAACAGCGCCTCCCGAGTCGCTCATCCGGCAGGCACCGAGGTACGGCACGACGAACTCACCGGCCAGGGTGCCCGCGGCCGAGACCGCGACCGAGTGCTCGGCCTCGGCGAAGAAGTTGCAGCCTTCGGGGCCGGGGCCCGACAGCCAGAGCGAGGCTTGGCGCGCCTTCCACGTGTCGTCGGTGAAGCCCGTGCCCTCGATCCGCACCTGTCCGCCCACCGCCGCCGCCGCCGGCGTCGCCGTGACCTGGGGCCGGCCGTCGACGACCACCCTTCGCAGGGTCGTCGCCGGGGAGGGGCGCGTGGTGGTCGTCGGGCGCGCGACCGTGGTCGTGGTCGACGCCGGCGCCGCCGTCGTGGTCGTCTCGGCGACGGTGGTCGACGGTGCCGAGGGCACCGGCCCGAGCGTGGTTGCGTCACCGCCGCCCGAGCAGGCGGTGAGAAGGAGGAGGCCGGCGACCGTCACCGGCCAGAGTCGAGAGAACGCGCTGCGCGGCATGAGCCCAGCGTCCTTCCTCGGAGTAACCGGCCGATCGCCGGTGCGTAACAGAGGTGCTACAGCGACGGCCCCGCGTCGCACCAGATGCAGCGGCGCTCCACGAACACCGGCCGGCTGCCGAGCTGCATGACGTGGCCGCCGCGGAAGTCGTGGCGTCCCGTGCGGCAGCGGATGCGGTGCCAGAGGTCGGCCGGCCCGCGGTCCCTGCTCGCCGACCAGCGCCGGAACGACGCCCACGGGCCCAGGCGTCGGCGGTCGCGAGTCCTGATCCGCGGCGTCCGGGCCGGGGGGGCCCACCCTTGCTTGATGCGGTCGAGCTCCCGGGTCACGCCGTAGGAGTGGGGCCGGTCGAACAGCTGCCGGGGCGGCGACGGGCGCTCGGGCAGCAGGTGCGATCGCAGGTCCGGAAGTTCCGCCATCCCTCACAAACTCGCACCGGAACCGATCGTTCGCAATGAGTGATCTCGGCCTCTAGCCGGCCGGCAGGGTCTGGGCCATGGGCCAGACTTGCGCCGGTGGACAGCCCCCTGAGCCGGCCGGTCGAGTCGTTCGTGCGCGAGTTCGCGCCCGTCCTGGTCGACCTCGTGGCCGACCTCCACACGGCCCAGGCCCGAAAGCCGCCCCTGGCCAAGGCCGACAAGCTGCCGGAGGACGTCGCCCTCGAGGCCTTCAACCTGGTCGCCGCCTTCATCGACGCCGACGGCCGCCACACCGACGAGGAGCTGTGGGCCTTCATCCACGCCTTCGCCGGCCGCTTCGACACCGTGGCCCGCGCCGCCAGCCCGCCCGCGCTGCGGGCCGCCGGTCTCCTCGCCGGCCGGAGGACGTTCCTCGACACGCCTTCCCCGCTCTTCGAGGTCCTCGTGCGGGCCGACGTGAAGCGCCGGACGAGCCACGCCTGGCGCTACTACCTGGCGTCGATCGACATCGCCCACGCCGTCTTCGCCCTCGACGACCACCCGTCCCACGCCGAGCTCACCGCGGTGGAGCGCTTCCGCTCCATGCTGCTCCGGGCCATGGACCAGGGCGGCGTCCCCCGGCCGGGCGGCCCCCCCGCCCCCACCCCGACCACGGGCGGCGCTTCCGAGGCCGCTGCCGAGGCGGAGCCCGACGAGCCGCTCGAGCCGCCCCGCCCCCTGGAGGAGCTGCTGGCCGAGCTCGACGGCCTGGTCGGGCTGGCCGCGGTCAAGGCCGAGGTCAAGCTGGTCACCAACCTGCTCCGGGTCGAGAAGCTGCGCACCGAGCGGGGCATGCCCGTCGTCGAGCACAGCCGCCACCTCGTCTTCACCGGCAACCCGGGCACGGGCAAGACGACCGTCGCCCGCCTCCTGGCCCAGATCTACCGGACCCTCGGCGTGGTGGAGAAGGGCCAGCTGGTCGAGACCGACCGCTCGGGCCTGGTCGCCGGGTACATCGGCCAGACGGCCATCAAGGTCAAGGAGGTGTTCACCAAGGCCCTGGGCGGCGTCCTGCTCATCGACGAGGCCCACGCCCTGGCCCGGGGCGAGGAGCGCGACTTCGGCCACGAGGCCATCGACATGATCGTCAAGCTCATGGAGGACCACCGCGACGACGTCGTCCTCATCGTGGCCGGCTATCCGGACGAGATGGCGACCTTCCTCGACGCCAACCCAGGGCTGCGCTCCCGGTTCCCGAAGACGATCTTCTTCGACGACTACAGCAACGAGGAGCTCGTCCGCATCTTCGTCGGCATGGCCGAGAAGAGCCACTACAAGCCGACCGAGGAGGCCCAGGCCAAGGTCCTGGCCTACGTGTCGGCCCGCCCCCGCGACCGCGGCTTCGGCAACGCCCGCATGGTCCGTAACCTGTTCGAGGCCGCCGTGTCGGCCCACGCCAGCCGGGTCGTCGAGCTGGGCGAGGTCACCGACGAGGCGCTCGTCACCCTCGAGGCGGCCGACATCCCGTCACCCTGAGACAGTGAGCAGGAACGTGCCGATCCGGCACATCCCTGCTCACTCGGCGAGCATGAGTTGGCCGCCCCGGCGCTCGAGGAGCCCCGAGAGGGCGGCGGCGATGCCCGCCAGCTCGTCGGGGTCGGAGCCGGGGGACGCCTCGGCCCGCACCAGCGCCTGGCGGTAGAGGTCCTCGGCCTCGTCGACCCGGCCCAGCCCCTCCCACAGCAGGCCGAGGCTGGTCATGGTGGCGAGGGTGTCGGCGTCGGACGGGCCGAGGAGCTGCTCGGCCAGAGCCAGGGCGGCGACCAGGATGACGCCCGCCTCCTCGCTGCGGTGCTGCATGCGCAGGTTGGCGGCCAGGCCCCGGGCGCAACGGATGCGGAGGGAGTCGTCCGGCCCGCCGGTCGGCACTCCCGAGAGGATGGCGCCGGCCCGCCGGTAGAGCGCCTCAGCCTGGACGTGGTCGCCGAGGTCGTCGAGCGTCCCGGCGAGGGCCTGGCACGTGCGGCCGAGGGCCGGCGCGTCGGGCTGGGCGGCGAGGAGCGACGAGGCCCGGGCGGCGAGGGCCTCGGCTTCGGCCCAGCGTCTCAGGTGCTGGAGCGTGGCCGCCGACCGTTGGAGACGGCCTGCCTGCTCGGTCGGATCGCTCGTCGCATCCGACAGGTGCTTCGCCATTCCCGTCTCCCGCCCTTCGGCGATCCCCGACCCGCCTCCAGCAGAGCAGGCCGGGCTGCGCCAGTCATGAGTACCGCGTACTCATTCCCGTGGCCCCCGGGCCACCGGGGATCAGATCGACCCGAGGGCCTGGGCCAGGTCGGCCCGGCGGGCCACGCCGAGCTTGTCGTACACCCGCTGCAGGTGGTTCTCCACGGTGCGGACCGACACTGACAGCCGGCCCGCGATCTCCCGGTTCGCCATCCCCGCCGCGGCCAGGGCGGCGACCTCGATCTCGCGGCTGCTGAGAAGAGCCTGGGTCTGGATGGCGCGGAGAGCCGGGGTGATGGCCCCCTGGCAGCGGCGGGCCAGTTCGGCCGCCCGCAGCTCGGCCGACGCCGCCGGCCGGGGCTTCCCGCTCCGGCGCAGCACCACGGCGGCGGCAGCCGCCGCCTCGGCGGCGACCAGCCACGCCCCCATGCGCTCGAAGTCGGCCGATGCCCGGCTGAGGCGCTCGGCGTCGTCGGCGAGCAGGGCCTCGGCGTGCTCGGCCCGGCCAGGGGCGAGGTCGCCCTCGACCAGCGCGGCCAGCTCGGCGAGTCGGGGGGCGGCCTCCGCGGCCCAGCCCAGGCGGGCCAGGTCGTGGAGGGCGTCGGACTCCCAGACCAGGTCGCCGCGCCGGTTGGCCAGCTCCACGGCCGTGGCGAGGTGGTGGTGGGCGGTGCCGAGGTCGCCGGCCGCCACCGCCGTCCACGCCCGGGCCCGGCCCAGCTCCACGGCGTTGAGATCCTCGGGCAGCTGCATGGCGTCGATCTCGGCCAGCGCAGCCATGGCCTGGTCGACGGAGCCCCCGAGGGCATGGGCGAGGGCCAGTTCGGCGAGTGCGGTGCGGGACAGGTTCCGCCACTGCTTCTTCCGGAACAGGTTGCGGGCCTCGATGGCGTGGCGCACGGCGACGGCCACCGTGCCCACGGCCACCTCGATCCGGCTGAGGTGCAGGGCCCAGATGGCTTGCACGGTGACCGATCCCAGGTCGACGCCCGCCGCGTACTCGCCCGCGGCCAGCTCCTCGGCGGCGCGGAGGCACCCGGCGCCGGTGAGGACGCTGCAACGGACGACCGCGTCCAGCGAAGGGCGGAAGGCGTCCCTTCCCGTCCCCACCACCGCGGCCCCGCACTTCTCGCTCATGAGGAGGGCCTCGGCGAACCGCCCGGTGCGGGCCATGCAGGCACCGCCGGTGTACCAGGCGAAGGCGAACGACGGGCCCTCGGCGCGGGCCAGGACCGGCTCGAGCACCTCGATGGCCTCGCGGAGCCGGCCGCCGAGGTGGAGGGCGAACGCCCGCTTGGCCACCAACTGGTCGCGCGCCTCGGCGCTGGAGACGAGGGCCTCGCCCGCCTCGGCGGCCTGCAGCGCTTCCTCGGTCCGTCCCAGGCGGCTGACCAGGTTGTCGACGCGGGCCCCGATCAGGCGTACCCGCTGGGCGTCGTCGACGGCCTGGGGCAGCAGCGCGGCCAGCTGCTCCTCGGCCTCCTCGCCCCGGCCCTGGAGGATGGCGATCTCGGCCTGGAGGATGGCGGCGTCGAAGCCCGCCCCGGCCCGGACGGCGGCGTCGGCCAGCCGGGACGCCAGGGTGAGGTCCCATCGGTCACGGGCCGTGGTCGCCGCCGCGACCATGAGGCCGGGCTCCATCGGCCCTCCGGCGTCGAGGCGCCACGTGGCGAAGCGCAGGGGGTCCTCCCGCCGGCGGGCACCGACGGCCTGGACCCGGTCGGCCAGGGCCTTGCGGACGGCCTGGGAGCGCAGGGCGGGGATCCGGGCCCGGATGACCTCCCCGTAGAGGGGGTGGGCCAGGCACGCCTCCAGGCGCCGCCCGTCGTAGGCCGTGACGATCAGCCCCCGGGTCTCCAGCTCCTCGAGCTTGTCGGGGGTGGTCAGCATGGACAGGCAGGTCACGCCCAGTGGCTCGCCGAACGCCAGCGCGTCGAGCACCTTGCGTTCCGGGTCCTGCACTCCGGCCAGGCGGCCCTCGATCAGCTCGACCAGGCGGCTGGAGACCGGCGAGCCCGTGAGCCGCCAGATCCCGTCCTCGTCGGCGAGGGCGCCCGACTCGAGGCCGGCGAGCACCAGCTCCCGCAGGTAGAGGGCGTTGCCGGCGCTGCGTTCGGCCAGCTGGCGCAGGGTCCCTGCGCTCACCCGCCCTCCCAGGGCGTCGGTCAGCAGGGCGTCGATGTCGGCGGCGGTCAGCGGGGGGACCTCGACCCGCTCGGCTAGCTCGTCCTTCCACAGGGCGACCACCGGCTCGGGTGCCGGCTCCTTGCTGCGGACGGTCGCGATGACGAACGCCGAGCGGGTGGCGGCCAACTGGTGGACCAGGGTGGCGGAGGCGTCGTCGAGGAGGTGGGCGTCGTCGACCAGGAGGACGAGGGGCCGCCCGCGGCCCAAACCGGCGATCTCCTGTCGGGCCCGCATGAGCATGTCGCCCGGCTCCATCCCCGGACCGCTGGTGCCGGGGAGCAGGGGAGCGAGCGCCCCGAAGGGAAGGCGGCGGGCCGACTCCGCCCCCTTGATCCGAGCCGTGGCCATGCCCCGGGCCTCGGCCAGGTTCAGGCACTCGGAGGCCAGCCTGGTCTTGCCCACTCCGGCCAGACCGGCGAGCACCACGGCCGATCGCTCGCCGTCCGCCAGCAGGTCACCGACCAGCTCGAGCTCGCCAGTCCTCCCCACCAGGGGCCAGCGGTTCAGCATCGGCGGCAGTCTCTCATTTCGGCCCCCCGGGTCAGTGTCGCGCCGGCTTTGAGTAGTTGTTACTCATGCCCCGGGAGCATGCGCCGTGGTCTCCTGTCGAGGGAGACACCGAGCTGGTGAATGCCGGGTGCCGCGACTACGGGAGCTGCCAACGACGGACGGGCATTCGCCAGCAGCCGGGAAATGGCGGCTACAACCCCCATCTGGACTGCCCGAAGCGGTACCCCACCGACCGGACGGTCTGGATGAGGCCGGCGTGCTCCTCGCTGAGCTTGGCCCGCAGCCGGCGGATGTGGACGTCGACCGTCCTCGCCCCCCCGTAGTACTCGTATCCCCACACCCGTGACAGCAACATCTCCCGGGTGAAGACCTTGCCCGGATGGGTGGCCAGGAAGCGGAGCAGCTCGTACTCCATGTAGGTGAGGTCGAGGGGCCGACCGTCGATGGCCGCCTGGTAGGTCTCCAGGTTCAGGACCAGCGGCCCGTACTCGATGAGCTCGGGCCGGGTGCCCCTCCCCGTCCGCCAGAACAGGTGCCTCAGCCGGGCCTCGATCTCGGCCGGCTGCAGGGGGAGCAGGCAGAAGTCGTCGAACAGGTCCTCACGAGGCTCGAGCGTGGTCAGCTGGCCCGGCTCGACCAACAGCATCAGGGGCTCGAGCGGGATGTCGCGCTTGCGGAGGTGCCGGCACATGGCCGCGCCACCCTCGGGGTCGTCGTCGAAGCACACGATGGCGCCCGCCCACCCGTCCTCGGGCTCGAGCCGGGCGGCCTCGTCCGAGGTGGTGGCCGGCCGGTACGGGTAGCCGGCGCCGGCCAGGGCCTGGGCCAGGGCCGGGGGCGGGGGGTCGGGAAAGACGAGAAGGGGTTCCATGTCCGTCTACAGGTTCAGGTAGTTGTCCAGCTCGAACGGGGTGACCTGGGTGCGGTAGCTGTCCCACTCAGCCCGCTTGTTGCGGATGAACCACTCGAAGACGTGCTCGCCCAGGGCCTCGGGCAGCAGCTCCGAGCGCTCCATGGCGGCCACCGCGTCGGCCAGGTTCCCGGGCAGGGCCTGGACCCCCTCGGCCAGCCGTTCCTCGGGCGTCATCTCGTACAGGTTGGCCGTGAGCTCGGGCGGCAGCTCGTAGGACTCCTCGATCCCCTTGAGCCCGGCGGCCAGGATGACGGCGAAGGCCAGGTACGGGTTGCAGGCCGGGTCGGGGGAGCGGAACTCGATGCGGGTCGACGCCGGCTTGTTGCGCTTCGAGCCGGGCACCCGCAGGAGGGCCGAGCTGTTGTTCCGGGCCCAGGCCACGTAGACGGGGGCCTCGAACCCGACGACCAGGCGCTTGTAGGAGTTCACCCACTGGTTGGTGACCGCGGTGATCTCGCCCGCGTGGCGCAGCAGGCCGGCCACGAACCCCTTGGCCACCTTGGACAGGTGGGCCTCGTCGCCGGGGTCGTGGAAGGCGTTGACGTCGCCCTCGAACAGGGACAGGTGGATGTGCATCCCCGACCCCTGGACGCCGGCCAGCGGCTTGGGCATGAACGTGGCGTGCACGCCCCGCTCCAGGGCGATCTCCTTCACGACCAGCTTGAAGGTCATGACGTTGTCGGCCATGGTCAGGGCGTCGGTGTAGCGCAGGTCGATCTCGTGCTGGCTGGGGCTGTCCTCGTGGTGGCTGTACCGCACGGGGATGCCAATCGACTCCAGGGCCAGGATCGTCCGCCGCCGCAGGTCGGTGGCCACGTCGACGGTGGTGAGGTCGAAGTAGCCGCCGGTGTCGAGCGGCTTGTTGGTGGGCTTCCCGCCCTTGCCCTGGGCGAAGTAGAAGAACTCCATGTCGGGGCCGACGTAGAAGGAGAAGCCCTTCTCCCGGGCGATGTCGAGCTGGCGCCGCAGGACGTGGCGGGGGTCGCCGGCGAACGGCGTGCCGTCGAGGTTGGTGACGTCGCAGAACATGCGGGCCACCGGGGCGTCGTCACCCCGCCAGGGCAGGAGCTCGAAGGTGTTGGGGTCGGGGTGCAGGAGCATGTCGCTCTCCTGGACCCGGCTGAACCCGTCGATCGAGCTGCCGTCGAACGTCATCCCCTCCTCGAAGGCGTTCTCCAGCTCCCCGGGGACGATGGCGATGGACTTCAGCTGGCCCAGGACGTCGGTGAACCAGAGCCGGATGAACCGGATCCCCCGCTCCTCCACCGACCTGAGCACATAATCCTGCTGACGCTCCATCGTCTTCCTCCCGGGGACGCTGCCGGACTATCTTCGCAGGCGCCTGGGCGGGTTCCGCCTGGTTCACACGTAGTTCATCAAGGCGCAACGGTGGGGTAACTGCGCGGGGCCACCGTGAGCACCGGTTTCCGAGACTGAGGAGGATTCCGTGGAGGAACGCAGCCCGGCCGAAGTGGTGCGCCTGTGCCAGGACGAGGGGGTCGAGATCGTGGACTTCCGCTTCTGCGACCTCCCCGGGCTCATGCAGCACTTCTCGGCGCCCGTCCACGAGCTCACCGAAGAGGGCTTCGAGGACGGCTACGGGTTCGACGGGTCGTCGATCCGCGGCTTCCAGGAGATCCAGGAGTCGGACATGATCCTGGTCCCCGACCCCAACACCGCGGTCGTCGACCCCTTCCGCCAGCACAAGACCCTCAACCTCAACTGCTTCGTGCGGGATCCCTTGACCGGCGAGCCGTACTCCCGTGACCCCCGCTACGTGGCCAGGAAGGCCGAGGACTACCTCAGCTCCACCGGCCTGGCCGACACCGCCTACTTCGGGCCCGAGGCCGAGTTCTACATCTTCAACGACATCCGCTTCCACCAGGACCAGCACTCGGCGTCGTATGCCGTCGACTCGGTCGAGGGCATCTGGAACTCGAACAAGGACGAGAACCCCAACCTCGGGTTCAAGCCCCGCTACAAGGAGGGGTACTTCCCGGTCCCGCCCATGGACCACTTCCAGGACATCCGCTCCGAGATGGTCATGGTCATGGAAAGGCTGGGCATCGAGATCGAGATCCAGCACCACGAGGTCGGCACCGCCGGGCAGGCCGAGATCGACATGCGCTTCGACACCCTGCTCCGGATGGCCGACAAGCTCATGCTCTACAAGTACGTGGTCAAGAACGTGGCCCGGGCCAACGGGCTGACCGCCACGTTCATGCCCAAGCCGCTCTTCCAGGACAACGGGTCGGGCATGCACACCCACCAGTCCCTGTGGCGCGGGGGTGAGCCGCTGTTCTTCTCCGAGACGGGCTACGCCGGCATCTCCGACATGGCCCGCTGGTACATCGGGGGGCTCCTGGCCCACGCCAAGTCCGTGCTGGCCTTCGCCGCGCCGACCACCAACTCGTACAAGCGTCTCGTGCCGGGGTACGAGGCGCCGGTCAACCTGGTCTACTCCCAGCGCAACCGCTCGGCCTCCGTCCGTATCCCCCTGTACTCCAAGAGCCCCAAGGCCAAGCGCCTCGAGTTCCGCTGCCCCGACCCCTCCGCCAACCCCTACCTGGCCTTCGCGGCCATGCTCATGGCCGGCCTGGACGGGGTTCAGAACCGCATCGAGCCCCCCGACCCCGTCGACAAGGACCTCTACGACCTCCCCCCCGAGGAGCTGGCCCAGGTGCCCCAGGTCCCCGGGTCACTGGAAGAGGCGCTCGCCGCCCTCGAGGCCGACCAGGACTTCCTCCTCGCGGGAGGCGTCTTCACACCCGACCTCATCGAGACATGGCTCGCCTACAAGCGCCTCCGTGAGATCGACGAGGTCCGCCTCCGCCCCCACCCCTGGGAGTTCTACCTTTATTACGATATCTGAACTAGCTATCTCGAACGTGCCAGGGTCGGATGCCGCCTCAGGTTCAGGAGAAGATGGCGGCAGCGCTGACCGTCATGCTGAAGGGCAGAGTGACTTCCAGTTCGGCGTCGCGCTCCAGTACCGCTCGCTCGACGTATTGATCGTCGGCGAGCTCCAGGATCGTCAGCGTCATGGCGTCGGGGTCGATCAACCAGTACGCCGGGATGTGGGCTTGGGCGTAGACGAAGCGCTTTTCGGTCAGGTCGAGTGCCCTGGTCGCCGGTGAGTGGATCTCCACGACCAGCAACGGCGTACCGACGACGCTCTGTCCGCCCACGAGGTTCTGATCCACCACCTGGACGTCTGGGCGCTTGACGAGGTCAGGTCGGATGAGGAGTTCCGCCTCCGCAAGAACACGGGCGGAAGGCGGCTTGCGCTGGTGAAGGAAGGAAGCGACGGTCACCATGACCGCCTGATGGCGGGTGTTGGGCGCCGGTGTCACGATGAGGGTTCCGTAGCTGAGCTCGTAGCGGTTCTCATCCTCCGGGACAGCCTCCAGGTCTGCGTAAGTGAAGACCTGGCCCGATTTGTCGATCGTTCTCAGCGCCATGCTCACAGTCTACGAGCGGGCAGCCGCTCAGACGCCGCCCGTCGATGCGGCTTCGATCGCCTGTGCTGCGGTTCCTAACTGCAAGAGCCGTGCCCACGTGTCCTCGAGGCTCCACAACCGATCGAGGCGGTCGCCGGCGACGGTGAAGAACCACACCTCGTCCACCTGCATCGCCCGGCCCGTCGGCGGCACGCCCAACCAAGGTCCGAGGTTCGTGCCCCGGCATACGCATCGGGCCACGACCGTGCTGCGCTCGGCAACGACATCGACGATCTCCTGTCGCCAGTCGGGGAATCCGGCTCGGAACGGCGCGAACCAGGCCCGCAGATCCGTGGCGAACCGCTCGGTGCAAATCTCATCGAGCGCAGAGAGGTCGTCGCCGTTGATGGCTTGGTCGACCAGACGGCGGACTAACTCCTTGTTCCTGTCCACCTCGATCGCTCCTCGTGCCCGCCCTTGGGTCACGTTCAGCCGCCTCGCGGCGCGTACATGATCAGCGCTACGCCGGCGAGGCAGATGGCGGCCCCAACCAGGTCGTAGCGGTCCGGCCGGAACCCGTCCATGACCACGCCCCAGGCCAGGGATCCTGCGACGAAGATGCCGCCGTAGGCGGCGAGGATGCCCCCGAAGTGGGGGTCGTGCTGAAAGGTGGCTATGAACCCATAGGCGGCCAGGGCGGCGACCCCTGCGCCCACCCATGCGACGCCGCGATGTTCTCGGACCCCTTGCCGCACAAGCCAGGCGCCCCCGATCTCGGTGACGGCGGCAAGGATGAAAAGGGCGATCGACCGCGCGACGGTCACGGCGCATCCTATGGCGAGGGCTCCTCGCCCGCCCCGCCCGAGGTGTTGAGCCATCTGCCGCCTCACTTGATGGCTGTCGACAGCCTGGAGTTGGACCAGGCGCTGCTCGCGCTGCGACAGCGGGGAATGCTCCGGAAGTTACAGGTGGATCGACGGACGCTCTTATCGCTGCATGCGCTAGGCGCGGCCGGTCAGGTCGGTTGACTGGGGCATCGGAGGCTGGCAGTTCTTCGTGGTCGCCAGCGGTGGTGCGCCGCATGACCTGACGAGCTGAGATGCTGGAG
>DATAAD010000076.1:0-23857 GCA_036260295.1 Acidimicrobiales bacterium | reverse complement strand
CGCACCGCCCTCACCCGCCCGTTCGAGGGGTAGCGGCCGCGGCTGCGGCCGCGGCGGCGGCGAGGTCGACGGTGCGCTCCAGCTCGTGCCTGGTGTGGGCCAGGCTCGGGAACAGGGCCTCGAACGGGCTGGGCGGGAGGGCGACGCCCCGGTCGAGCATCTGGTGGAAGAAGGCGGCGTAGAGCCCGGCGTCCGACGCCTTGGACGAGGCGAAGTCGGTCGGCGGGGTGGCGGTGAAGAACAGGCCGAGCAGGGGACCGACGACGGGCACCGACACCGGCAGGCCGGCCTCGGTGACGACCTGGGCCAGGCCGGTCGACAGCTCGGCGGCCCGGCCCGACAGCTGGGCGTAGGCCGCGTCGTCGAGGAGCTCGAGCACGGCCAGGCCGGCGGCGGTGGCCAGCGGGTTCCCCGAGAGGGTGCCCGCCTGGTACACCGGCCCCTCGGGGGCCAGGCAGGCCATCACGTCGGCCCGCCCGCCGAAGGCGGCCAGGGGCAGGCCGCCGCCGATCACCTTGCCGAGGCAGGTGAGGTCGGGGGAGATCCCGAACCGTTCCTGGGCCCCGCCCCGGCCCACCCGGAAGCCGGTGATGACCTCGTCGAAGACCAACAGGGCGCCCGCCGCGTCGCAGGCGGTCCGGAGCCCTTCCAGGAAGCCCTCGACCGGCGGGACCAGGCCCATGTTGGCGGCCACCGGCTCGACCAGGACGGCGGCCACGTCGTCGCCGATGTCGGGGACCACGTTGTACGGCACGACCACCGTGTCGGCCACCGCGGACGCCGGCACCCCGACCGACCCGGGCACGCCGTGGGTGGCCAGGCCGCTGCCGCCCGCGGCCAGCAGGGTGTCGGAGTGGCCGTGGTAGCAGCCCTCGAAGACCACCACCTTGTCCCGGCCGGTGTGGCCCCGGGCCACCCGCACCGCGGTCATGGCCGCCTCGGTCCCGCTGGACACCAGTCGCACCTTCTCGCAGGAGGGCATGCGCTCGCGGATGGCCTCGGCCAGCAGCACCTCCCGTTCGGTCGGGGCCCCGTAGGACGTGCCGTCCGCCGCCGCCCGCCGCACGGCGTCGACCACGTGGGGGTGGGCGTGGCCCAGGATCGACGCTCCCCACGACTGCACGTAGTCGGTGTAGCGGCGTCCGGCGACGTCCCAGACGTAGGCCCCATCGGCCCGGGCCACAAAGTACGGGGTGCCGCCCACCGACCGGAACGACCGCACGGGCGAGTCGACCCCACCGGGGATCACCCGCTGGGCCCGGGCGAACAGCTCCTCGTTGGAGGTCACGCCCCGCCCCCGCTCCGTTCGCGGGGGCTCACAGGGTCTCGGCCAGCTCCCGGGCCAGGTAGGTGAGGATGACGTCGGCCCCGGCCCGCTTGACCGCGGTGAGCTGCTCGAGGGCGACGGCCGGCCCGTCGATCCAGCCCCGCTCGGCCGCGGCCTTGAGCATGGAGTACTCACCGGACACGTGGTAGGCGGCGACCGGCACGTCGACCCGGGCCCGGACGGCGACGATGACGTCGAGGTAGGAGACGGCGGGCTTGACCATCACCATGTCGGCCCCCTCGACCACGTCGAGGGCGACCTCGACCAGGGCCTCGCGGCGGTTGCGGAAGTCCTCCTGGTACTGCTTGCGGTCGCCGCCACCGGTGATGATTACGTCGACCGCCTCCCGGAACGGCCCGTACAGCGGCGAGGCGAACTTGGCCGCGTAGGCCAGGATGGCGGTGGCGGGGTGGCCGGCCGAGTCCAGGGCGGCCCGGATGGCCTCCACCTGGCCGTCCATCATCCCGGACGGGGCGACGACGTCGGCACCCGCCTCGGCCTGGGCCACGGCCACCCGGGCGTAGAGCGCGAGGGTGGCGTCGTTGTCGACCGTGCCGTCGGCGGCCAGCACCCCGCAGTGGCCGGACTCGGTGTACTCGTCGAGGCAGAGGTCGGCCATGACGACGAGGTCGTCGCCCACCTCGTCGCGGATCTCGGCCAGGCCGACCTGGGCGATCCCCGCGGGATCCCAGGCCGCGGACCCCACGGGATCCTTGGTGGCCGGGACCCCGAAGAGGATGACGGCCGGCACCCCGAGGTCGGCCAGGGCCCGGACCTCCTTGCGCAGCGACTCCCGGGTGTGCTGGACCACGCCCGGCATGGAGGCGATGGGCTGGGGCCGGTCGATCCCCTCCCGCAGGAAGAGCGGGGCGACGAGGTCGTCGACCGACAGGCGGGTCTCGGCCACCAGCCGGCGCAGGGCCGGGGTCCGCCGCAGGCGACGCATGCGCCGGGCCGGGAAGCTCATCCCATCAGCGTACGGTGTTCGCCATGAAGCTCCAGAGCGCGATGCTCGCCGACGCCGCGAGGGTCGCCGAGAACAAGCTGTACGTGTTCGGCGGCCAGTGGGACCGCATCTACACGCACTCGTTCCCCGCCCTGCACGCCGCGCTCGCCGTGGTGCTCGTGATCGAGGTGTCCTACTCCGAGGCCCTGACGGACCACCACCTGCGGGTCGCCCTCATGCACGACGGGGCGGCGGTCGGCCCCGAGGCCCGGGGGGTGATCAACGTGGGCCACGCCCCGGGGACCACGCCGGGTGCGCCGTCCTACGTGCCGATCGCCCTGCCCTTCGAGGGCCTCCAGTTCAACGCCCCGGGCCGGTACGAGTGGGTGGTGAGCCTCAACGACGAGCCGGTCGGGTCGATCCCCCTCGAGGTGGCCCTGGCCCCGGGCGGGGTCCTCGAGGAGCCGGCACCTGATGGCCCGAGCGGCCCCCTGAGCGGGTAGCCCGACGGGCCCAGCGGGTAGCCCGACGGGCCGCTCAACGACTGAGGGCGTCGACCAGGGCGCCCACCAGACCGTCGACCGTGTGCTCGCCGGCGACGACGGTCGCCGGTACCCCGTGCTCGGCCGCGGTCGCCGCCGTGACCGGGCCGATGCAGGCCACGACCGGGGGCAGGGCGTCGGCCCCGGCCAGGGACAGGAACGAGGTGACCGTCGACGACGAGGTGAAGGCCACGGCGTCGGCCTTGCCCGCCGCGGCCAGGGCCTCGGGCGACGGCCGGGCCGGGACGGTGCGGTAGGCCTCGGCCACGTCGACCTGCCAGCCCTTGGCCCGCAGCCCCTCGGCCAGCACGGGCCGGGCGGCGGCGGCCTGGGGCAGCAGCACCGTCCCCGGCCCTGCCGGGAACGACTCGACCAGGGCCTCGGCCACCGCGGTGGGGGGCCGCAGGTCGGCCACCACGCCCCGGGCGGCCAGGGCGGCGGCGGTACCCGGCCCCACCGCGGCCACCCTTGCCGTCCCGAAGGCCCGGGCGTCGTGCAGGCAGGCGAGGAGCCGCTCCACGGCGTTGGCCGAGGTGAACACCACCCAGTCGTAGGTGAACAGCCGGCCGGCCGCGGCCCGCAACGCCGCTCCCCCGTCGGTCGGGTCGCCGATCTCGATGGTGGGCAGCTCCACCGTCTCCGCCCCCAGGGCGGTCAGCTTCTCGACCAGCGACGAGGCCTGGGCCCGGGCCCGGGTCACGACCACCCTCCGGCCGAACAGGGGCCGCCCCTCGAACCAGCGCAGGTCCAGACCGGCCACCCGGCCGATGACGAGGGTGACCGGGGGCTCGAGGGTGACGTCGGGCAGGCCGGCCAGCGTCGTGCGGACCGTGCGCTGGCCGGGCCGGGTGCCCCAGCGCACGGCGGCCACGGGCGTCTCGGCCGGCAGCCCGGCGGCCCGCAGCCGGGCGGCGATCTCGGCCCGGTGGGCCACGCCCATGAGGACGACGATGGTGTCGGCCGCCCGGGCCAGGGCGTCCCAGTCGACCTCGTCGTCCACCGCGTGGCGGCTGTGGCCGGTGACGACGGTGAACGACGTCGACAGGCCGCGGTGGGTGACGGGGATGCCGGCGTAGGCGGGCACGGCCACTGCGGCGGTGACTCCTGGGACGACCTCGAAGGGAATGCCGGCCTCGGCCAGGGCCAGCGCCTCCTCGCCCCCGCGGCCGAAGACGAACGGGTCGCCGCCCTTGAGCCGCACGACCTCGTGGCCCCGCCGACCGCGCTCGACCAGGAGGGCGTTGATGTCCTCCTGGGGAACGGGCGCCCCGGGCGACTTGCCCACGTCGATCCGCTCGGCCCCGGGCGGGGCCAGGTCGAGGAGGGAGATCTCCGAGAGCCGGTCGTGCACGACGACCTCGGCCCGGGCCAGCAGCTCGGCGCCCCGCCGGGTCAGCAGCCCGGGATCGCCGGGCCCGGCGCCGACCAGGTAGACGGTCACCGCAGGTCGGCCAGCAGGGACGAGCCTCCCGCGTCGTCGAGCAGGTGGCGGGCCAGCCGTTTGCCGAGCTCGAGGGGGTCGTCGCCCTCGTCGCTGTCCCGGATGACGATGCGACCGTCGGGCGTGGCCAGCATGGCCGTGAGGGTGATGCGGCCGTCCTCGGCGACGGTGGCGTGGGCGCCCACCGGGAGGTCGCACCCGCCCCCGACCTCGGCCAGCCACGCCCGCTCGGCGTCGACGGCCCGGCGGGACGGCTCGTGCTCGATGGCGGCCAGCGCGGCCCGGGTGTCGCGGTCGCCCTCCCGGCATTCGACGGCCAGCGCCCCCTGGCCCACCTGGGGGACGAGCACCTCCGTCGGGAGCACCTCGGTGACCTCCGAGCCCCGCCCCAGCCGCTCGAGGGCGGCGGCGGCCACGACGATGGCCGCGTAACCCGAAGCCTTGGACAGGCGGGTCTCCATGTTCCCCCGGAGCCCGGCGAAGGTGAGGTCCGGGCGGAGCCAGGCCAGCTGGGCCCGCCGGCGGACGGACCCCGTGCCCACCCGGGCGCCGGGGACGAGGGCATCCAGGCGCCGGCCGACCAGGGCGTCCCGGGCATCGGCCCGCAGGGGCACGGCGGCGATGACGAGCCCGGGGGGCGTGGACGAGGGAAGGTCCTTGGCCGAGTGGACGGCGAAGTCGGCCCGACCGTCCAGCACGGCGGCCTGCACCTCCTTCACGAACACGCCGCGCCCGCCCATGGCCCAGAGGGGGACCTCGGCCTGGCGGTCGCCCTGGGTCTCGACGACGACCGGCTCCACCTCGACCCCGAGCAGCTCGGCCACGTGATCGGTCTGGGCGCGGGCCAGCGTGCTGCCGCGGGTGGCGGCCCGCAGCCCCATGGCTAGAGGTCGAACAGTTCCGTCAGCGCGCCCGCCAGCCGTTCGCCCTTGGGCGACCCCGCGTTGTCCTTGAGGCGGACGGTGGGGTCGTGGAGCAGCTTGCGCAGCAGACCGCGAGTCAGGGCCTCGACCGCCTCCCGCTCATGGGGCTCGAGGTCGGCCAGCCGGTTCCGGTAGCGGGCCAGCTCGGCGACCCGGAGCTCCTCGGCCCGCCGGCGGAGGGCGGTCACGGTGGGCGAGGCCTGGCGGGCGGTGGTGGCGTCGACCCAGCGGGCCACCTCCTCGTCGACGATGGCCTTGACCGGGCCGACCTCCTTTCGGCGGTCGTCGAGGCGGGCGGCCACGAAGCGCTCGACGTCGGCCAGGCCCAGCAGGCTCACCCCGGGCAGCTCGGCCACCGCGGGGTCGACGTCGCGGGGCATGCCGAGGTCGACGATCAGCAACGGGCGTCCCTGGCGGGGGGCCAGGGCCCGGGCCAGCTCGGCGGCGCCCACCACGACGGAGGTGGAGCCCGTGCTGGTCAGGAGGAGATCGGCGTCGGCCAGGGCGTCGGGCAGGCCCGAGAGGGCCACGGCCCGGCCACCCGCCCGCTCGGCCAGCTGCTCGGCCCGGGCCCACGTGCGGTTGGCCACGGTGACCTGGCTCCCGGGCACCCGGGCCTCGGTCACCTCGTCGACCAGCCCGGCGCCCATCTCCCCGGCGCCGAGGACCACCACCCTCCTACCGGCCAGGTCCGGGAGCCGCTCGGCCGCGAGGGCCACCGCGGCCTGAGAGAGCGACGTGATCCCCCGGCCGATGGCCGTCTCCGACCGGGCCCGCTTGCCGACCTCCAACGCCTGGCGGAACAGGAGGGACAGGCGGGAGCCGACCGCCCCCTCCTCCCTGGCCCGCTCCCACGCCTCGCGCACCTGGCCGAGGATCTGGCTCTCTCCGATGACGACGGAGTCCACCCCGGCGGCCACCGAGAACAGGTGGGCGGCGGCGGCGTCGTCGTAGTGGACGTAGAGGTGGTCGGCGAAGTCCTCGGGGGGGACGTAGGACAGCTCGGACAGGAAGTGGCGGACGTCGGCCATGGCCCCGTGGAACCGCTCGGCCACGGCGTAGACCTCGACCCGGTGGCAGGTGGACAGCACGGCGGCCTCGCTCAGGAAGTCGCGGGCGGCGAGGTCGGCCAGGGCCTTGGGCAGGCGGTCGTCGCGGACCGCCATGCGCTCGAGCAGGTCGAGCGGGGCGGTGCGGTGGCTCAGTCCGACGACGACGACAGACATGTCTGCAGACGCTTCCGTGCGTGGGCCAGGTCACCGTTGCGGATGAGACCGAGCATGTCCGAGTCCAGCGCGCTCTGCCAGTCGAGCCCCTCGGTGGACCGGCCGGCGGCCTTGAGGCCGTCGCGCTCGGTGGCCAGGAGGTCGAGGAGGGCGGCGTACTCGGGGCCGATCTCGCCCTCGAGCCGCCGGCGCAGCCAGGTGGCCAGGGCCGGGCTCCGGCCCCCGGTGGAGACGGTGACCTGGAGGTCGCCCCGGCGGACGACCGAGGGGAGGGTGAACGAGCAGTGGGCCGGGTCGTCGGCCCCGTTGACCCACACGCCCCGCCGCTCGCCCTCGGCGTAGACGGCGGCGTTGACCGCGGCGTCGTCGGTGGCGGCGATCACCAGCCACATGCCGTCGAGGTCGACGGGCTGCCACGCCCGCTCGAGGAACGTGACGCCGGGGAGGCCGCGGAGCTCGGGATCGATCGACGGGGCGACCACCGTGACCCGCCCGCCGCAGGCCAGCAGGCCCTCCACCTTGCGCAGGGCGACCTTCCCTCCCCCGACGACCAGGCAGGAGCGGCCGTCGAGCACGAGGTTCACCGGGTACTGCACGTCAGACCTCGGCGACCCGGGGGGCCACCACCCGGAGCTGCTGGTAGAAGGACAGGATCTGCAGCTCGATCGACAGGTCGACCTTGCGCAGGGAGACGCCCCGGGGGACGGTGATCACGGCCGGGGCGAAGTTGAGGATCGACGTGACCCCGGCGGCGACCAGCAGGTCGGCGACCTCCTGGGCCGCTGAGGCCGGCGTGGCCACGATGCCTATGGCGATCTTCTCCTCGGCGGCGATGGCGGGCAGGTCGTCGAGGTGGCGCACAGGCAGGTCGGCCACCACCTCGCCCACCTTGGCCGCGTCGGCGTCGACCAGGGCGGCGATGCGGAAGCCGCGGGCGGAGAAACCCTTGTAGTTGGCCAGGGCGTGGCCCAGGTTCCCGATGCCGACGATGACGACGGGCCAGTCCTGGGTCAGTCCCAGCACCCGGTTGATGTGGACCAGCAGGAACTGGACGTCGTACCCCACGCCTCGGGTGCCGTAGGAGCCGAGGTAGGAGAGGTCCTTGCGGACCTTGGCCGCGTTGACGCCGGCCATCTCGGCCAGCCGCTCGGACGAGATGGTGACGATGTGGTCGTCGGCCACCTCCAGGAGGCTGCGCAGGTAGAGGGGGAGGCGGGCGACGGTGGCCTCGGGGATCCGCCTCGGGTTGCGCCCGGGCGCGCCCAGGGCCGCGGGAGAAGGGGCGCCGTCGATCGGGACGGCGCCGGCGCTGCCGTTCCCGTTGCCCGCGCCGTTGCCCCCGGTGAGGGCTCCTGGCCAGGACGCTGCCTCCCGGCCGGGCGACGGGGACGCTTCGTCCCGCTTCGGGTCCGGCATGGCTCGAAGTGTACGTGACTTCGTGCGCAAATTCACAAGGGCCGCCTTCTTCCCTACTTCGCCATCGTACCTCCGGCCCGTCTCGAGCTTCCGGCGCCTTCCGCCGACGGCGTATGCCGCGAGACGACGACCGTGAGGAAGGTCGATGCGACTTCCGGACCTGTGCCGGGCACGGATGTGCTGGCGACGACGATAGGCTCGGGGGTCGTGTCCCGCACGATCCGGGTGATGGTGGTCGACGACACCGACCACGTGCGCCGCATGCTCACGTCGATGCTGTCGCTGGACGGCTACGAGGTGGTGGGCGATGTGGCCAGCGGTCCCGCGGCGCTCGACGCCGTCGAGGAGGCCGACCCCGACATCGTGGTGATCGACTACAAGATGCCCGGGATGGACGGGCTCGACACGGCCCGCGGCATCCGGGCCCGCCGCCAGGACCAGGTCATGATCCTCTACACCGCCTACATCGACGACGCCCTGGAGAAGGCGGCGGCCGAGGCCGGTATCTCGCTGTGCATCGGCAAGGTGGACGGCTTGGCCTCCCTCGAACGGGAGATCAACCGCCTCTGCAGCTCGCTCTTCTAGCGAGCGAGCACGAGGAACTGGATGATCGAGGCGCCCAGGATGGCCACCAGGGCGAAGGCCAGGAGCAGGGCGATGCTGGGGCGCACGTCTCGACGGTAGCGACTACTCGGCCGGCTTGATGGTGACGGCGTCGCCCGAGGCGATCCGGAGCTCGGTGGCCGCCGACCGCCGGTCGAGGGCGATGGAGACGAGCCCGTAGGAGTCGGTGACCAGCCCGACCTGGCCCGGGCGCAGGTCCGAGTAGCTGCGGGCCCGGACGGCGGTGCGGGTCTTGTCGCCCCAGGCGAGCACGAGGGGGTCGTCCATGAGGAGCAGGTCGTCGGGGTCGACGTTGAGCTGGGCGTTCCCGAACCGGTCGACCCACAGGACCTCGCCGACCACCGCCCCCTCCTCCTGCCGCGACAGGGGCAGGACGCCGGGCAGCAGGGTGACGGGGTCGACCAGCTCGCCCAGCTCGGCCAGGTCCACGCCGGCGCAGACGTGGGCGGCGGCGGGGCCGAAGACGTCCCGCCCGGCGAACGTCGGCCCCGGGGCGGGGAGGTGATAGTCGGCGTTGGTGAGGGAGACGGCCCGCCGGGCACCGCCCGCCATGGCCACGGCCGAGGCCAGCAGGCCGTTGTCGGGGCCGACGAGGATGGCGCCCGGCCCCTCGCCGTTCTCCCCGCCGGCCTCCACCGCCACCGCCCGCCGGCTCGAGCCCACGCCGGGGTCGACCACGGCCAGGACGACCGCGGGGGTCAGGGTCAGGTACTGCATGCTGCGGGCCAGGGCCAGGGCCCCGGCCCGGATGTCGTGGGGCGGGATCTGGTGGGTGACGTCGCCCACGGTGACATGGGGCGCGATGGCGCGGATCACCGCCTTCACCACCCCGACGAACTCGTCCTCCAGCCCGTAGTCGGACAGGAACCAGAGGTTGTCGAACGTCACCCGGCCTGGGTGTAGGTGCTGGCCAGGTAGCGGTCCACGTCGTCCTCGCGGACCCGGTAGGACTTGCCCACCCGCACGGCGGCCAGCTGGCCGGCCTTGATGAGCCGGTAGACGGTCATGGTGGAGACCCGCAGCTGGCTGGCCACCTCCGCGACGGTCAGGAACCGGGGCCGTTCAGGTTGTTGCGGCAGTTGGATCACCCCTCTTCGCCTCAGGACAGCGTATTCCTCCGGACGGCTCACTGCTACGGCCGGCCTCCGGCCGGGCTCAACTCTGGTTCGTCAGGGCAAGCCTCGCTCCGCTCGGCGCCCTGACGAGCCGGCCGCCTGCGACCTTCGGTCTCGGCGCCCGCCTACCGGCCCAACTGCTTCGACCGTTCGGTTGCGGCGGCGACTGCCTCCAGGAAGGCCGCTCTCACGGCCCGGCCCTCCAGTGCCGCCAGGCCCGCGGCTGTCGTCCCACCGGGCGACGTCACGGCCGCTCGCAGGGATTCAGCCCGCTCGCCGGACTCGGCGAGGAGGCGGGCGGAGCCGAGGAGGGTCTGGACGGTGAGGGTCTCGGCCACCGGGCGCGGGAGGCCGACGGCCACCCCGGCCTCGACCAGGGCCTCGACCACGAGGAAGACGTAGGCCGGCCCCGACCCGGACAGGCCGGTGACGGCGTCGAGCAACGGCTCGCCCACCCGCTCGACCTTGCCCACTGCGGACAGGATCCGCTCGGCCCAGGCCAGGTCGTCGTCGGAGGCCGCGGTCCCGGCGGCGATGGCGGCCGCCCCGCACCCGACCAGGGCGGGCGTGTTGGGCATGGCCCGCACCACGGCCGCGCCCTCGCCCAGCCACGTCTCCAGCTTGGCCAGGGGCACGCCAGCCGCGATGGAGAGCACCCGGCGGACGCCTGCCTCGGCCAGGGCCCGGCAGGCGGCCTCCACGTCGCCCGGCTTCACGGCCACGACCGCACCCTCGGCCCCGTCCCCTGCCAGCTCGGCGGCCACGCCCAGCCCGGGGTGGGCGGCGGCCAGCTCCTCACGGCGGGCGGCGACCGGCTCGACGACCACCACCTCGCCCGCCTCGGCCCATCCGGCGGACAGCAGCCCGGAGACGAGGGCGGCGCCCATCTTGCCCCCACCCATGACGGCCAACCGGGTCACGGGGGAGACGCTAGGGCAGGTAGCGCTGCGGATCCTGCGGGCTGCCGTTCACCCGGGTCTCGAAGTGCAGGTGGGACCCGGTCGAGTTCCCGGTGGACCCCATGGTGCCGATGACCTCGCCCTGCTTCACGCTCTGCCCCTCGCCCGCCCGCAGGCTGGTCATGTGGCCGTAGAGGGTGGAGAAGCCCCCGCCGTGGTCGATCACGACGGCGTTGCCGTAGCCCCCGTTCCAGCCGGCCAGGATCACCGTCCCCGCCTTGGCCGCCCGGATGGGGGTGCCCGCGCCGTTGGCGATGTCGAGGCCGGCGTGGAGCCGTCCCCAGCGGAAGCCGAAGCCCGAGGTGACCGAGCCGTTGGTGGGCCAGGCCACGCCGGACCCGGACACCCTGGCGTCGGCCGCGCCGCCGCCACCGCTGCTGTTGCCGTTGCTCGACGGCCGGTCGCTGACCTCCGGCGGAAGCTGGCGGGACCGGATGATGGCCGAGAGGGTGGCTTCCTCCCGGGCCAGGGCGTCGACCTCGGCCGTGACCTGGGCGATGCGGGCGTCGAGGGCGCTCTTCAGCCGCACCTGGTCGTTGCGGGCCTTCTCCAGCCCGGCCAGCTTCTCCGTCGCCGTCTTCTTGCGGTCGGCGGCCACGTCGCGCGCCTTGGCCAGGTTCTCCCGCTCGAACTGCTCGTCCTGTCGGGTGGCCCGCATCTGGTCGACGATGTCGCGATCGCTGGAGACCACGTGGGAGAGAAGAGCCTGGCGCCGGCTGGCCTCGCCGAGATCCTTGGACCGGACGATCTCGAGCAGGGTGTCGCCGCCGGGATGGACGTAGGCCCGCACCGCGGCCTCGGCCGCCTTGACCCGGAGCTCGGCCATGCGCGCCTCGGTGTTCGCCAGGCGGGACTGAGCCGATCCCAGGTCCTTCTCGGCGGCGCGGAGGGCCTGTTGGGCCGCCTCGGTGGTGGCCGCCTGGACGACCACACCGGCGTCGAGCGCCTTCACCGCCGACTCGAGCTCGGCGTCGTTGGCCCGGAGGGTGTCGAGCTTGGCCGCCGCCTCCGCCTTCTTGGTTTGGGCCGTCGCCCGCTTCTCCTCTGGCGAGGGGTCGGCGAATGCCGGTGTGGCCAGAGCCATCACCAGGACTATGACGAGCGCGCGGGCCGGGATCCTCAGGTGTGCCATGAACTCCAGCAGGTCGCAGCCTCCCGCCGGGGCTGCCGGGTGGCCGAAGGCTAATAACGACCCGTTTCCGATGCAAGCGTTGTGGAGGTCAGGCCACGGGCGGGGATTGGGTGGGCCCGAGGAACCTCGCAGTCACCCCCACTTCCCCGAAGGGGTGACCGGTCCGCCCCTCGGACCCGGCCAGGAGCGTAGCGGTCGGCGCCCGAGAACGCAAGAAAACGCATGAGATACATTCGGGCGCGTGGAAGCAACAGGGCCGTGTGGCCTTGCCGCCGGAGGCCAGCAGCGTAGCGCCGGCGCTAGGCGGTCAGGTGCACTCGACCAGGCGGCGGGCCGTGAGGTCGGCGTAGAGCCGGCGCAGGCGGGCCGCGGCGATCGACCACCGGTAGCCGCTCGCCCTGGTCGCGGCCTCGACGCTCATGCCGGCGGCCACGGCCGGGTCGCCCAGCAGCTTGGCCACGTACGCGGCGTAGGCCTCGGGGTCGCGCCCGTCCACCAGGTACCCGCTCACCCCGTGGGCCACGAGGGTGCGGAGCCCGCCCACCGCGGCGGCCACCACCGGCGTCCCGCACGCCGCCGCCTCCAGGGCCACCAGGCCGAAGGACTCCGACCGGCTCGGCACCAGACAGACGTCGGCCGCCCGGTAGAAGGCGGCCAGCTCGCCGTGAGGCCGCGGGGGCAGGAACCGGACCCGCTTCGCCAGGCCGAGGTCGGCGACCAGGTGGTGGAGGCGGGCCAGCTCGGCCTCCCCCTCGGGACCGCTGGGCCCGCCGACGAGGAGCAGGGTGGCGGGCTCGGGCCCCTCGGGAAGGGCGGCCAGGGCCCGCACGGCGACGTCGGCCCCCTTGAGCGGCTGGATGCGGCCCACGAAGAGCAGGACGGGGCCGTCGCCCAGCCCCAGAAGGGCCCGGGCCTCCCGCTGGTCGCCCGGGGAGAACAGGTGGTGGTCGACGCCGGGGGGCACGATCTCGATGCGGTCGGGGACGGCGCCGTACAGCCGCTCGAGCTGGGCCGCCTCCGCGGCCGAGCTGGCCAGGATGGCGTCGGAGCAGCCGACGACCTCGGCCTCGGCCCTGGCCCGGCGGTCGTGCTCCTCGGCCGCCTCCTCCGCCTTGACCCGGGCCAAGGTGTGGAACGTCGACACCAGGGGCAGCTCGAGGCGGTGCTTGAGGGTGTGGCCGGCCACGCCGGAGAGCCAGTAGTTGGCGTGGACGACGTCGGGCGGGCCGTCGACCTCGATGCGCTCGAGCACCCCGGCCGCGAACTCGTCGAGGTGCTCGGCCAGATCCTCCTTGGCCACCGACGCCTGGGGGCCGGCCGGCACGTGGTGGACCCTGAACCCCGGCTCCACCTCCTGCACGAGGGGCAGGCCCTTGCGCCACGATCGGGTGTAGACGTCGCAGTCGACGCCGGCCCCGGCCAGCGCAGACGACAGCTCGCGGACATAGACGTTCATCCCCCCGCCGTCTCCGGCGCCGGGCTGCGTCAAGGGCGACGTATGGAAGGAGATGACGGCCAGGCGGCGCACGACGGTCGAAACCCTACCCAGCTGCTCCGAATTCCGATGCGGTCAGCGCTCGAGCAGGGCCCCGGCGTCGGCCTCGCCGGTCTTGTACCGGCGGACCAGCTCCTCGTGGAGGGTGTCGATGCGGGCGAACAGGTCCTTGCGGCTGGCCGACACCTCGCGCTCGAGCTCGCCGATGGCCCTCGCCAGCTCGGAGACCTCGTCGTCGGACAGCTCGGGCAGGCGGGCCAGGACGTCGGCGCCGGCCACCCGGTCGAGCTCGGTGGTCAGATCGTCGTCGTCGGGCGGGAGCACGCCGCTGGGCAGGCGGCCCGGGCCGCCGGGGTGCCCCTTGTCGCTCAGGATGTCGGGGAGCTGCTCGATCAGGGCGCCCAGGTCCACGGCGGACGCGCCCTCGGACCGCCGGCGCAGGTCGGCGGCCACGATGTCGAGCCGGCCCTGGATCATGCGGCGCAGGAACGAGACCTTGTTCTCGACCGTACGGCACTCGTCGCGCATGGCCCGGATCTCGTCGAGGGACCGGGCGGTCAGGTCGCCCAGGTAATCGTGAGCCAGGACCCGGTCGACCTCGTCGCGCCACATCGCTCTCAGGCTACAAGAGCCCCCGCCGGTCGTCCGGGAAGTAGCGGTAGACGGCCCGGCCGCGGAGGGCTCGGTCGGCCACCGGGCCCAGCGTGCGGCTGTCGGTGCTGGCCGCCGGGTTGTCGCCCAGGACGGTCACCCCTTTCGGGCCGCGAGCGGCGACGCGCTTCACCAGTGACCGGGCGGGCGTGCGCGGGTCGACGACGGCCACCAGGTCGCCCACCCGGGCCCGGGCCGGTCGGACGACGAGCAGCCGGTCGCCGGGGGCCAGGGCGGGCAGCATGCTGTCGCCCACCACCTCGACCCGCCGGACCGGTCGCCACAGCTTGACCCCGGCGGCGACGACGGTGAGCGCAACTAGATAGTGTCGGGTCGACCGTCTCATTCCGGACGAAGGAGCCTAGGCATGCCCGTCCTCCCCCGCCTGTTGTCCATCGTCGACCGGCTCAGGCCGCCCGAGCAGGTCCACGCCCACTGCGACCTCCCCTGCGGCGTCTACGACCCCGCCCAGGCCCGCATCGAGGCCGAGTCGGTGAAGGCGACCCAGGAGAAGTACCAGGCGTCGGACGACGAGACGTTCAAGACCCGGGCCCTCCTCATCAAGGAGCAGCGGGCCGACCTCTGCAAGCACCACCTGTGGGTGCTCTGGACCGACTACTTCAAGCCGCCGCACCTCGAGAAGTACCCCGAGCTGCACCAGCTGTTCTGGGACGCCACCAAGGCGGCCGGTGCCACCAAGAGCTCGGTCGACCCCGCCACGGGCCAGAAGCTCCTCGACCTCATCGGCCAGATCGACAAGATCTTCTGGGAGACCAAGCAGGCCTGACACGCCAACCGGTGACAGAAATGGCCGCCATGGCGCGCCTTTCTGTCACCAGTTCACCCCTCACTGCAGGAATGTCGCCGCCCACCAGGCCCAGAGGGGCCCGACCAGCAGCAAGGAGTCGAGCCTGCGCAGCGCGGGCGCGTGCGCGGCGCGGTCGCCCAGGAGGGCGGACCCGGCCACCGGGCCGGCGGGCGCCAGGACGGCGGCCAGGACGCCCAGCAGCAGCGGCTCGCCCCCCGAGAAGGGAGGGACGAGCACGACCTCGGCGAAGATCGTCACGGGGATGAGGGCGGCCACGCCTGCGGCCGGGCCCTCCCAGGCGGACGAGGCACCCGTCCCGACCAGGTAGGCGCTGGCGTCGTAGATGCAGACCATGGCCAGGAGCAGGAGGGCGGCGGCGATCCCGGTGTGGCGCACCAGCACCGGCGCGGCGGCGGCCAGCCCGACGGGCACCCCCACGGCCAGGGTGAGGGCGATGTCCCGGGAGGGTGCGCGCGTCGGGGCCCGCAGGCGGGCCACGAAGGTGACGGCGAGCCCGGCCACGACCAGAGCGGTCATCCACCCCGTGTCGAACGACGCGGCGAGGGGCAGCCCGGCGGCGAGGGCGGCGGCAGCCAGGGAGATCGGGCGCTCCCCCCGCTTGCGCCAGACCAGGCAGGCCTGGGCGCCGGCGATGAAGGCGGCTACGGCCAGCCAGCCGGCCAGCCAGGTAGGCCCGAGCACGGTGAGGGCCACGGTGACGGCCGCCCAGGCCAGCCCGAGTCGGCCGTGCGGGCGGGTGGCCTTGTGGACGACGGCCAGCGGGGGGCGCTCCACCTCGGGCGCCACGGCGGCCTCCGGCTCCTCCTCCGGCTCGGGCGGGAGCTCGGGGACGAGGGCCAGGTTCCCCCTCACCACGGGCGGCCGGGCCGGCGCCGACCCGCCGGACACGGGCGGGAGGATGGCGACCACGTCGGTGGCCGTCACCGGCATCTCCGGGCGGGCCGGCTCCCCGTTGAGCCACACCTTCGACGTGGCCAGCACGGCCGAGAAGCGCTCGCCGTACCGCCGGCGGGCCTCGTCGACCACCTCGCCGACCGTGGGAGCCAGGATCTCGGCGCTGGTGACCCCCGCCGCCTCCCTGGCCGCGGCGAACAGGCGGAGGACCGCCATCAGCGGGCAGCCGTCCCGCTCAGGGGGCCGCTCGGGCCCACGTCCGCCCGGCCGTCCCGGACGACGACCTTGCCCGCGCTCGACGCCTCGAAGGCGACGATCCGGCGGTCACCCTCGTTGCCGATGTCGTACAGCGTGGTCACCAGGTCGTGGCCGGGGAACACAGGGCGGTAGAAGCGCACGGCCAGCCGGCGCAGGCGGGTCGGGTCCCCCCCGGCCAGCTCGTCGACCACCGCCCGGCCGCACAGGGCCATGGTGCACATGCCGTGGAGAATCACCCCCGGCAGCCCCACGGCCTTGGCGGCGTCGTCGTCGACGTGGATCGGGTTGGCGTCACCCGATGCCTCGGCGTAGCGCAGGGCCTGGTCGACCTCCACCTTGGTCGCCACCTCTGCAATCCTCGCCGATTTCGCCTCGGGAGGAAAAGCGTGGGACGGCGGCGCGGGGCCTCCGTCCTCGACGGGGTCGACGCCCCGGATGAGCATGGTGGCGAACTGCTCGACCACCGGCTGCCCGTCCTCGTAGGCGCTGACCACGCGCATGGTGAAGCGGGTGCCCATGCGCCCGCTGCGCAGGCTGTAGGCCTCGGCGAAGGTCACCAGCCCCCGCCCGGGGACCAGCGGCCGGAAGAAGTGCATGTCCTGCTCGGCGTGGAGCATGGCCACCTGGTCGGCGGCGGGGACCACGTCGTGGAGGGCGACCATCATGGCGTCCCAGGTGGGGACCACGGCGAAGACGGGCGGGGCGTACTCCCCCGAGAGGTACCGGGGGTTGGGATCGTTCGTCGCGGCCGCGTAGGCCCGCGCCCGGCCAGCGTCGATCGGCGCCGTCCGAGGGTCGTACAGGGTCCCGAGCTTCTCCAGGGATAAGGCCACCTGGGACGGGACGCTAGTGGAGCCGGCGGTCGAGCTCGTCCAGGAGGCGCTGCCCGAAGGCTGGTGTGAGCAGATCGGTGCCGTGGCCCGTGCCAGGCAGCAGCCAGAGGTCCTTGGGCTCGTTGGCCCATCGGTAGATCGTCTGCGGATGCTCCTCGGCGAAGTAGTGGTCGCCGGGGTCGGCCACCACCAGGGTGAAGGCCGGGGCGATCGCCGCGGCCTGCTCCTCGGCGTGGGGCACGCCCTCGCAGACCTGGGCGATCCGGGTCCGCATGAACACGGCGAGGAACCGCCGGCCGGCCTGGGTCATGGCGTAGCGCTGGATGCGCTTGGTGGCGGGGGTGTCCCAGGCGCCCCACCAGGCGGGGGCGCTGATGGCGACCACGCCGGCCACGCCCCCGAACGTCCCCCCGTGGAGCAGGACGGCGGCCCCGCCCAGGCTGATCCCCACGGTGACGACCGGCACCGAGGGGTCGGCCGCCTCCACCGCGGCCTTCACGTCCAGCGGCTCCTTGGGGCCCATGCTGCTCAGGCCGCCCGACGCGCCGTGACCCCGGAGGTCGGGCACGATCACGTGCACGCGCTTGGCCAGGAGGTGGGCGAAGGCGTGGATGCGGGGCACCCGCGACGACTGGCTGAACCCGTGGACGAGCACGACCGTCCCGGGCGAGTCCGCCGGCCCGGTCAGACGGGCGCCCGACAGCCGCACCCCGTCGTCGGTCACCAGCGACAGGGCCTGCTCCGTCCCGTACCGGGGGACGAAGGCGTGCTTACGCAGGTAGTTGCTCAGCGCGTTGCGGTAGCTGGCCGGCGGCGTCGCCATTCGTCCTCGGCCCGGCCCAGCTCGGTGGACGGCGGGGCTCCGTGGAGGTACTCGTCGAGCAGGGCGGCCCACCGGTGGGTGACCTCCATCCGCCCGAACAGGGCGCTCATCCCCCACACCACCCGGTCGAGGATGACGTAGGAGGGGGGCATGTTCAGCTGGCGGATGACGTCGCTGTACTCGCCGGCCAGGTCGAGCATGCGCTGGAGGGTCTGGCCCACGAACTCGCTCGAGTAGGTGAACTCCTCGACCTGGAACGGGATGTACGGCAGCGTGCAGTACTCGTAGATGCGCTCGACGGCGATCCCGTGGTCCGCCGGCAGGAACCCGGAGTGGATGAGGGCCTTCACCGTCCCCTGGGGGTCCTGGGCCAGGAGGTTGTCGAGGATGGGGCTGAGCCCCTCCAGCTCGCCCGGCGCCCACCGCTTGACCAGCCCGAAGTCGAGGAAGGTGACCTTGCCGCTCTCGGGATGGAACCGGTAGTTGCCGGGGTGGGGGTCGCCGTTGAACACCCGGTGGTGCCAGATCGACCCCTCGGCGAAGCGGAACAGCACCTCGGCCGCGGTGTGCTTCTGCTCGGGCGTGGCCGTCTCCAGGAAGTCCTTCCAGTTCAGGCCGTCGACCCAGTCGCTGGTGATCACCCGCCGGCTGCTGCGCTCGGGGACGACGTCGGGCACGTGGATGAACGGGTGGCCCCGGTAGCGGTCGGCGAACTCCTTCTGGCAGACCGCCTCCAGCCGGTAGTCCAGCTCGTCGCCCATGCGGGCGCGCAGCTCGTCGACCATGGGCTTGACGTCCATGTTCTTCAGGGCGAAGGAGGCGAAGAGACCGTAGAGGAACTCGGCGTTGTCGAGGTCCGACCGGATGGCCTTGTCGACCCCCGGGTACTGGACCTTCACGGCCACGATCCGGCCGTCGGGCATGACCGCCTTGTGGACCTGGCCGATCGACGCCGCCGCCACCGGCACGGGGTCCCAGTCGAGGAACAGCTTCCCGGGGTCGGCGCCGAGCTCCTCCCGGATGACGCCCTCGGCCAGGCTCGGGGCCATGGGGGGGACGTCGGCCTGCAGGGTGGCCAGGGCGGCCTGGGCCTCGGGCGGCAGGCCGTCGGCGATGAAGGAGACCATCTGACCCGCCTTCATGATGGCGCCCTTCATGCCGCCCAGCACCTGGGCCACGTCCTCGGCCGTCTTGATGGCGAACTGCTGCTCCAGCGCGGCCCGCCGCTCCTCGGTGGCCCGGGATCCCCGCACCTTCAGCACGGCCCAATGGACGCCCCGGCGGGCCGAAAGCCGCCACACGCGGGCCTGGCGCTCCAGGCGGATGCGCCGGTCGGCGTCGGACAGGGCGATCCCGGCACCCACGCCGGCCGCGCCCACCAGGGCGGCGCCGCCGGCGCCCAGAGCCACGGACTTGCGCATGCTGGTCCTGCTGCTACTCGAGGCCCGGCGCCTGCCCCGGCCCCACATCGGCGCGCTCGCCGGCGAACCGGACCTCGCGCTCGGCCTCGGCCTGGTGGTCGAGGCAGAGCCGGGTGGCCGGTAGGGCCTCCAGCCGCTCCTCGGGGATCTCCCGGCCACAGACCTCGCACGTGCCGTAGGTGCCGTCGTCGAGCCGACGGAGGGCGTGCTCGACGTCGGCCAGCTCGGCCTCGACCTGCTCGAGGATGGAGAGGTCCTTCTCCCGCTCGAACGTCTCGGTACCCATGTCGGCCTGGTGCTGGTCGTACGAGCTGAGCTCGCCCACGCTGTCGTACTCGGACTGGTCGGTGAGCCCCTCGTCGTCGAACGTCGCCCGTACGCCGTTGAGGCGCTCGCGCTCGCTGACCAACCGTTGCCGGGCCAGGTCTATGTCCATCCGGTCCAGACTAGGCGGGCGCCGACTCCTACCAGGCGAGGCCTTCGCCCGCCCGGACGGAAAGTGGATGCCGCCCGCGGGGAGGAGTCAGCTGGTTGCGGCGCCGGACGGCCGGGAAGGCGCACCTCGTGCCGCCGCGGCACTCCTTCGTGGTGCTGCTCGCCCTGATCAGCACCCTCGCGGCCTGCGTGGGCCTCCTTTCTCAAGGATGCCGTTGACGCTGCCGATACATCTCCGAGCGGTCGTCAGGGATGGACGGCGGCGCGGCGCGCGAGCACACGGGGTGCGGCGGGCTCCACGTCCACGTCGACGGGGGTTCCCGCACGTGGCACGACACGAACGCCGGGACCTCGACACCGGCAGACTCGCTGGTCGAAGGCGGGTGTCTCCATCGGCATGGTCCGCCAGATCCTGCCGCTGCTGGGCGGTGTCCACCCCGTGGCCCTGAGTACGCTGTCCCCGGGCCGTTAGCTCATCGGGTAGAGCGGGAGCCTTTTAAGCTTCTGGGCCGGGTTCGAGTCCCGGGCGGCCCACGTCCGGTCCCGGGCCCCAGAGGAGGCGGTAGTACCGGGTCCGGTCGGGATCGGGGCCCACGCCGTAGGCGTCCAGCAGGGCCTGCTCCCACCCCGGGCCGTAGTTCCACTCCGTGCTCCACGTGGCGACGGCGAGGTCGGCCCACCGGTCGGCCACCCCCAGGTCGCCGAGGTCGACGTGGCCGCTCCACCGGCCGTCGTCCCCGATCAGGGTGTTCGGCGCGCAGGGGTCACCGTGACAGACCACCAGCCGGTCGACCTGCGGTCGGCTCTCGTCCGGCCGGCGGACAAGGCCCTTGGCCAGGCGCTCCTCCACCGACCACGAGAACGGGCAGCGGTCGGCGGGAAGGGCCTCGTGCAGCGCTCGCAGGCCCGCGCCGATGGCGGACACCGCCGTCGCCGGCTCCGCCCGCCACCGGGCGACGACCGCGCTCTCACCCGGGAGCCCGACGGTCAGGAGCCACCAGCCCGACTCGTCCTCGCCCACTTCGACGACCTCGGGCACGGGCGTGAACGGAGCGGCCCACGCCAGCCGCGCCGCCTCGGCCGTGAGGTCGAGCCCGCTGGCCCGCGGCGACCACTTCACGAACCGCCGACCGGGGCCCTCACCTATGCGGAAGGTGAGCCCGCCCAACTCGTTGCGCCACACCAGCCGTACGGGCGCACCCCGCGCCGCGGCCTCGACGACCGCGGGCGTCACCTGCGGCCGACGACGGCCACGAGCCCCTCGGGCAACGGCTCCTCGCCGAAGAAGTGGGCGACGGTCGCCGGCACGCCCGCGGCGGCCAGCAGGCCGGGCACCTTCGACGTGTCGACCAGGACGTTCTCGTGGCGCTCGTCGTCCCGCCGCCACGACCGGTCCTCGGCCCGGAGGAAGGTGGTGATCCGGCGGACGAACCGCCGGGGGGACGGGACCTCGTACGACGTGAAGATGGCCCAGTCGTCCTCGACCCGGGCGTAGGGCGGCGCCTCCCGGCGGACCTCCGCATACCGAAGGTCGCACAGGTCGAGGGCCAGGACGCCGCCCGGCGCGAGCGACCCGGCGACGGCCACCAGCGCCCGCTCCACCGCCGCTTCGTCCGGCAGGTAGTTGAGGACGTGGCCGACGGACACGACCGCGGCGGCCTCGGGCAGCGGCTCGTCCGGGAGCACGAGCACTCGAACGTCCTCGGCGCCGGTCACCGAGGCGCGGGTCAGGTGGACCATGTCCGGCGAGGCGTCGGTGGCGACGACCCGGTGGCCGGCGGCCAGCAGGTGCCGGGTCAGCGCCCCACTCCCGCACCCGAGCTCCAGGACCAGCCCGCCCCGGACCGGCTCGAGCAGCCGCAGGATCCCCGGGGCGCACGCGTCGGCATGGGACCCGAACCCGAGGTGGTGGACGAGGGCGACGTCGCGCCCGTAGAGCGACGTCACCGCCCGAGCCCTCGCGTCCGGGCGTAGCGGTCGGGTGGCATGTCGACGGTGGCGGAGAAGTCGCGGGTGAGGTGGGCCTGGTCGCTGTGGCCCAGCTCGGCGGCGAGGACGGCCCAGTCGACCTCGCGGCCCGACCGGGCCCGCTCGGCCGCCTCGTACAGGCGGTAGCGCCGGACCACCGCCTTCGGGCTCACGCCCACGTGGTCGCCGAAGCGACGCTGGAGCTGGCGCACACTGAGCCCGGCCTTGTCGGTGATGCTCGACAACGGCCGCCCCAGGAACGGCCGGAACCCCGCCGGGCGAAACATGATGCCGAGGACGCGCCCGCTGTCTCGCAGGGTCCGCGACGAGATGCGGCTGGTCACGCCCACCACCGTCGGCCGCCCGTCTCCCAGCACCACGTTCACCACGGGGTGGGCGAAGACCCGCTGCACGTACGGCGCCTGCCCGGTCAGGTCCCAGGTGACGACCCAGTAACGGTCGACGAACCGGGCCACCGGGGGCGAGGGCGGGTAGCGGTCGAGGCGGAAGCGGGACAGCCCAGCCTCGGGGGCGATGATGCCGCGGGCGTCGACTTCCACGGGCTCGACGATCGGCCCACGGTAGCGGGCGGCCGGGGCGTCGCCTTTGTTCAAGACGCTCGGGGGGCGCGCCGTCAGGATGGAAGCCATGAGCGACGTAGCCGCCAGGTACCGGCGGCTGGCCGCCGCCTTTTCCGACAAGATCCGGAGCGTCCCGGCCGAGAAGTGGGACGCGCCCTCGCCGTGCGAGGGCTGGACCGCCCTCGACGTGGTCCGCCATCTGATCGACGTCCACCGCATGTTCCTCGGCTTCGTGGGCCGGGAGCTGGGCGAGGTCCCGCCAGTCGAGGACGGTCCGCCGGCCGCCTTCGAAGCCGCCCGCCACGTGGTGCAGGCCGGGCTCGACGACGCCGACCGGGCCGCCGAGTCGTTCGACGGCTACTTCGGGCGGACGACCTTCGCCGAGGCCGTCGACCGCTTCGTGTGCTTCGACTCCTCGTCCACGCCTGGGACCTCGCCCGCGCCACCGGCGTCGACGAGCGCATCGACCACGACGTGCACCACCTGGTCGAGCAGCTGCCGACGTTCGGCGCTGCCCTCCACAGCTCCGGGATGTTCGGCCGCCGGTGGAACCGCCGGAGGGCGCCGACGAGCAGATCCGCCTCCTGTGCTTCCTGGGCCGCCGTCCGTGAGGTAATTCGCTCGTCGGCGACGCCCGGCCTTGGCCACACTGGGCCGGTGGAGCCCAGGGTCGATGCCGTGCACCGCCGCCCGGTCCACCGGCTGGCCAAGGAGACGCAGCCGAGCATCCGCCTGGTCCAGGGCGTCGGCGTCGAGGACGACGTCCATGCCGGGGCGACGGTGAAGCACCGCTCGCGAGCCCGGCGTGACCCGGCCAAGCCGAACCTGCGCCAGGTCCACCTCATCCACGGCGAGCTGCACGACGAGCTCCGGGGCCGCGGCTTCGACGTCGGACCGGGCCAGATGGGCGAGAACGTCACCACCCGGGGCATCGACCTTCTCGCCCTTCCGACGGGTGCCCGGCTCCGGCTGGGCCCGGACGCGGTGGTCGAGGTGACCGGGCTGCGGAACCCGTGCAAGCAGCTCGAGGGGCTGCAGACCGGCCTCATGGCCGCCGTCCTCGACCGCGACGCGGCCGGCGGGCTGGTCCGGAAGGCGGGGGTCATGGCCGTGGTCGTCGCCGGTGGTGAGGTCCACCCCGGCGACGAGATCCGCGTCGAGCTGCCTGCCATGCCCCACCGGCCACTGCAGCCCGTGTAGGCGTTCAGACCATGTACTGGTCGTGCCGGGCGTAGAGCTCGGTCATCTCCTCCGGCGACGGGCGGCGGCCGGTGCGGGCCGGCTCGGCCAGCTCCTCGAAGTACCGCTCCCGGGGCGCGCCCGGGGGGAACAGGATGAGCATGGACGCCGGCTCACCGGACTCGTTGGCGAAGGCATGCACCGCCCCCTCGGGCACGTGCAGGAAGTCGTCGGCCCGGGCCTCGACCCAGCCTTCGCCGTCGTAGAGCCGGACGCGACTGGCCAGCACGTAGAACGACTCGGAGAACGTCTTGTGGAAGTGGGCTGCGGGACCCCCGGCCCGGGGGGCCATGTCCCAGCGGAACAGCCCGAACCGCCCGTTCGTGTCGGAGCCGGGGCCACGAAGCGCACGCTCGCCGACGGCCCGACCCGGAGCGGGGCGACGCCGGCGCCCGGGCGGAGGAAGGGGAGCGACACCCGCTCAGAGCCAGCCGATGCTGGCGCTGACGAGCTCGCGCTCGTCGTCGTGCCGGCCCAGCTCCCCGGCCGCCACCCGGGCCAGCAGGCGGCGCACGGCGTCCACGATCTCGGGCACGGCGGCCCGTAGGGCGGAGGCGTCGCCCGGCCCGGCGACCTCGGGCGAGACCCTGGCCTCCACCAGCAGGGCGTCGAGGTCGACCAGGCGGTCCGCCATCCACTCCAGCGGGGCGGCGGTCAGCTCGGGCACGAAGTGGCGCTTCCCCGGCTCCCATCCGTCGAAGGCCGGATGGTGGTGAGCCCGGTCGAGGCTCCCCGGCTCGCTGTCGACCGACTCCAGCAGGTCGACCCGCCAGACGGGC
>DATAAD010000075.1:0-18407 GCA_036260295.1 Acidimicrobiales bacterium | reverse complement strand
CGGCATCGGAGACGTCGCACTGACGGTCAGCGACCTTCAGCGCAGCGTCGCCTGATCCCAACGGCTGTTCGACGCCGAGCCGGTACTCGGCGAGGACACCGGCCCTACCACCACCGCCGAGGAGCTCCAGGCGTTCCTACGTGCCGCGGTGGCCCCCGGCTCTTGGCGGCGTTGTGGACGGCAGCGTTCACGGGCATGGGCGCGACGAGTCGCTCGGCTTTTGATCGCCCGGAGAAGAGCGCCTGACCCGGTAGCAGCCAGGGACAACGACGAAGGCCCAGGTGGCTGACCTGGGCCTTCACTCAGTCGTTGGTGGCGGGGGCAGGATTTGAACCTGCGACCTTCGGGTTATGAGCCCGACGAGCTACCAGACTGCTCCACCCCGCGGCGGATGAAGCCAGCCTACACCTATGCCGTGGGCCTGGTGGTCGGCGTGGTGGCGGGCGGGGTGCCGGAGGTGGAGCGCGTGGCGTCGGCGGCCCGGCGGACGAGGTCGCGGGCCTCGTTGGTGAACCGCTGGTAGCTGGAGAGGTCGCCGTTCTTGAGCGCCTCCTCGGCGGCGTTGAAGCGGGCGGTGGCCTCGGTGAGCAGCTCGTTCACGCTCGTGAGCGGAGGTGCAGGCTGGCCGCCGGGGGGCGGGGGCGTGGTCGTGGGCGGCGCCGTCTGCCCGGGCGGAGGTGGCGGCGGGGTCGTGGTCGGAAGCTGCTCGAGGGTGGAGGGCGAGCTCCCCGGGAAGAGGGCGGTCATGGCGTCCCGCAGGGAGTCGCGGATCACGACCCGTTCGCCGAACACGACGATGACCTTCTTGAGCTGGGGCAGGGGCGTGCCCTCGGCCTCGACGTACAGCGGCCGGATGTAGAGGAGGGACTGCTCGATGGGGACCAGGAGCAGGTTGCCGAGGCGGACCTTGGAGCCGGAGGTGTTCAGCAGCGTGATCTGCTGGGACACCTCGGGCTGCTGGTTGATGCGGGCGTTCACGAGGGCCGGACCGTCGACCTGGCGGTTCCGGGGCATGACGTAGGCCTCGAGCTGGCCGTAGTTGCCCGGGTCGCTCTTGGCCACCATGAAGGCGCTCAACACCTTGACGCTGTCGTCCCTCGAACGGGGGACGAAGGGCTGGAGGATCAGGAAGTCCTCGTCCTCCTCCTCGGGCAGGCGCATGAGGAGGTAGTAGGGGTCCATGCGGGGCTCGCGGGCCTGGAGGGGCCGGCCGGCGGCGTCGGTGGCCGGCACGAGGGGGGTGGCGGTGCTCACCGCCCCCGGCTCCTGGGCGATGTCCCACGCGTCGGTGTTGTTGTAGAAGTCGCCGGGGTCGGAGATGTGGTAGCGGCCGAACATGTTGGTCTGCACCCGGAAGAGGTCCTCCGGGTACCGGAAGTGGGCCTCGAGCTCGGGGTCGATGTCGATCCCGTCGGTGAACAGCTTGGGGAACGCCTTCCGCCACGCCTTGACGATCGGGTCACCCTGGTCGACGACGAAGAACGTCATCTTCCCGTCGTAGGCGTCGATGAGGACCTTGACCGAGTTGCGGACGTAGTTGAAGTTCCGGTTGAGGTCGCTGTTGGGTTCGAGCCGTGACGTGTCCGCCTGCTGGCTGTAGGGGTACCGGCTGGTGGTGGTGTAGGCGTCGTAGATCCACTGGATGCGGTCCCGGTAGATGATCGGGTACGGGTCGCTGTCGAACTCGAGGAAGGGGGCGGCCTTGCGGACCCGCTCGTCGATGTCGCGCATGTAGATGGCGCGCGACTCCGAGGTCACGAAGCTGGAGATGAGCGGGTTGATGTCGCCGAAGCGCAGGGCCAGCGCCGCCCGACGGATGAACGAGTCGATCTTCACCCCGCCCGTGCCGCTGTACGTGGTCGTGTGGTTGGTGCCGTTGGCCTCGGCGTAGTCGATCTCGCGCTGGCCGGAGTTGACGATGGCGTACCCGCCCATCACCTGGCCGTAGTAGATGGCCGGCTGGGCGATCTCCGGGCTCCCGTTGGGCGGCAGGTCCTTGAGCTGGAGGGCCGGCTTTCCGTCGGCCTCCACCGCGCTGCTCGGCGTCATCACCGCGCCGTACCCGTGCGTATAGACCAGGTGCTGGTTGACCCAGGACTGGGACGGGATCCCGTCGATGTTCAGCTCGCGGGCGGAGACGAGCTCCTGGCGGACCTTCCCCTCGACGACGTACCGGTCGATGTCCACGTCGTTGAACTGGTAGAAGTTCCGGATCTGCTGGAGCCGGTTGTAGGTCTCCCGGAGGATGCGCGGGTCGGGGTCCCAGAGGCGGACGTTCTCGATGGTGCTCCTGTTCTCGGCCAGGTCGGCGTTGGTGACGAAGTTGTCGGCCGCGAAGTCGTTCAGCTGCACGTCCCGCAGCCCGTAGGCGGCCTTGGTGGCGTTGATGTTGCGCTCGATGTACGGCCGCTCCTTGGACGACTCCGTCGGCTGGACCCGGAACTGCTGCACGGCGGCCGGGATGGCGGCGCCCACCACGACCGACACCATGGCCCACAGCCCCACGGCGATCACCGGCAGCACCCAGCCCCGCCGGAAGATGTTGTAGATGAACAAGGCGGCGGCGATGAGCGAGATGCCGAGCAGCAGCTGCATGGCGGGCAGCTGGGCCTTCACGTCGGTGTAGCTCGCCCCCTGGACCACGCCCCTGCTGGAGTACACCAGCTCGTACTTCTCGAGGTAGTAGTCGACCGCCTTCAGCATGGCCAGCACGGCCATCAGCACCGAGAGGTGGGCCTTCACCTGCGGCGTCACCTTCTGCAGCGGCGTCTGGAAGCGGATGCCCCCGTTGAGGTAGTGGGCGACGGCGGTGATGATGGCGACGATCACCAGAGAGGCGAACAGCCAGTCGACGACGAACTTGGCGAACGGCAGCTGGAAGACGAAGAAGCCGAGGTCCTTGTCGAACAGGGCGTCTCGGGTCTCGAACGGGACGTGGTTGCGGAAGAGCGTCCACGAGCTCCATTGGCTGGCCGCGCCGGGCCCGGCGATCAGGGCGAAGGCGGCGGCCACGCCCACCCGCACGAGCCCCGCCCGCTGGCCCACCACCTCGTGGTAGCGCTCGATCAGCTGCTCCTCGGGGCCCAGGGGGCGGAAGGTCGGTGCGAGAAGGTCGGCGATGGCCAGGTTGGCCCACAGCAGGGCGAAGAACAGCAGGGTGAAGATGACGCCGAGGGCGATCTTCGTGCCCAGCACCGAGCGCCAGACCGAGGTGAGGGTGAGCTCGTCGAACCACAGGTAGTCGGTGTAGAAGCCGGCGATCCCCCGGAGCGACACGAGCAGCAGGAAGAGGGCGACGGCCACGAGCACGAGGACGATGCGGCCGCGGGCCGGGCGGCGCCGTCGTCCGGCTATGTCGGTGGGAGCGCGCACTGTCTTCCTTCCGGGCCTGCTGCGACTGCGACGGTCGCCCCGTCCAGATTAGGTGGTGACGGGAACGAGGAGGCAGCGGCAGCCCGGGTGTGCAGGCGGGTGGAGCTGGCCGGTAGGGAAGGGCTGGCCCCTCGGCGTGGGACCGGCGAGGGAGTTGTCGTCGCAGTCGGGGCAGTGGCCGTCGTCGTCCACCAGCCACTGCAGGTACACGGCCTCGGGCATGGCCGCGAAGGCCCCTGCGCTGAACGCCGCCAGCGCGTGGTGGCGGGCCGACGCCTCCACCTGCTGGACCTTCCACTGGCGGTAGGTGGCCCGGATGCTCTCGGCCGCCACCGACCGTTCCTCGGCGTCGAGGCCCCGAGTCAGGCGCTCGCGCAGCGGCTCGACAAGGTCGCGGGCCAGAGCCGAAGCCTGGGCGTGGACCGGGGGGTGATCGCCCTCGGCGTCGGAGACGAACCCGACGCCGGCCCGGGCCGCCTGCTCCAGCCAGGGGAGGGCGGCGTCGCGGTAGCGGCCGAGCTGGGCATCGGGGACGGGGAGGACGGCCGTGGCGGAGGACGCACCGGCCCGCCGCAGGGCGTCGAGCACTTCGTTCTGCTCGTCCTGGAGCACCCGCTTCAGGGCCCGGGTGAGGCCCGCGCCCACACCGTCCAGCAGGTCGTCACGCTGCTCGAGGGCGTTCTCGGCCACGATCGGGTCGACCGGCGGGGGCTCCTCTTCCTGTTCCTGCGGCGCCGGCGGCGGGCTCTCCACGTCGTCGGCACCCGCCCGGATGCGGGCGAACAGCTCGTCGACCGGGGCGGGCGGGGGGTGGGCCGTGACCGCGGGGACCTCTCCGGTGCCCAGGTCTGAGACCGGCTCCGGGTCGGGAGGACGCTCACGCACGCGGCCGGCGACCGCGCCGGCGACGGTCTGGGGCCGCAGGCGGGGGGGCTCGGGCGGCGCCGGGGAGGAGGGAGGTTGGGGCCGGCGCAACAGGGCGGCGGCAGGGGTGGCGGCCGCGGTCACCAGCGCCCTCGGGCGCTCGGGCTCGGCGGCCGGGACGGGTGGGGACCACAGCTCGGCCCGGGGCTCCGGCCGCACGGCCCCGGCCTCCCCCGACCGGCGGGCCACGGCCTCGGCCGCCTCCCGGGCCTCGGGCTCGGCCGCCTCGAGCTCGGTGGTCGCCTCCTCGAGCGTGCGGCGGACGACGTCGTAGGCGGCCAGCAGGCGGTCGCGCGCCGCTCGCAGCTGCTCGACCTGGAGCTGGGCCGACCGGCGGCGGCGGGCCAGGTCGCCGAGCATCCTCTCCCGTACGGCGCGGGCCTCGTCGACCATGTCCTTGCCCTGCCGCCTGGCGTCCTCGACCAGCGTCCGGGCATCGGTGGCCGCCCGCTCGAGCTGGGCCTCGGCCTCGGCCTCGGCCGCATGGCGGATGGAGTCGGCCGAGGCGTCGGCCTCGGCCACCCGGCGGGCCATGAGCCCGTCGGCCTCCTGGCGCATCCGGGCCACCTGGGCCTCGGCGTCGCCGAGGATGGCGTCGGCCTGCTTCTGGGCCTCGGCGGTGATCGACGCCGCCGTCTGGCGGGCGCTGGCGATGAGGCGGGCGGCGTGCTCACCCAGCACGTTGGTGACGGTGGCTTCGTCGAGCTCGGGATGGGCGACGCGGGCCAGCGCCTCCTGGAGGGCCCTGCGGAGCTCGACCTCGCGTGCGGCGCTGGCGGCCATCTCGTCGCCGACCCGCTTCAGGAACTCCCGGACCTCGGCGGGGTGGTACCCGCGGAAGGCGGAGGTGAAGCTGCGGTTCATCACCTTCTCGGGCGTGATGACCTGGCCGCTGGCGATGATCTGGTCGTCCAGCATGGTGGCCAGCGTACGTGCCGGGGCCGGCGCGAACGCGGACGGTGGGGCCTCCTACCCCCCGCCCAGGCTCCGCAGCAGCCCGGTCAGGGTGTCGACGAGGGAGTTGACGGTCTCGTCGACGAGCGGGGTCCCGGTGTTCAGCGGACCGGTGGGGACCGTGGTCGTCGGCCCCGCCGCGGGAGGGGTGGTGGAGGTGGTCGTCGCCTGGGACCCGGGCCGGGGCCGGGCCGGGCCCGTCGTCGTCGCCCCCCGGGGGACGGACGTGGTGGCGGGGGCGCCGCCGCGGCTGGGCGGGGCGACAGAGCTCGGCGTCCCCGTGCCCGGGCCCTCGGCGAAGAGGGTCGGCCCCCGGCTGGTGGCGGCGTCGACGGCCTCCAGCAACGGCACCCGGTTGACGCCCTGGTCGAGGGCTACCAGGCCCCAGCGCGCCCCCTCGTCGCGGAAGCCGAACACCGCGGCCCACCGCTCGGCGAACGTCCCGCGGCCGCCTTGCGCGGTGATGGCCGCGCCGACCAGCGTCTCCCCCGGCGGGCGGGCCGGGTTGACCAGGGACGCGGTGAAGCCGGGCTCCGCGGCCAGCCGGGGGTACAGGTCTCGGAAGTAGGCGAAGGAACGGCCCTCGTTGGGGCCGAGCTGGGCGGTGAAGGCCTGGCTGCGGCCGTCGAGCTGGCCGGTCAGCTCGATGGCGTCGGACAGGTAGCGCTGGTCCCACCCGTCGTCGGCGGAGAACTCGAGGGGCGACACCCTGGTGGGGAACTGGCCGGTGGGGGGCAGGGCGGTCTGGCGGAGGGCGGGGACGGCAATGGCCGACCCCGCCGAGGAAAGCTCGGCCGTGCCCTCGTAGGTGGCGACGAGCAGGGCCACCCCCCGGGAGATGCGGGCGTCGCCCCGGACGACCACCTCGGCGCCGGTGGCGGCGACCGGGAACGGCTCCTCGTCGGAGACGACGAGCAGGTCGCCCGCCATCACCGCGGGCCGGACGGTGTCCTCCTGCTCGGTCTCCTGGAGCTCGACGTCGGAGCCCTGGCGGAGCTCGAGGCGGCGCTCGCCGGGGAGGCGGATCACGGCCGTCCCCTGGCGCACCCTGACCCGGTCGCCCACGTCCAGGTCGTGGGAGCCGGTGACCTCCCGGCGCCCCTCCCCGGGGCTGGTCACCTCGGCCTGGCCGTCGACCGTGAGCCGTCCCGCGGCCGGCGGGGACGACCGGCTGCACGCCGCCATGCCGGCGGCGAGGAGCGAAACCAGGGCCAGGGCGGCCACCGCCCTTCGCGGGCTCATCGCCGCACCTGCTTCTGGGGGTGCAGCGGGAGGACGATCGAGAAGGTCGACCCCTCGCCCGGCGTGGTCTCGCACACCAGCTCGCCCTGGTGGGCGTGGACGATCCGGCGCACGAGGGCGAGCCCGAGACCCAGGCCGCCGAACTGGCGGGTGGGCGAGCTGTCGACCTGGGCGAAGTCCTCGAAGATGCGGTCGAGGCGGTCGTCGGGGATGCCGATCCCGTGGTCCCGGACCGAGATCTTCACCGCCGGGGACGCAGCGCCGTCGGCCACACCGTTGGACGACATGGTCGCGGTCACCGAGACGGCCCCGCCCTGGGGCGAGAACTTCACCGCGTTGTCGACCAGCTCGTCGAGGCAGCGTTCGAGCAGCCGCCGGTCGCCGGTCAGGTCGGGCAGGTCGCGGGACACCCGCCGGCTGATGGGGTGCTTGTCGTCGACCCGGTCCTTCCACCGGGTGACGACCGACTCCAGGAGCGGGCGCACCGGCACCCGCTCCCGTCGCACGTTCAGGGGCGTGGCCTGCTGGGCGGCCACGTCGAGCAGCCGCTGCACGACGAGCTCCAGGCGGTCGGCCGCGTCCACGATCTCCTCGAGGGACTGGCGGGCCTTGGCTGCCGGCACCTTGCGGCGCAGGAGGAGCTCGGCGTAGCCCTTGATGGGGACCAGCGGCGTGCGCAGCTCGTGGCTGATGTTCGACAGCAGCTCGCTCTTGGCCCGCTCCGCCTCCCGTTCCCGCCGCATGTCGCGCAGCACGTACACGCCGCCGACCGGAGGGCCTCCCGGGCTCCCGAGGCTGCCGGCGGAGAGGGCGACGGGGATGCGGGTGTCGTCCTCCCGGATCACCACGGCCGCCGCGCTCCACGGGCCGGCCGAGGGCTGGGCCAGTCGCGACGACAGGTCGACGCCGTCCTCGGTGGTGATGGTGGCGACGGTGGACGCCAGCCGGCCGACAGCGTCGCGGGTCCGGACGCCGAACAGCTCCTCGGCGGCGGCGTTGAAGGTGGTGATCCGACCGGTGGCGTCGACGGCCATCAGGGCCTCGCCCATGCCGGCGACGACGGTCTCCAGCCGGGTCCTGGTCGTGGCCTCCTCGTCGGCCGTCTGGCGCAGCTCGGCGGCCAGCGTCTCGATCGACTCGGCCATGGAGTCGAAGGTGGCCCCCAGCACGCCGACCTCGTCGGGGCTGGCCACGTTGGCCCGCACGCCGAGGTCGCCGCCCTGGATCGACTCAGCCGCCGCGGTGAGGCGGCGCAGGCCGAGGCCGATCCGCTCGCCCACGAACACGGCCACGAAGAAGGCGGCGAGAGCGGTGAGCAGACCGACGAGGAACAGGTAGCGGAAGAGCGAGTTGCGGGTGTCGTCGACCACGGTGGTCGGCAGGGTGGCGACCACGGCCAGCACCCGGGCCCCGTCGGCGGCGCTCACGGCCCGGGCGGCCAGGAAGGTGCCGCTCGACATCTGGTCCGCCCTGCCGACCCGGTCGCGCAGGGCAGCGCGGGCCACGTCGAGCACCGGCTCGCCCGCGGGCCGGCCGTAGCTCACCAGCACGCGCTCCCGGTCGACCAGGGCCAGGCTGACGGCGGGGTCGTTCTGCGACCGGCCCCCGAGGTACTCGCGGTCCAGGTCGGCCGAGGCCACGACCAGGCCGACCTTGCGGAACCCCTCCGGGACCTGGGCGATGACCGGGAAGGCGCCCACGGCCAGCACCCGGCCGTTGAGGATCTCGACCGAGCTGGTCGCCTGCGGTTCGGTCTGTTCCAGGACCTCGTTCACGGCACGGGACCCGACCAGGGCGTTGGCCCCCGCCACGTCGAGCCCGATGGCGGCGATGACCCGGCGCTTCTCGGTGGCGTAGAGGAGCGGCCCGTCGGCCGACAGCAGCTCGCCCTTGATGAAGTTCTGGAGGTCCTCCAGCACGGTGACGTCGGCCGCCGGGCGGTTCGACAGGTTGACCAGGAACTCGGCCGGTCGGCCCTGGATGGTGAGGGCCACGAGCTTGGCGCTGTTCTCCGCGTCGTCGCCCGCACTCCTCTGCACCTCTTCGGCCTCGGCCAGGGCCCGGGCGTCGACCCGGCGCAGGGCCTCCCGCTCCACGTTCCTGGAGATGACGACCGACAGGGCGACGGAGATGGCCAGGACGACGACGAGCAGGGTGGCGACCGTGCTCACCGCGATGCGGGCCGGCACCGACCGGCGGGCGGAGGTGACGAGCACCATGCCGAGGGCCAGGGCGCCGGCGCCCCGGGCCCAGTCGGCCGCCGTGCCCGCGTCCGAGACCGATGCCACCTCGGCCACGGCCATGAGGACCAGGGCCGTCCACAGGGCTCGGCGAGAGGCCTGGTCCTCGCCCCACCGCAGGGTGCCGATGCCGAGCAGGAGGATGCCGGCGCCCCGCAGGGCGATGACGGGCGCCTCCCTCGTCCCCGTGAGGAGGGACCCGTGCAGGAAGGCGGCCCCGGCGATGCTGACGAAGCCCAGGGCCAGCACGATCCGGGACCGGCTGTTGGCCCCCACGAGCTGGGGCCGGAGCATCACGATGGTCGCGCCGGCCACCGCCACCAGGAAGGTGGCGAACTCGACGGCGAAGCGCAGCTGGGCGGCCTCCGGCGACACCGGCTACCGCCTCGGACGCGCGTCGCAGCGCGAAAGGGCCTCGAGTGTGGATGCGGTCATCGGCGACCCCGGACCCCGGCGGACGTTCCCCCTCATCGTACCGCTTCCGTATTCACGCTGCGTGGCCACTCGTGCACAATGCGGGCGGCCGGCGCGCCCCGAAAGGCTACGTCCGGCCCGCCGGCTTCCCCAGGGCCATGGCGTTGCTCCCGTCGAGGGAGCCGAGGGCCTGGAGCGCCTCCTCGAAGTTCGACACCCCCCGGATCTCCACCTTGCCGTCGGCGTGGGCCTGGGCCTCGGCTTCGTTCTCCTTGGGGACGATGAAGACCTTGATGCCGGCCCGGCGCACGGTCACGGTCTTCTGGCCGACGCCTCCGATGGCGCCGACGGAGCCGTCGGACCGGAGGTCGCCGGTGGCGGCCACGCTCGAGCCGCCGGTGAGCTCGCCGGGGGTCAGCAGGTCGAGCAGCTCCAGGCCGTAGGCCAGGCCGGCCGAGGGCCCGACGACCCGGCCCGAGTCGATGTCGATCTCGAACGGCAGCCTGATCTTGGTGGACAGCCGCACGCCGAGCAGGGGACGTCCCTCCTCCCCTTGGGCGAGCACCGCCTCGGCCTCGAAGGGCGGCCCGTCGCCCCGCTTGACCTGCATCCGCAGGGTGTCGCCGGGAGCCCGGGCCCGGATGGCGGCCACCGCGTCGCCGCTGTTGGCCACCGGCTTGCCGTCGACGGCGGTGATGACGTCGTCGCGCTGCAGGATGCCGGCGGCGGGCATGCCCGGCTGGACCTCGACGACCTCGGCGCCGGCCCCCAGGTCGGTGAAGCCGAGCTGGCGCAGGGCCAGGACCTGGGCCACGGTCTTGGAGTCGGCCATGGCCTCGACGTTCAAGCGCTGGAACTCCTCGGGCGGCACCGTCCCCCGCACCTCGGTCTCGGGGATGACGTCGACCGCCGGATCCAGCCACCCGGCCAGCGCCTCGTAGGGGTTCACCCGCTCCCGTACGGCCACCGTTGTATAGAACACCTTCCCCTGGGGAGGGTAGGTGGGGTGACCCTTCACCTCGATGACCGAGTTCACCATCCGGGCCGAGCCCGGGGCCAGGGTGTCGTACGGCAGCTCGACGTAGCGGGCCACCACGCCGGCGCCCAGCAGCACCAGGCTCACCACGACCAGGGCGATCGCCCAGCGCCGGGAGGACCGTTGGAACGACCCCGGGGCGGGCGTCCCGGGGTCCTGGGGCGAAGCTAGACTTGGTTCGGTCGTGTCCACGTTCCTGGTGAGCTTTGGCGTGGTTGCGGCGACGATCGCCGCCGTGGTCTACGTCGTCCTCAACGGTCCCGACCAGCCTGCCACGATCCGGCGCCGACCGCCGGACGCCAAACCGCGGCGGGCCCGCCGGGCGGAGGCCCGGAGCCGGCGTCAGGCCCAGGAGGCGACCGTGGCCGCCGCCGGTGTCCCCCAGTCCGGGACCGCGGTGACCCTCCCCGGCACCCCGGCCTTCGCCCTGCCGGACTCGGACATCATGCGTCTGCGCGTCCTCCCGGCGACGAGGACGACCCTGTGGGTGCGCATCCGCTCGGGCGTCGCCTTGGTGGTGCTCGTCGCCGTCCTCGGCGCCCTCCTCGCCCTGGCCGTCGGTGGGCTGGTGCTCGGCGTCGCCCTGCTGATCCGCAGCGCGACCGGTTAGGCGCCGACCAACCGCAGGCGGACCACGTAGCGCTCGGCCATCGAGCCCACGGGGTGGCAGGCGTACAGGGTGGCCGTGTGGTCGTGGGTCTGGTCGGCGATCCAGCTGTCGGAGGGACCGACGATCAGGTGGCCGGTGACCTCGTAGGTGGACCGGGCCCCGTTCACGGTGAAGGTCACCGTGTCGCCGGGGTCGAGGGCGTCGATGTCCCGGAACGGCTGGTCGTGGGTCGCCCGGTGGCCGGCGAAGACGGCGTTCCCCAGCTCGCCGGGAAGGGCCGAACCGGTCCAGTGGCTCGGCCCCCGGTCGATGTTGTGGAGGGTCACGCCCTGGAACATGCGGTGACGCAGGCCGATGGCGGGGATCTCGATGGTGCCGATCTCCCGGACCGGCTCGGGCGCATAGGAGTCGACCGGGATGGGCACGGGCGACGGGAGCGGAGGGCCGGGCGGGGGCCGGGTGGGGTCGAGGTGAGGGGGTGTGGTGGGCAGCCGCGCAGGGGTGGCGAAGAACGGCACCTCGGGCGCCACCGGCTCGGGCTGCGGGCGGGGCGCGGGCGACGAGCAGCCGGCGACCGCGGCCGTCAGGACGGCCACGAGCAGGGTCCGGCGCCGCACGCGCGAGAGCATAGGGGCATGGTCGATGCCGCCGGCCGCCGCCGTGCCGCCGCCCTGGCCGGGCACACCGGTGATGCCGGGAAGGCGCGGGCCCTCCTGAGCGACCCCGATCCCGGCGTGCGGGCCACGGCCCTGGCCGCGCTGGCCCGGCTGGGCCACGCCGGCGGTGGGGAGGTGGCCGCGGCCCTGGCCGACCCGTCGCCCGAGGTGCGGCGCCGGGCCTGCGCCGTCGCCGTCGCCGTCGGCGAGGGGGATCTGGCCGCGCTCCTGGACGACGCCGACACCGGCGTGGTGGAGGCGGCGGCCTGGGCCCTGGGCGAGCGGGGCGAGGCCTCCGGGGATGTCGTGGCCCGGCTCTCCGCCGTCGCCGCCGACCACGAGGATCCGCTCTGCCGGGAGGCGGCGGTCGCCGCCCTGGGTGCCCTCGGCGACGAGGGCGGCGTGCCCGCCATCCTCGCCGCCACCCGGGACAAGCCGGCCGTGCGCCGCCGGGCGGTGATCGCCCTCGCCCCGTTCGAGGGCCCCGAGGTCGAGGACGCGCTGGCCCGCGCCCTCGACGACCGGGACTGGCAGGTGCGCCAGGCGGCCGAGGACTTACGCGACTGAGCCGCCTCAGTCCAGGGCCAGCACCGTGTCGGCGAACTCGGCCCCTCCGACGGGACGCAGCGCCTGGAGCAGGCGGACGAGCTCGGGCTCGGGCCGTCCCGCCGGCTGGGCCCGGAAAGGGGAGCGGAGCGTGACCACGGTCGACCCCAGCTGCACCGCGTACACGCCTTCTCGGGACGACCGCGAGATCCCGTACCAGATCGGCTCGCCCGACGGCGTGGCCGCCACCCGCTCACACGGGTCGTCGCGCACCGTGTCCGACGGGAATCCCAGCCCGCACGACCGCGGAGGGGCGAACGCCGGGTAGGGCTGCGACTCGATCACGGTGAAGGCGAGCTCGGGGCCCCGGAAGTTGATGCGGAGCTGTGGGGGCGAGGAGAACCTGCCTTCGACCGATCTCATCGTGAACCCCGCCGGTGCCGTCGTCGGCTGGTAGATGGTGAAGGGCAGGGACTCGAGCCACTGCCGCTGCCCCTCCTCGAACCTCCGGTGCTCGGTCCCCTCCACGGCCACCGGCGCCAGGAACGGCACGAGGAGCAGGGCCAGGCCGGCCGCCTCGCCCACGCCCAAGAGGCGGCCTGCCGTCCGGGAAAGGAGGAGGAACAACCCGAGGTAGAGGAGGGGGACGGCGGCCATGCCCAGCCAGACCACGCCCCGGCCCAGGACCTCCTGCAGGTCGTTGAACACCCAGAACAGTCGCCAGGCGAGGGCGGCGCCGACGAAGAAGCCCAGTGCCGCGACGAGCGGCCCGAACGGCACCCGCAGCCGCCACAGCACGATCCCCGCGCCGACGTTGAGCAGGAACCCCGACGTCACCAGGCTGGCCAGCCCGCCGAGGAGGCAGCTGCCCAGGGTGTCCAGGCCGTCGTCGCGGCACGAGCTCGCCAGCACCTGGGACAGCAGGAAGGCGAGGGGGTACAGCCCCGCGCCGACGGTCAGGCCCGCTCCACCGACGACCCCCACCTGGGAGGTCCGACGGACCGGCCGGATGTCTAGCGCTCCGCCCCCATGAACAGGACCTTGAGCGACTCGAACGCCTCCAGGCACTTGCCGGCGCCGAGGACGACGCACTCCAGGGGGGCGTCGACCAGGTGGACGGGAAGCTCGGTCTCCTCGGCCAGGCGCTGGTCGAAGCCGCGCAGCATGGCCCCACCGCCGACCAGGTGGATCCCCTGGTTGATGAGGTCCTGGGCCAACTCGGGCGGGGCGTGGCCCAGGCACTTGACGACTGACTCGCAGATGGCCCGCACGTTCTCGTCGATGGCGTCGCGGACCTCTTCTGGCGAAAGGATGGCGGTCTTGGGCAGCCCGCTCATGAGGTCTCGGCCCCGGACCTCGGCCTTGACGTCGTCGGCCACCGGCGCCGCCGAGCCGATGGCCAGCTTGATCTCCTCCGCCGTTCGCTCGCCGATCGCCATCCCGTACTCCCGGCGGACGAACGCCTGGATGGAGGCGTCGATGTCGAACGACCCCACCCGGATGGCCTCGAGGGCGACGATGCCTCCCAGGGAGATCATCGCCGTCTCCGACGTGCCGCCGCCGACGTCCACGATCATGTTGCCGAGCGGTTCGTGGATCGGCAGCCCGGCGCCGATGGCGGCGGCCATGGGCTGGGCGACCAGCTGGGCGTCCATGGCGCCCGCCTGGCGGGCGGCCTCCTTCACCGCCCGGCGCTCGACCTCGGTAATGGCCGAGGGGACGCAGAGCAGCACCCGCGGGCGCTGGAACCGTGAGAGCCCGGCCCGCTGGAGGAGCAGGCGGATCATGCGCTGGGTGATCTCGAAGTCGGTGATCGCCCCCTGGCGCAGGGGGCGCACGGCCTGGATGTAGCCCGGCGTGCGGCCGATCATCTGCCAGGCCTGGTGGCCCATGGCCAGCACGTCGTGGGTCTCGACGTTGAGCGCGATCACGGTGGGCTCGTTGAGGACGATCCCCCTGCCCTTGGCGTAGACCAGGGTGTTCGCCGTGCCGAGGTCGATGGCGAGGTCCCTAGCCAGGGCGCCGCCTCCAGTCGGGCGGGTCCTCGCCGCGAGTCGGGCGGGGACGGTTCCGGTCGGGCGGCGGCCCCGGGGCCAGCGCGTCGAGCTCGCGGGCGAAGTCCCGGATGTGGGCGTCCATGGAGCGGGGCTGGCGGCTGCGGAACCACAGCACCAGGCAGCCGGCCGCGCTCAGCACCACGGCGATGCCGAGGAACACCAGCGCGCTCACGAGCGCCGCACCTCCTCGACGGCGGAGGCGCAGGTCGACCAGTCCTCGCCCCCGGCCCACGTCTCGCGCTTCCATATGGGCACCGTGGCCTTGAGCGTGTCGATGCAGAACCGTGCCGCGTCGAAGCCCTCGCCCCGGTGCGGCGCGGAGACGGCGACGACCACCGACGCCTCGCCCACGTCGAGCAGACCGGTGCGGTGCAGCACGGCCACCCGTCCCAGCGACGGCCATCTCGTCCGGGCCTCGGTCACGATGGCGGCCAACCGGGGGGTCACCTCCTCCTCGTACGCCTCGTACTCGAGCGACCGTACGCCCTCCCGTCCCTCGGAGTGGTCTCGCACCACGCCGGTGAACACCACGGTGGCCCCGCAGTCGGGGCGATCGACGAAGGCAGCCATGGCGTGCAGGGGGAGCGGATCGGCGGTGACGCCCACCCAGTCGTCCCTGCCGTACGGGGGGTCGAGGCCCACGGCGGAGATCCTACCGGTGGGGCGAAGTCCGCCGGTGGGTAGGCGCACGTAAGGTGGGTCGCGATGGAGTTCGTCGAACCCGATGACGAACCGCAGCCGTACCGCGATCCCCCTCCGCCCGACGACCGCCTGTGGCGCCACCCCTCGGAGATCGGTCCCAAGCGGTCCCCGATCCGGCGGCAGCTGTGGGCCGTCGGCATCGCCTCGGCCCTGGTCGCCAGCGTCCTCTCGACCGGCCTGGCCGTGGTCGCCGGGACCCTTCTCGACGCCGGCGACGGCGCCGACGGCGCGGTCAGCACGAGCTCCATCCTCCCCGTGGAGAGGCCGGCGTCGAACAAGGCCGACGTGGTGGCCATCGCCGACCGGGTGCGGCCGGCCATCGCCCAGCTGAAGGTCGAGCGGGGCCGCACGGGCAGCGGGTCCGGCGTCCTGTTCCGTAGCGACGGCCACCTCCTGACCAACGCCCACGTGGTCGACGGGGCCACGTCGGTGGCCGTGGTGCTCTCGAGCGGCAAGGAGCTCCCCGCCCGGGTGATCGGGTCGGACGCGGCGAGCGACACGGCGGTGGTCAAGATCGACGGCGGGCCGTTCCCCGTCGCCGAGCTGGGGACGACGACCGACCTCAAGGTGGGCCAGGAGGCCATCGCCATCGGCTCGCCCCTCGGGCTGACGGGCGGCCCGTCCGTGACCGTGGGCATCGTCAGCGCGCTGCACCGCACCGTGCGGACGCGGGGCGGTCAGAGCCTGGCCGACGTGGTCCAGACCGACGCCCCCATCGCTCCCGGGTCCTCGGGCGGGGCCCTGCTCGACGCCGGCGGCCGGGTCATCGGCATCACCACCGCGGTGGCCGTCACCGACACCGGGGCCGAGGGCTTCGGGTTCGCCACGCCGATCGACACGGCCCGGAACGTGGCCGAGCAGCTGATCACCACGGGCAAGGTCGTCACCGTGTGGCTGGGGGTCGAGGGCAGCGACCTCGACGGGGCCACCGCCCTCGAGCTCAACGTGGACGGCGGCGCGATCATCGAGCAGGTGAAGACCGACAGCCCCGCCGAGCGGGCGGGGCTGTCGGCCCGGGACATCGTGGTCGGCGTCGACGGCAAGCCGGTGAAGTCCATGGGCATGCTCGCCGTGGCCGTGCGGGCCCACCGCCCCGGCGACGTCATCACCCTCGACGTCGTCCGCGAGAAGCAGCACCACGGGATCAAGGTCACCGTGGCCGAACGCCCGCCCGGCTCGTAGCCCGCCGGTCCGTACAACACCCGGGGGCCGCCTAGCATGAGCACGTGAGCAGCTCCGGCCCTGAGGGCGGGAACCCCTTCGAGGGCCTGCCGATGTTCGGCGACCTGGCCCGGCTGTTCAGCCGCCAGGGACCGGTCAACTGGGACGTCGCCCGCCAGACCGCCATGTGGCTGGCGACCGACGGCCAGCCCGAGCCCAATGTCGACCCCCTCGAGCGCATCCGGCTCGAGGAGCTGGTGCGGGTGGCCGACCTCCAGGTGAGCAGGGTGACGGGGCTCAGCACGTCGATCGCGGGTGGCGTCCTCAGCATCCTGCCCGTGACGCGGGGCGACTGGGCGCTCCACAGCCTCGAGGCCTACCGTCCGTTCCTCGAGCGCCTGGCCACGTCCCTGTCCACCGCGGGAGACGACGCCGACGACGACCCGGACGACGCCACCACCCAGCTCCTGGGCGACCTGGGCAAGCTGCTGGGGCCCGTCCTCCTCGGGATGCAGTCGGGCTTCATGCTCGGCCACCTGGCCCGCCGGGCCCTCGGCCAGTACGACATGCCCCTCCCCCGCCGCCCGGCCGACCAGCTCCTGGTCGTCCCAGCCAACCTTGACGCCTTTGCCGACCAGTGGAGCTTGGCGCCCGACGACCTGCGGCTGTGGGTCTGCCTCCACGAGGTCACCCACCACGCCGTGCTGGGCCGGCCCCACGTGCGGGCCCGGCTCGAGGAGCTCATCAACGAGTACGTCCGGGGCTTCGAGGTCGACCCCGCCGCCCTCGAGGCCAGCCTGGGCAACCTCGACCCCACCGACGCCGCCGGGCTGCAGGCCGTCCTGGGCAACCCCGAGACCCTGCTCGGCGCCGTGCGGTCGCCGCGGCAGCAGGAGACCCTCAGCCGCATCGAGACCCTCACCGCGGTGATCGATGGCTACGTCGACCACGTCATGGACACCACCGGACGGGGCCTCATCGGCTCCTACGGCCAGCTCACCGAGGCGCTGCGGCGCCGGCGGGTCGAGGCCGGCGACGGCGACCGCTTCGCCGCCCGCCTCCTCGGGCTCGAGCTGGGCCGGGGCCAGTACGAGCGGGGCGCCAACTTCATCCGGGGCGTGGTCGAGCGGGCGGGCGACGAAGGGTTGTCCCGCTTGTGGCTGTCACCCCGGGAGCTGCCCACGCCGGCCGAGCTGGACGCCCCCGGCCTGTGGCTGGCGAGGATCGACCTGCCGGAGTAGACCGCCTTCGCAATCCGAGCTGGCTCGGCACCGTGCTCGTGCCCGACCACTCCGACCGGCGACGACGGGAATGTCGCCCTCGACGGGGGCGCCCACCAGCCGTCACCCTCCCGTACGCCTCGGACTACGGGTCGATACCCGGCGGGAGCACATGGCCCAGCGTGGGCCATTCTTCGGTGCCCGCCCAATCCTGGGCCACGGCCGGCCGGAGGTCCGAGGGCCGGCGGCAGCGTGGGCCGACACCCACCCTGCCGACGTCGCCCGGCCGGCGCCGGAGCGCTACCAGCGCCGTGACCCCGGTCAGCCCCTCCTCCGCCACTGCAGCTGGTGGCGGTCGGCGATGTCCACGTACCGCTCGCCGTCGTCGGGTCGGGCGGGCGGCAGCTCGGGGCGGTGGTGGTGCAGGGCCCGTAGGGCGGCCAGGTAGGAGGAGAGGGCCACGGCGGCGGTGAGGGCCAGGACGCCCATTCCCATGGTGCTGGGGATGGGGACGGCGACCGGGAGGGCGGCACCGGCCACCCAGGCCAGCTGGAACCGGGTCTCGAACCGGGCGAAGGTGCGGCCGCGCACGGCGTCGGGCGCGTCGCGTTGGACGATGCTGTCGAAGGCCAGCTTGCCCGAGCCGGCGGCCACACCCACGGCCCCGGCGAGCAGGGCCGCGGCCGGGCGGCCTCCGATCCACACCGCGAGCAGCCCCACGGCGACGACCAGGGCCATGGAGCCTTGGAGGATGCGCTCCTCGGGCAGCCGCCGTCGGAGCCGGGGGGCCACGGCCGCGCCCACGAACGAGCCCACCATGCTGGCGGCCAGCACCAGGCCGAACCACCACGCCGGCGCGTCGTCGTCGCGGAAGCCGAAGGCCACGAGGAAGGTGAGGAACCCGACGATGGCCCGCAGCACGCCCATGGCCGTGGCCGCCAGGCGCACGGAGGCCACGTGCAGCTCGGCGTCGCCGACGGCCGGCGGCGGGAGGCGGTCCTCGCCCTTGGCCGGCCGGGACAGCCGGAAGCCGGCGATGGCCGTGACCGCGAAGGTGAGGGCGGCCAGGCGGACCACCCAGGGCGCACCCAGGAACCCGAGCTTCAGCACGATGACCCCGGGTACGGACGCGGCGAAGCCGGCCAGCACGGAGAGCACGGCGAGCCGGGAGTTGGCGGCGACCAGCTCCCCCTCGCCGGAGACGGTGCTGGGCACGAGGGCGCTCTTGGTCACCATGTGGGCCTTGGACAGGACGAGGACGGCGAAGGCCTCG
>DATAAD010000074.1:0-2886 GCA_036260295.1 Acidimicrobiales bacterium | reverse complement strand
CCATGACGTCGATGGAGTTGAAGTAATCGCGGACGTCGAGACGGAGGGCCGCCTTGGCGTCGATGGCGTCGTCGCCCAAGACGCTCCGGAAGGCGGCCCGGGCGCCACCGCCGGGCAGGAAGGACCGGCACCACGGTGAGGCAGCCTCGGCGCCCGCCGGCTGGAGCAGCCGGTTGACGGTGCGGAAGAGCAGCTCGTCGCCGGGGCGGTACTGGAACACCCGCTTCTTGCGACCGTCCACCTTGTTGAGCCAGGCCTCGATCGGCGGTTGCGGGCGGTGACGCCCGGCGAGCACGTCGGCACCCATCCGCAGGTGCACACCGGCGTCGAGCAGCCGCTCGTACTCGCCGATTCGGTCACGCCGGCGGGGACTGCGGGAGCGGAAGGTCTCCAGGGCAGCCGCCCAGGGGGCGTCCGTGACCAGGTCGTCGAGGAGCGAGCGGGAGGGCTCGGCCCCGAGCGGCGAGCGGGAGGCCTCGGCCCCGAGCGGCGAGCGGGAGGCCTCGGCCCCGAGCGGCGAGCGGGAGGCCTCGGCCCCGAGCGGCGAGCGGGAGGGAGGTCGCTTTGAAGCGGCATTGCCGCACTCGGAGGTACGCATGACATCCGCCTCCAGGGATCGATCGACTCGCAGGGCCATGCGCTGCTCCGCCCGGAGGCGCCCGAAGGCATCCCTCCCGCTCGCGGCAGGACGCTACCGCGGCGCGGTCCCGGGGGAGGGCGATCCCGGCCGTGGGTACACCTCGGTCATGAACCGCATCCTCCTCATCGTGGCCGTCGCCCTCTTCGCCATCGTCGCCCTCTCGGCCTTCAGCGACGACGTCAACGTCAACGAGACCGGCTTCCTGGCCCTCGGCCTCGCGGTCTGGGCCGCGGCCCCGCTGGCGGCCGGCATCCCGGTGTCGACCGGGCGCCGGCGCTACGCCCGCCGGTAGCTCCCCCGCGGCGGTCGGTGTTGGGGGATGACCGGGGAGGCCGACCCGCGACGGACCAACTGGGAGGCCTCCGGGGCCGGCTCCGTGGCCACCCGCGATCTCCCGACGTGGTCGCCCTCGGCCGCCCGGCGGGCGTGACCCGGACGCTTCCCCGATGAGGCGGGTCATCCTCTGGACGTCGGTGTCGCTCGACGGCTTCTTCGAGGGCCCGAACCGTGAGCTCGACTGGCACCTGGTCGACGACGAGCTGCACACCCACTTCAACACCGAGCTGGCGGCCATGGGCGCCTTCCTCCACGGGCGGGTCACCTACGAGCTGATGGCCGCCTTCTGGCCCACGGCGGATGCCGATCCGGCCAGCACCGCGCCCATGGTCGAGTTCGCCCGCATCTGGCGGGACATGCCCAAGGTCGTGTACTCCCGGACGCTGCAGGACGCGGGCTGGAACACCACGGTGGTGCGGGAGGTGGTCCCCGAGGAGGTCCGGGGCATGAAGGCCGAGGCCGGTGGCGACCTGGTGCTCGGCGGGGCCGACCTCGCGGCCACGTTCATGGCTCACGACCTGGTCGACGAGTACCGCCTCTTCGTGCACCCGGTCGTCCTGGGAGCGGGCCGGCCCCTGTTCCCGCCGTCGGGGCCCAGGGTCGACCTCAGCCTCGTCGAATCCCGGCCCTTCGGCAACGGGGTCGTCCTCCTCCGCTACGAGCGGCCCTGAGCGCCGGGCAGGCCGGCCTGGTCGGGCACGACGCACTCGATCCCGGCCAGCAGGCGGTCGAGGTCGGGCCACCACGGCCCGGCGCGCAGCTCGGCCAGGCGGTCGACGAGGGGCTGCGAGGGGTGGCTGGTGACCACCCGCAACGGCGCGGCCGAGCCCAGGACGCCGAGGAACCAGTGCCGGCGGGTGGGCGCCAGCTCCTCAGGGTCCACGACCAGGTAGTAGTCGGGCAGGTCCAGCGAATGGGCCCGCCAGCGGGCCAGCGTCTCGCTGACCGCCACCTCGACGTCACCGACGGCGCCCTCCCCGTCGAAGAAGCGGGCCCAGGCGTCGGCCACCCAGGCGAGGGGGTCGGCGTCGTGGAGCAGGTAGGGGACGTTCGTGCGCCGAGCCTGCTCCCATGCCTTGGCGGCCCGCTCGACGGGGGGCGCGGCGTCCCCGGCCGGGAGCACGCGCACGTTGGCCGCCCGCACGGTTGCCAGCGGCGAGCGGTCCTCGCCGGCCACCACGGCGACCACGGTCGTCTGCACCGCGAGCACGTCGTCCATGTTCCCCCAACCGGCCCCAACCCTCGTGCCGCCCGGCGCCGTTGGTTAGAATGACACCGCTGTAACTCGTCCACCAGTTGTCCACAGCGACACCAGCTCTAGGGGGGTCCCCGGTGGGGGACAGCTTCGCCCATCTTCACGTCCACACCGAGTTCTCCATGCTCGACGGGGCGGCGCGCATCGACGACGTGGTGGCCGCGGCGGTGGCCGACGGCCAACCGGCCATCGGGATCACCGACCACGGCAACATGTACGGCGTCCTCGACTTCTACCGGGCGGCCCGGAAGGCGGGCATCACACCGGTCGTCGGCACCGAGGCCTACATGGCAGGGGAGAGCCGGTTCGAGCGGCCTGTGCGCCGGGGCCGGGTCGACGACACGGGAGGCGAAGGGGGTGAGGGGGAGAAGCTCTACTACCACCTGACCCTGCTGGCCGAGAGCACGCAGGGCTACAAGAACCTGATGAAGCTCTCCTCGGCCGCCTACCTCGACGGCTACTACTACAAGCCCCGGGTCGACTGGGAGCTGCTGGAGCGCTACCGGGAAGGCGTGATCGCCACCACCGGGTGCCTGGGCGGCGTCGTGCTCCAGGCCCTGCTGCGAGGCGACGTGGCCGAGGCCACCAAGCTCACCGCCCGCTTCCGGGACATCTTCGGCGACCGGCTCTACGTCGAGCTCCAGGACCACGGGAT
>DATAAD010000073.1:0-25068 GCA_036260295.1 Acidimicrobiales bacterium | reverse complement strand
AGCAACGATGCTGGCCGAGCGGCGGGACGACGAGGAGGAACTGCAGGGCCCAGACCAGGCATGGGTCTGGGCCAACGCGCGGTGCAACGACGGTACGGGGAACCTGGTGGCGCTGTTCTTCTCCGAGCAGCTGGACGACATTGCCCGGGCCAAGGCCTTCTGCGGCGAGTGCCCGGTGAAGGAGGCCTGCTTCGAGGCCGCCCTCGACCGGCACGAGCCCTACGGGGTCTGGGGCGGTCGCCTGTTCTTCAAGGGCAAGGTGCTGGCGGTCAAGCGGCCGCGGGGTCGACCCCCGAAGAACCCGCGGCCGGAGGTCGCGGTGGCCCCCGAGGCCACGACCCTCATCGCCTGACCACCCCGGGCCGGCACACCTGCCGGCGGGCGTCCGTCGCCCGCCGGCGGGAGGTGCTGGCCGCGGCCCAGCCGTCGAACGGCGACTCGAGCGGCGGCAGCGGAGGCGAGCATCGCGGCCCGCTCCGGCTCGTCGAGCAGGGGGAGGGACGGTCCCTCGGGGCACGGATCCCGCGATGGGAACCCGATGTGCAGGAGCCCCCGCGGGGCTCGTGGAGATTCGGTGCAGAATGCAGCGATGAGCAGCCAGGAACAGCCCGAGGAGAACCAGGCCGACGACGAAGCCACCAGCGACGGTGCCGCAGACGCCCAGGCGGATGACGGGCAGGCCGAAGGCGGGAGCGACGCCGATGACAGCCGCGAGGACGAGCAGAAGCCGCCGACCGAGGACGAGCGCCTGGAGCAGCTCGACGACCGGATCGGCAAAGCGCGCTCGCAGGCGGAGGAGGCGGGCATCCTCGAGGGCGAGGACGCGACCGCGGACGACGAACGCAAGGAGCCCGAGACCGACGACCACGGCGAGCGCGAGTTCGCCGAGAGCGGGGCGACGGAGCAGGAGGACGACCAGACGATCGCCCCGCCCGGGTAGCCGGGGCCGCGGTCAGCGCCGGTGCGCCGGCGGCTCGGTCGACGGGCCGACGTGCTCGGCCAGCCAGGCGTTCATCGGCGCCGCCGCCCGCCAGACGTCGACGACCCGGTCGGCAGCCGCCGGCGTGGCCAGCCAGCGGGCGGGCGGGTACCGGCGCATGACCGCCACGCTCTTCTGGCGCAGCAGCTCGACGCGAGGGTGGTCGCGCCGGTAGCCGCGCGGCGCCGTCTTCAGCCCGGGCGACTCGTTGGTCAGCTTCCTGGCGGCCAGGTCGGCCAGGATCCGCTCCAGCGCGGTGCCCGCCTGCTCGTCGTCGACCGCCGTGCGGTACCGGTCGAGCTGGTCGTTCGCCATCATCCAGTACCCGGTGGCGACCGTCAGCCCCTGGGCCGAGATCTCCACGTAGTAGGACTCGCCGCCCTCGCCCTCGGTCACCGCGTAGCACCGCGTCTTGTACGGCGACTTGTCCTTGCTGAAGCGCACGTCACGGTAGGGCCGGAACACGTGCAGCGGCCCGAACTCCTCCGCCACCAGCTCGCTCAGGGCCTCGAACGGGGCCTTGACGTCGCGCTCGTAGATGGCCTTGTGGGCCGTCCAGAACTCCCGGTTGTTGCTGAGCACGAGCTCGCGGTAGAAGTCGAGGGCGCTGTCGGGCCAGCCCCGGAAGGTCGCGGCCACGCTCAGCTCGCGCCGGTGACGATCACGGCGGTGGCCGCGGCCTCCTCGATACGCGCCAGTTCCTCGCCGAGGAGCATGGCCGGAGACTACCGGCCGCCCACCTGAACCGGGCGGCCCCCCCGAAAACGGACCGGGATGCGGCAGCTACACGCCGAGGTCGAGCTGGCTGGGCTCGGGGGCGGGCGGCTCGGCCTTCGACGCCACGGCCCGGGTCTCCCGCGGCCCGACCGTCCGCCCGCCGAACCGGGCCACGAGCCCCTTGACCAGCTCGGCCAGCTGGTCCTGGGTCTTGGCCGGCGCGTAGGAGCGCCGGTAGAGCGTGGTGTGACGGTCGAGGAGGTCGGGTCGGGCACCGGCGAGCCACCCGAGATAGTGCTCCCGCACGCCGGGCCGCAGGTGCAGAAGCAGGGGCGTGATCGACACGGCGCCCGCCTCGACGCAGGCCTTCACCACCGCTTCCAGCTGCTCGGGGGCGTCCGACAGGCCCGGGAGCACCGGGGCCACGAGCACGCCGCACGGCACCCCGGCCTCGTTCAGCCGGGCGACCGCCTCGACCCGGCGAAGGGGGTGGGGCGTGCCCGGCTCGCTCATCCGCCACACCTCCTCGTCCAGCGTGCCGATGGAGAAGTTGGCCCGGACCTCCGTGCGCCGCGCCGCCTCGGCCAGGAGGTCGAGATCGCGCAGGATGAGGGTGGATTTGGTCAGGATCGAGAAGGGGTTCCGTGCCGCCGACAGCTCACGCACGATCCCCTGGGTCAGGCGGTACTTGCCCTCGCACCGCTGGTAGGGGTCGGTGTTGGTCCCCATGGCGATGTGGTCGCCCGCCCACCGCCCGGGGGCCAGCTCGGATCGAACCCGCTCGACGGCGTTGATCTTGACCACGATCTTGCGGTCGAAGTCCTCACCGGTGTTCATGCCCAGGTACTCGTGCGTGGGCCGGGCGAAGCAGTTGTGGCTGATCACCCCGTCGGCGACGAAGTCGCCGGTCCCAGTCGTGATGTCGAACATGGGGAGGTCCAGGCCCAGGGGCTCCACCGCCGCCACCCGACGCCCGCCCGTGCCCTTCACGGCCCGGCCCGTGATCGACCGCTTCCGACTCACCGCCGGATCGACCATGAGGATGAAGGTGTCGGTGGCGGGCGAGAACAGGAGCTCCGATGTGGCCACGTCGGCGTGCGAGAGGTACTCCCGGGTGCGGACCAGCGGTTCGGGGTCGACGAGCGCAGGACGGAACATGTGACGCACCTCGCGGCCACGCCCTCGCCCGTCGTCGCGATGGCCGAGGTGGGCGTCACCTCGGAGCAGGCCGCACAGGTAGCCGCGCTGGTACTCGGGCCCGTGCTTGGGGCTGCAGGGGAACGGACCGGTGCCGAGGAGGGTGTCGGCGGTCGTCAGGTACGGGCGCCGGTTCGGACCCTGTTCCGTACCGCTCACGTGCTTCCAACCGCGATCGCTGAGAAATCGATGGTCGCCGCTCGAGATCAGCGCCGTTCCGTCATCGAGAACCGTACGGTACGCCCTCCCTGTCGTCGACCAGTGGTCGAGGACTGGTGTGGCGGTGTACCTGCGGTCGCGGCCTCGCCGCTCCGTGCCGATCACCTCATCCCCCGGCCGCACGTCGGCGATCGGCTTCGTCCGGCCGTCGGCCATCAGCACCGGCGTCTCCCCGACCAGGCAGTACGAGCACGCATGAGAACATCCTCGGTAGGCGTTGATGGTCCACCGGAAGGGCACGCGGGAGGCCTTGGGGACCTCGTTGATCAGGCGGCGGGCGTTCACGTGGAAGAACTCCATGCCCCGGAACTCGCCCCGGCCGATGTGGCGCTCGACCTCCTCCTCGAAGAGCGCGCCCTGGCCGCCGTCGTCGTCCGCCAGGCGCCACCGCAGCTCCGTCATCGCCGTCGATGATACCCGAACAGGAGTTCGCTGTCGGCGCTCCCGGCGTAGCTCCTAGGGTCGTCTCTCATGGACCACTTCCAGGAGTACCTCGCCACCGAGGTGGCGCTCGACCACGCCCAGGGTCAGCTCACCCGGCGGGAGGCGTTGCGCCGGCTGGGGATGATGGGACTGTCCTTGACCGCAGCGTCGGCCCTGTTGGCCGCCTGCGGCGACGACGGCGACGACTCCCCGACCGTCGGCGCCGGCCAGGCCACGACCACCGCGGCACCGGCCACCACGCCGACGACGGCCCGGCCGGCGACGACGCCTGTCCCCACCCAGGACGTCACCTTCCCCGGCCCCAACGGCACGTTGATGGGGGCGTACGCGGCGGCCGGCTCCCCCCGGGGGGCCGTGGTCGTCGTCCACGAGAACCGGGGCCTGGTCGACACCACCAAGGCGGTGGCCGGCCGCCTGGCCGGCGACGGCTACAGCGCCCTGGCCGTCGACCTCCTGTCCGAGGAGGGGGGGACGGCGAGGGTCCCGTCCGGGGAGATCAGCGCCACCCTCAATGCGGCCGGCCCGGGGCGCATCCGGCCCGACATCCGGGCCACCATCGACGAGCTGGTCAGGCGCAACCCGTCGGCCAAGGTGGGCATGATCGGGTTCTGCTTCGGAGGGACGGTCGTGTGGGACTTCCTCACCCAGGAGGAGCCCCGCCTGCTGGCCGCCACCCCCTTCTACGGCACGGTGCCGGCCGACGTCACGTTCAGGACCCGGGCCGCCGTCCTCGGGGTCTACGGCGAGACCGACAACCGGGTCAACGCCACCCGTGACGCGGCCAAGGCCGGCCTGGAGCGGGCCGGGATCCCGCACGAGATCAAGACCTACCAGGGCGTCGGGCACGCCTTTTACAACAACGTCGAGTCGCCGCAGTCGAAGCAGGCGTACTCCGACGTCCTCGACTGGTACGGGCGCTACCTCAGGTAGCCCCTACGCTGCGCCCGATGTCCGCCGTCCCCGAGCCAGTCACGTACCGGCGCGCCCTGGAAGGCCTCCTCGGCGTGCCGGCCACCGAGGGCAACCGTGTCGACGTCCTGCGCAACGGGAACCGCATCTTCCCCGCCATGTTCGAGGCCATCGAGGCGGCCAGCTCCACCATCGACTTCCTCACCTTCGTCTACTGGCGGGGCTCGGTCGGCGAGGAGATGGCGGCCCTCCTGGCCGAGAAGGCAGAGGCGGGCGTCCGGGTGCGGGTCATCCTCGACGCCTTCGGGGCGTTCAGCATGGACCGGACCCTCGTCGACGAGCTGGCGGGCGCCGGCGCCCAGGTGGAGTGGTTCCGGCCGGTGAACATGCTGCGCTTCTGGGAGGCCAACCACCGCAGCCACCGCAAGGTGCTGATCTGCGACGAGGACGTGGCCTTCACCGGAGGCATCGGCATCGCCGACGAGTGGCGGGGCGACGCCCGGGGGCCGGGGGAGTGGCGGGACACGCACTTCCGGATCCGGGGGCCGGCGGTGGACGGGCTCCGGGCCGCCTTCGTCCAGAACTGGGCCGAGACCGGCCGCCCGCTCTTCGACGAGGGGGTCGACCGGTTCCCCGTCCAGCCCCAGGTCGGCCGCTCCGTCGCCCAGGTCGTGCGGGGGGCGGCCCAGCCCGGATGGAGCGACGTGGCCACGCTGGTCCGCTCGCTCCTGGCCCTGGCCAAGGAGCGGGTGCGCATCACCACCGCCTACTTCGTCCCCGACGAGGCCACCTGCGCCATGCTGACCTCCGCCGCCCGCCGCGGGGTGGAGGTCGACGTCCTCCTCCCCGGCCCCCACGTGGACAAGCGCTTCGTCCAGCTGGCCAGCGAGTCGCAGTACGACCTCCTGCTCGACGCCGGCGTCCGGTTGTGGTCGTACCAGGTGAGCATGCTGCACGCCAAGATCGTCACCGTCGACCGGACGGTCGCCAGCGTGGGGTCGGCGAACTTCACCAGCCGCTCGCTCATGCTCGACGACGAGGTGAACGTGGTGGTGTTCGACCCCGACGTGGTCCGCATCCTCGACGACGACTTCGAGGCCGACCTCGCCTCGTCCCGGCCCGTCGACCCGCAGGCGTGGCCGGAACGGGGCCTGGCCCAGCGGGCCCTCGAGGTGGTGGCCGGCCTGGGCGGCCGTCACATGTAGTCAGGCCACGACGAAGGTCCCCGACATCTGGCCGGGGTGGATCTTGCAGTGGAAGGCGAAGGTGCCGGCTTGGAGGGCGGGGACGTTCAGGGTCCTGATCCCGTTGGGGATGGTGCCGGCGTCGAACAGCGCTTCGGTGGCGCTGTGGCTCTCCAGGATCATGATGTTGTGGACCGTCTGGTCCTTGTTGTCGAAGTTGATGGTGAAGGGTCGGCCGGCGGGAGCGGCCAGGCAGTCCTTGTCGAACCTCGTGCTCTGGGCGGCGATGGTGAGGCTGGTGCCGGAGGGCTCGCAGTGCGAGGTCGGGTTGCCGGCGTGGTCGGTGTGCTCGCCGCCGTGGGCGTGGGCGTCCGTGGGTGCGGGGCCGCCGGCCAGGGGGTCGACGTCGTCCCCGCCGCCGTCCCCGCACCCGACCAGGAACAGCGCCATCATGGCGCCCACGGCTACCAGCCTTCTCATGGGGGATCTCCTCCTGGTCGCGCGGTTTCACATTACTGCCGGGGCGCGATGATGGGCGTCATGACCCTGTCCCGCCGGGAGTTCCTCGCCCTCGCCGGCGCCGGCGCCGCAGGTCTGGCTCTCACCTCGTGCCGCGGCTCGGGCGGCAAGGCGTCGCCCGTCCCGGCCACTGGGCGGGAGGTGATGGCCGCCGAGGAGGCCAGGCGGGGCCCCGGTGCCGTGGTCAGGGACCTGGCCGTCACCGCCGCCCCCCTGACCGTCGACCTCGGTAGCGGGGTCCGGGTGGACAGCTGGGGCTACGGCCCGACCGTGCCGGGGTCGGAGGTCCGGGTCAAGGCCGGCGAGGTGATCCGGGCCCGGTTCACCAACCGCCTGCCCGAGTCCACGACCATCCACTGGCACGGCATCGCCCTGCGCAACGACATGGACGGCGTGCCGGGGATGACCCAGCCGGTCGTCGCCCCCGGGACCACGTTCGACTACGAGTTCACCGTTCCCGACCCCGGCACGTTCTGGTTCCATCCTCACGTCGGCCTCCACCTCGACCGGGGGCTGTACTCCCCGCTCATCGTCGAGGACCCGGCCGAGCCCGGACGTTACGACCGGGAGTACGTCGTCGTCCTGGACGACTGGACCGACGGCCTCGGCCAGTCGCCCCAGATGCACCTCGAGGACCTCCGGGCCGGGCGGGGGCCGCACGCCGCCCACCAGGCCGGGGGTGGGCCCCACAGTGAGTTCCTCGACAGCGCGGGCGGCGACGTCAACTACGCCCTCTACCTGCTCAACGGCCGGCACTCCGAGGCGCCGGTCGAGTTCGCGGCCCGGAAGGGGGAGCGGGTCCGCTTCCGGATCGTCAACGCCGGCGCCGACACCCCGTTCCGAGTGGCCCTCGGCGGCCACCAGATGACCGTGACCCACACCGACGGCTTCCCGGTCGAGCCGGTGACGGTCGACGCCCTGATGATCGCCATGGCCGAGCGCTACGACGTCACGGTGACCGTGGCCGGCGACGGCGTGTACCCCCTGGTGGCCGTGGCCGAGGCCAAGGCCGACGAAGCCATGGCCGTGCTGCGGTCGGGGGCCGGCGAGGTGCCGCCGTCGAGCGTTCGCCCGGCCGAGCTCAACGGGAGGATCCTCACCCGGGCCGACCTGGTCGCGGCCGAGCCGGTGCGGCTGGCCGTGGCCAAGCCCGACCGGACCCACAAGGTCTCCCTGGGCGGCGGGGACGATGGGTACGTCTGGACGCTCAACGGCAAGCCGCATGGGGAGAACAAGCCGCTCGAGGTGCGCCAGGGCGAGCGGGTGCGCCTCGACTTCGAGAACACGACCACCATGTTCCACCCCATGCACCTGCACGGGCACACGTTCCAGGTGGTGAACCCGGGAGGAACGGCCGGCGCCCGCAAGGACACCGCCATCGTCCGCCCCGACGAGCCCTTGTCGGTGGAGTTCGTGGCCGACAACCCCGGGCAGTGGATGATCCACTGCCACAACAACTACCACCAGGAGGGCGGGATGATGCTGACGCTGTCGTACGTGACCGACCGCCCGCTGGACGCCCGGGAGCAGGCGTCGGGTCTCGGCCTGGTGTGCGACTGGCTGACCCCCAAGGTGGGCTGAGCCGGGCTCAGCCCACCTGCGCCGGCTCCCGCCCCGGCTCTGCCTTGGACGGAGGCGGCGGCGGCGCCCGGCGGCGGCCTCGGGTGGCCAGGGAGACACCGAACAGCAGCAGCCCCACGACGGCGACCCCGGTGAACGCGGCCAGGGCGTAGCCGGCGCCGGCGGGCAGGCCGCCGGCCTCGAGCTCCTCGTACTGCGCGGTCGAGGCGTAGATGTCCTGCTGCTGGGTGGTCTGGTCGCCGTTGCGGGTGTCGTCCCAGAGGATGTAGGTGAGCTCGTCGGACGAGCCGACGCCGACCGGCTGGCGGACGTCGCCCCCCGTGCCGGGCTTCCACACCCCGAGGTTGCGGTCGATGGGCCGGTCCGTCACCCGCTCGTTCTTGGCCCAGGTGAGACCGAAGTCGGTGGAATGGGTGGTGTAGACGTCGGTGACCAGCCGCCCGCCGTTGTCCCGCTGGTCGAACCAGGCGACGTCGACCCGGCCGTTCGGGGCCACGGAGATGCCGGGCTGGTGCTGGGCGTACAGCTGGGACGGGTCGTCGTCGTTGAGCGTCTTGGTGTCGCTCCATGTGCGCCCGCCGTCGACGGACCGCCGGTACAGGACGTCGCGGTCGCCCTGGGTCAGTGGCACCTTGCCCTCCCAGACCAGGTGGAGGGTGCCCACCGGGCCACCACCGGGGCCCCAGGTGAGCGTCGGCCCCGACGGCCCCAGCTGGTCTTCCAGCGCGGGCAAGGCCTCGCTCATGGTGAACGTCCGGCCGCGGTCGGTCGACTTGGCCACGAAGTACGGCGAGGCCGGAGCGGCGGGGGTGATGTTGGCCGTGCTCCGCTGCCACGGGACGTACACCGCGCCCTGGTCGTCGACGCCGAGGCCGATGCCGCCCGAGGCCCCGAAGTTCTCCCGCTTGCGCTGGGCCTCGGCCACGCCGGCGGGCAGGGTCGTGCCGTCGGCGTAGTAGGCGTCGCTGACGTTCACCGGCTCGTCGAACGACCCGCCGCCGTTGGTGGACGTGACCAGGAACGTCTGGTTCGGCCGGGCCGGCGAGGCCGGGTTCGGCCAGCTGGCCCGGTAGCTGGCGTACACGACGTCGGTGTCGCCCCGCGTGTCGACGGCCAGGCCGAGCGGGACGTTCTTCTCGATGTCGTTGCCCGTCTTGCCCCGGTTGACATGGACGGGCGTGTGGCGCCAGGAGTCCCCGCCGTCGCCGCTCCGGGCCAGGAAGACGCTGCGGTTCTCGGACCGGCCGCCGTCCTGGGTGTCCCAGGCCACGTGCAGGAAGTAGAGCGTGCCGTGCTGCCCCATGGCGACGAACGACATGGGGATGAGCCCGCTGTCGTGGGTGCAGAACGGAAAGGCGGGCGGCGAGGGGGCCTCCTTGGCCTTCGTCCAGGTCCGGCCGCCGTCGGCCGAGCGGAGCAGGGCGCACCGCTGCGAGCGAATCTCGACGGCACCGGCGTACACCTTCTTCGGATCGCTCGGGTCGACCACCACGCCGGGCGACGTGTAGGAGCGCCCGGGCGATTCGTCGGGGGCGCCGGTGGCGTTCACCGGCTGGGTGAGCCGGACCTCGGCGGCCACGGCCGCCCCGGCTGCGGAGAGGCCGAGCACGGCGAGCACGGTCGACCCCAGCAGGACTGTTCGCATGGTCGATCGGGGCATGTCAGGCCCCGGGCCCCGAGCGGACGGGCTGCGGCTCGGGCGCCGTCGACCGCCGTCCGGCGGCCAGCACCACGCCGAGACCGGCAAACAGCAGCGCCACTCCGCCGGCTCCGGCGGCCGCCAGCACGAAGTCCCCGGCACTGAGCGACTCGCCGGTGACCAGGTCGGTCGGCCGCTCCACCGGCGGGGGGCCGACCGACTCGCCGAGGACGGGGGAGCCGTCGCTCACCTGGACGACGCCCCGGGCGGGCACCCCCCACGTCTGGCTGCCCTTGACCGCGTTCTGGGTGGCGATCACCACGTAGGTACCCGGCCGCACGTCGGACGGGACAGTGAACGTGCCGTCGACGAACCGCCAGGGCCCGTGCAGGCCGTTGTCGGGGCCGGGCGGGGTGGCGACCGACAGCACCGGCCCGTCGAGCGCGTTCCAGCGCAGGGTGACCGGCTCGTTCTGGATGAAGAAGGTGCCTTTCCAGGCCACCTCCTGCCCGGGCCGGACGACGTTCGGCATGACGTCGACACTGGCCAACGACGCACACGTCCAGCCTGAGGCGGCCTGCAGCACCACGCCGGACCCGATCACGAACAGCGCGAGGAAGCCCCGCCGTCTGCGTCCCATCGCTGGGCACCCCTTTCCCCACGGCACGACATCCTGCCGAGGTCGCGCCCCATCGGACACGGTAGAGGTTGTCCCAGCCGAGATCAAGGGATCGCCGGCAACCTCGTTCAGTCGTCAGTCGCGGTCGACGGTTGCCGGCACGCGACGCCGTGCCCTGAGGACGCGGGCGGCGGCCAGGGTGCCGGCACCCACCAGCCCGACGCTCGAGACTCCGAGCCCCACAGTCAGGGCGAGGAGGCCGATGGACGTCCCCTGCCCGTCGCCGGCCAGCGACCCCGAGCCGCGGGCGGCGTCCGCCGCGGGCCGGCCCGCCCCGACGACCTGGATCGTGGCCCGGGCCGGCGTGCCGTACACGTCGAAGCCCTGCGGGTTCTTCTGCACGGCGACGACCGTGTAGTGCCCGGCCGTGGCCTCGGGAATGTCGAAGACCACCGAGATGGTGCCGCTGCGGTCGGGAACCGCCTCGCTCAACACCGGCCCGTCCGAACCGTTCCAGTGGAGCACGACGGGGGAGCGGGTCGGCAGGTCGCCCATCCCCGAGCCGCCCGGGCCCATGTCCATGACCATCCCGTCCATCGGCATCTCGTTGGCATTGGCCAGGAACCCCGTCCCTGTCACGGTGACCGCGTCGCCCGGCTTGCCCATCGACGTGCTGAGGTTGAGCGTCGCCAGGTTGGTGCAGGCGAAGGCCGTGCCGGCCAGCACCGCTGCGCACGCCCCCAGCACCGTCAGGGAACAGCCCGCTTGTCTCCGGCGATGATGCATGACGGCGACCCCCACGTTCGGCCGGTCTGTGGAGTGTCGCGCCGGCCCGCCTTCCCGGCAAGCGGGTCCCGGAGCCACGAGGTCACCCGGGGGCGTCCGAGGCCACCGCCGGGCGGAGGAGCCAGCGGTCGCCCTCGCCCTCGCGGTCGACCTTGCGCCACGCCGCAGTCAGGGCGGGCAGGCGGTCGAGCAGGGCGAGGCGGAACGAGTCGTGGAGGTCGACGAGCGAGCGGCGGAGGAAGACGCCGTCCACGAAGGCCGTGCGGCCGGGGTGGGCCACCAGGTGGCGGGCGGCGTCCCAGCTGAACATGGCCCCCGACCCGTCCTCGCGGATGCGGCGGGCGCGCGTGGGGTCGCGGCTGTCGGCGGTCTTGGCGCTCGGTGCCACCCCGGCGGCGACCACGCAGGCCCGGAAGCGAGGGTCGTCGCCCAGCCGCCACGTCCGCTCCAGCGCGGGCTGGGCCGGGCCGTAGGCCAGGGCGGTGAACCGCTCCACGGCCGACCAGAGCAGCAGGTAGGCGGCGTGGAGGTCGTAGAAGCGCTCCCACAGGCCCGGGTCGTCGCCGCCCACGGTCGGGAACGGCGCGGCGGCGCGCTCGAGCGCGGTCCGCCGGACCTGGGCCAGCCCGAACCGCAGCAGGGGGTCGTCGGCCGCCGACCACGAGGAGAACCACTCCTCCGAGCTGCCCCGGTCCGGATGGCGGCCCCGCAGCAGGTTCACCCGTCCTGGGCGCCCCTCGACCCGCATCTCCACCATGTCCCATCGGTAGTGCTGGCGGGGGGCGACCGCGCACACCGCCTCGTAGGCCCGCCTCTCCTTTCCGGCGGTGAAGATCAGCAGCACACCCTGGGCGCCCACCTGCCCGTCCGGGTCGAGGATGGGCAGGCCGTCGCGGATCCGCAGGCCACCGGTGGGAAGGGTGGCGGCTTCGGTGTGGACGACGATGTCGGCCAGGAGGTCGTGGGCCGGCTCGCCGGTCTTGAGCAGGCCGTAGTCGAACAGGGGGAGGTCGAGCCGGGGGGGCGGCTCGAGGAGGTCGGGCATGGAGGGCGTCCTTTTGGGGCCTGCCTGTCGGAGTGGGGTTTGTGACCCACGCGGGCTGGTGCAGAACTACCACGGATGGCTCTCACCGACGAACGCGTCCCTTTCACGTCCCTCGACGAAGCGGTCCACCTGCTGGACACGCCGGCTGAGCCCTGGAGCATCCAGCTCGAGGTGCGGGTGAACGGCCAGCTGGACGAAGACCGCATGAGGGCCGCCATCCCTGAAGCTCTCTCGCACCATCCCATGGCCCGGGCCAAGCTGCTGCCCGCCCGCCGGACGGACAAGCGGTGGACGTGGGCCATCACCGGGGCCCTCGACCTCGACCCCCTCAAGGCCGTCGACTGCACCGACGACGCCGACCTCGACGCGGTCCGAGCGGAGCTGCACAGCCTGTCGGTGCCCCTGGCCGAGAGCCCGCCCCTCCGGCTGCGGCTGGCCCGCCACCCGCGCGGCGACGTCCTCATGATCAACGCCAACCACGCCGCCTTCGACGGCTGGGGCACCCTGCTGGTCCTCCGCAGCATCGCCAAGGCCTACATCCACGAGAAGGAGCCCGACCCCGAGATCCCGCTCCCGAAGGCCCGCGACGTCGAGGGACTGACGCGGGCCGAGGGGGTCGCCGAGCGCATGCGCCGGCTGCGGGCCCTGGCCGACAAGGCCCGCGACCTGGCCACCCCGCCCGCCCGCCTTGCCTCCCAGGGGGGCTCCGACCAGCCGGGGTACGGCATCCACCAGATCTCGGTGCCCGTGCCCGAGAAGCCCGAGCACGCCACGGTCAACGACCTCCTGCTCGCCGCCCTCAACCTGGCCATCGCCGGCTGGAACGTCGAGCAGGGGACGGCCTGCCGCCGGATCAGCGTGCTCATGCCGGTGAACCTGCGACCCCCGGAGTGGAGGAACGAGGTCGTCACCAACTTCGTCTCCGAGACCCGCGTGGCGACCACGCCGAAGGATCGGAAGACGCCCGAGGCCCTCCTCGAGGCCATCGCCGCCCAGACCCGCCGCATCAAGGAGGGCGAGTCGGCGGCCCTCATGGAGCTGCTGAGCAAGACGGGGCGCCTCCCGCTCTGGCTCAAGCAGCCGCTGTCGCCGTTCATCTGGATGACCGGGAACCGCTTGGTCGACACCGCCGTGCTCTCCAACCTCGGCGAGGTGGACGACGAGCACCTGCCCGACTTCGGTCCGGAGGCCGGCGGCGTGCTCGGATTGTGGTTCTCGGCGCCGGCCCGGATGCCGTGCGGCCTCTCCCTCGGCGCGGTCAGCGCCGTCGGGATGCTCCACCTGGCGTTCCGCTACAGGTACCCCCTCTGGGGCCCGGCGGCGGCGATGGCCTTCGCCGACCGGTTCGTCACCGAGCTCGGCGTGCTGCAGCGAGAAGTCGCCTGATGGCCTGGCACGGGTACCTCCGTCCGCTCGAGGTGGCCCAGGCCGAGCCGCCTCTTCCGCCACCCCTGCCTCCCGGACGGCTGGTCGACGTCCCCCGGCGAGGGGAGATGCTCGTCCGCGAGCTCCCCTGCTCCACCGGGGCCGGCGGGCCGACGATCCTCCTGGTCCACGGGTGGACGCTGTCCTCCGACCTCAACTGGTTCGCCCTCTACGCCGCCCTGGCCCGCCACGGCACGGTCCTGGCCGTGGACGTGCGGGGCCACGGGCGGGGCCTCCGCAGCGAGCAGCGGTTCACGCTCGAGGCGGCCGCCGACGACGCCGTCGCCCTGCTGGAGCACCTCGACGCCAAGCCGGCCATCGTGGTGGGCTACTCGATGGGCGGCTCCATCGGCATGCTGATGTGGCGGCGGCACCCGGAGGCGGTGGCCGGGCTCGTGCTGCAGTCGACGGCCCTGCAGTGGCGCCACGCCCTCCACGAGCGGGTCATCTGGAACTCGATGGCCGCCGTCGAGTACGTCCTGCGCTTCGGCGTCCCCCACGGCCTCACCGAGCGCTACCTGCGCAGCGCGGCCGAGCAGAACCCCGACCTGCGCCCCGTCCTGCCGTGGCTCAAGGCGGAGGCCCTGCGGGGGAACCCGTCCGACCTGGCCGCCGCCGGCCGGGGCCTCAGCGCCTTCGACGCCCGGCCATACGCGGGCCGGATCGACGTCCCCACCGTGGTGATCGTCAGCAAGCGCGACCGCCTGATCTGGGCCGCCCGCCAGCGCGAGCTGGCCGACGCCATCCCGGGGGCCACGACCATCGAGATCGACGTCGCCCACAACGGCTGGCTGGTCGAGCCCGACGTGGTCTGCGACGCCATCGAGACCGCCCTCGGGTTGGTCGCCGAGCAGCTCGTGCCCCGTCAGGAGGCGTTTGGCCAGCTCGTCTGACGGGGAGGTTCCGCGGGTTCGAACGTCCTTTCCCAGGAGGCACAGATGCCCGATTTCGTCACCCTGCTGACCGAGGACCACCGCAAGGTGGAGCAGCTGTTCAAGCAGTTCGACGAGACGGGCGACCCCGACGTCGCCACCCAGATCTTCCTGGAGCTGAGCGTGCACTCCATCATCGAGGAGGAGCTGGTCTACGGGCTCTACTCGGCCAAGGTCGACAACAAGGGCGCGGCCGAGGCCCGGGCCGAGCACCAGGAGGCCAAGGACCTCATCCTCGCCCTCGAAGGGATGGAGCCGGGGAGCGACGAGTTCGTCACCACCATGACCAAGCTCAAGACCGCGGTCCTGCACCACGTCGACGAAGAGGAGAACGAGATGTTCCCCAAGATGCTGCAGGCCCTCCCCGACACCGCCCCCCTGCTCGGCGACGACCTGGCCGCCCGCAAGATCGAGGTCGAGAAGCAGGTCCGCGCCGACCGTGAGGTGGGCATGGCCCCGTCGACCACCAACCAGAAGCCGACGCCCAGCCCCGAGGCGGGCTGGTAGGGGCGCCCGCTAGGGGCGGGACTCGACCCGCCCGCCCAGGGCCTCCCAGACCGCCTCGGTGTGGGTGTACGTGCCCTCGGGCAGGCCGCGGAGCCGGTCGAGGATGTCGGGCGGTGCGTTCAGCTCCTGCGCGCAACGGATGAGCTCGGCCCGGTCGGCGGGCCAGATCGACGGGCGGAGGTGGGACGCGATGCGGCTGCGGGCCTCCGCCTCGTCGTGGTCGAGCAGCGCCTCCTGCGACTGCCCGGGGTGCAGATCGCCGGTCAGGAGGGCGTCCGTCGTGGGCTCGTCGTCGGCCGCACCCTCCTGCTGTCGGGCCTCGTCGGCCCGGGACTCCATGGGAGCCCCCTGGGTCAGCGGTCGGGTGTCGTGGGCCAGGCCGTCGTCGATCCTGGGCGAGTGCTTGTCGCTTCCGCGTTCCATGAGGCGCTCCTACCCACAACCCGCCGAATGACAAGCTTGTAACTGTCGCACCGGCTTGGGATGCTGGAGGAGATGCTTCCCACGGCGACACTGCCCTTTCCCGCGGCCGACTCCCTTCGGACCGCGGCCACGCGGCTGGCCGCATTGTTGACCGGGGGAGGCGGGAGCCTCGACGACCCCGGGGGCGGCCACCTCCGGTTCGAGGCCGAGATCAGGCTTCGGCCCCTGGGCCGGGCCGGCGCGGCGCCGGCCGAGGTGTGGGCCGTCGACGGGGGACAGGCGGTCGTGGCCGACGCCCGCTGCCTGCAGCTGGTCGTGGCCCGGGCGGCCCGGGCCTGCTTCCGCCACGGGACCTGCGAGGTGGAGGACGAGGGGACGCTGCGGGCGTTCCTGCTCGGCGGGGGCGAGGACCGGGCGGTGGCGGCCGGCCTCGGCCTGGGCATCGCCGAGGACGCCACCGTCGACCTGAACCTGCTCCGCGACCACGAGGAGTGGGTGCTGGTCGACCGGTGCGTGGAGGAGGCGTCGCCGGGGGCCATGGTCCTGGTCGACGGCGACCTCGAGACCGACTGGCGGGTCCCGCCCTCGTGGCTCGCCGACCTCCTGGCCCGGGCCGGCGCTGGGGGAGTGGTGGTCGCCGCCGTCACCAAGCGGTCGTCGCTCTCCCGGGGCGGGGCGCCGCTGCTCGGCGCCCTGGAGATGGAGGCGAGCCGGGCCCTCGGGCCGCGGGCCATGTGGTGGGCGCCGGTCGCCCGCAGCCGGGCCGGGGCCCGGGTGGTGGCGGCCCGTCTCGACCCCGACGCGCCCTACGCCTTCCGGGTCGACGTGTCCCCGGGGGTCGACGCCGAGGAGGCGTTGTCGGCGCTGTCGGCGGTCTGCGACGACGCCGGCTTCCCCGGCTACCCCTATCCCCTCACCGTCGCCGACCGGCTGGCCGCCTGCCCGCCCTGGCTGCGCCAGGACACCTGGTACGAGGTCGACGAGCTCCTCGACCGGGCCGGCGTGCCGGCCGAGGTCCGAGAGCGTGCCTTCGCCGACCGCCACGACCTCATGGAGCGGTTCTGATGTGGGCGATCTGCGGTCATATGCCGCACCGGATCGCCCACACTCGAGGAGGAGACCGATGAGCACGGGCCGGCTGTTCGGGAAGAACGTGCTCGAGGGCGTGTTCCGGGCCGCGCCCGACGAGGACCTGTTCCTCGGCGAGCTGCTGGTCGCGGTCGACGAGGCCACCGGGCGCCGGTACCTGTTCCGCATCGTCGACGTCACCTACGGCACCGAGCACCGGGAGCCGGGCTGGGCCGAGCGGGTGGCCGGCACCCTGCTGGTCGACGACGCCCGGGGGGAGGCCGGGCTGCACCGGTTGCACGAGCAGTCGCGGCGCACCTACCGGGTGGCCACGTGCCGGTGCCTGGGCTACCTCACGCCCGACGGGGTCGACTTCCGCCGCCCCAAGAGCCTTCCCACCCAGTTCTCCCGGGTGGTGGCCCCCGAGCCGGCCGACTTCGCCTTCCTGCGCACCCGGATGGGCGACCTCCCGGTCGGGACGCTGCGCAGCGGCGAGACGGTGGTCGACTTCGAGGTCGGCATCTCGGGCAGGAGCCTGGCCAGCCACGTCGGCATCTTCGCCACCACCGGCATGGGAAAGTCCAACCTCATGATGGTCCTGGCCGGCGACGTCCTGCGCTCGTCCGGCCGCTACGGCCTCCTGCTGGTCGACCCCCACGGCGAGTACCGCACCCAGCTGGCTCGCCACCCGTGGGCCGGCGCGCGGCTCCGGACGTACGCGGCCCGGCCGTTGCCCAACACCTCGTCCCTGCGGGTCGGCCTGGCCGAGCTCACCGTCGACGACCTGCGGACCGCCTACGACTGGACCCGCCCGCAGGAGGAGGCCCTCTTCGAGCTGGAGCGGAAGTTCGGGGGGGAGGGGCTGTCGTGGTTGCTCGAGTTCTCCCACGTGGAGGACCTGCCCGGCTTCCGCGACGTCGAGCTGGCCAACCGGGTGGCCCTCAACACCCTCCAGGTCCTCCACCGGCGGGCCCGGCGCATCGTCGAGCTGCCCTGCATCGCGGCCGACGCCCACGTCTCGGTGGGGGCCGCGGTCCTGCGCGACCTGCGCGAGGGGCGGGTGGCGCTGGTCGACGTCAGCGGGCTCGGGTCCACCGAGGAGCTGCTGGTCGCCTCCTTCCTCACCCGCAAGGTGCTGGAGGAGTGGTCGAACGCCTACCTCGAGGACCCCGAGGGCCACGACCGCCTGCCGGTGGTCGCCGTGGTGCTCGAGGAGGCGCAGCGGGTGCTGGCGGCCAGCAAGGACCGCGACTCCAACGTGTTCCCGCGGGTGGCCCGGGAAGGGCGCAAGTTCAAGGTCGGCCTGTGCGCCGTCACCCAGCAGCCCAAGCTGCTGGACGGCGAGCTGCTCAGCCAGTTCAACACCTTCTTCATCCTCGGGCTGGCCGACGAGAAGGACCGCACGATCCTGCGCTCGTCGTCGAAGCAGGACATCGCCGCCCTCGGCCCCGAGATCCAGACCCTCATGCCCGGGGAGTGCCTGCTGGCCAACCTCGACGCCCCCTTCGCCGTCCCGGCCAAGATCCACCTCTGGTCGGACGTCGTCCGCACCTGCCCACCCCCGCCTCCCCCCCGGCCCGTCGCCGCCGCCAACGTCTCGGCGCTGGTCGACTGATGGCCCGCCCGACCGAACTGGTGCGCGATCCGGTCGTCATGGCGACCATTCGTGTCACCGGTTCGGGGGTGGTGGGGCGGTGAAGGTCGCCGCGCTGGGCGACGCCCACCTCGGGCGCTCGTACTACTCGTACACCACCCCCGACGGGTTCAACCAGCGAGAGCGCGACTTCGAGGAGTCCTTCACCCGGGCGGTCGACCTGGCCCTGGCCCAGTCGCCCGACCTCGTGGTCTGGCTGGGCGACATCTTCGACCATCCCCGGCCCACGTACCGCTCCTACCGGATCGCCCAGAAGGCGCTGCTGCGCATCCGCGAGCACGGCGCGCCCCTCGTGGTCATCACCGGGAACCACGACACGCCCCGCCTGCCCGGCACGGGGAGCCCGTACTCGGCCCTGGCCGACCTGTTCCCCGAGGTCCGCTTCGCCCACCGCATGGCCTACGAGCGCTTCGTCTTCCCGGGGCTCGTGGTCCATGCCGTCCCGCAGATGCTCACCGTCGATGCCACCCTCGACGCCCTGGCCGAGGCCCGGCTGAGCCGCGACCCCGACGCCACCAACCTCCTGCTGACCCATCCCCGGGTGCCCCAGGTCGAGCCCCACCACGCCGACATCAACGAGATCGAGGTCGACGCCGGCCTGCTCAAGTCGTCCGCCGACCTCGCCCTGCTCGGCCACTACCACTTCCACACCAAGGTCGACAGCGGCATCTGGTACGCCGGCTCCACCGACACCTTCTCCTACGCCGACGACCCCGAGATCGCCAAGGGCATCGTCGTGCTCGACACCGATACCGGCGAGATCCGCCACGTGGCCCTGACCGACCAGCGGCCGCTGCTGACCCTGCCGCCGGTGCACGCCCTCGGCCTGTCGCCGGCCGAGGTCCAGGCCCGGGTGCTCGAGCGGGTGGCCGCGGTGCCCTCCGGCGCCGTGGTCCGGCTGTTCATCGAGGGCGTCGACCCCGAGGCCTACCGCCTGCTCGACCTCGAGGCCGTGCGGGAGGCGTCGGCCCACGCCCTCCACGTCAAGCTCCAGCCCGACTTCGCCGGCACCCAGACCAACGTCGAGCTGCCCGAGCTGTCGTCGCTGCCCGTGCAGTGGGCCAACTACGTCGACGGCCAGGACCTCGTCGGGTTCGACCGGGACCGCATCCGCGACCGGGGCGACGAGTACCTGGCCCGGGCCGTGGAGGAGGCCGTCGACTGATGCGAGTGACCCGGCTGCACCTCAGGAACTACCGGGTGTTCGAGGACGACCTCGAGCTGGAGATCCCGCCCGGGCTGGTCGGCGTCTACGGGCTCAACGGGGCGGGCAAGTCGGCGCTCATCGAGAGCATCCGGTTCACGCTCTACGGCCGGTCGCGAACGTCGATGGACGAGGTGCGGACCGCGGGCGTCAACGCCGAGTGCATCACCGAGGTCGAGTTCGAGCACGAGGGTCACCTCTACCTCGTGCGGCGGACCGTCAGCGGGGCGAGCTCCCAGGTCAAGGCCGAGGCTCACGCCGACGGCCAGCAGGTAGCCGAAGGGGCGCGCGACACCGGCCGCTACGTCCACTCCATCCTCGGCATGGAGGACGCCGCCTTCCGGGCCTCGGTGTTCGCCGAGCAGAAGCAGCTGTCGGCCTTCAGCCAGCAGACCCCCGCCGAGCGCCGACGCCTGGTCCTGCAGCTGCTTGGCATCACCCCGCTCGACGGCGCCCGCGACCTGGCCCGCAAGGACGCCCGGCTGACCCAGGACCAGTTCGAGCGCCTCCGCGCCGTCCTCCCCGACCTCGACATCCTCCGGAAGGCGGTCGAGCAGGCCGAGGCGGCGGCGACGGACGCCGAGGTGCGGATGGCCGACGACGAGGCCCTGGCCGTGGTGGCCCGGGCCGACGTGGACGGGGCCGTTCGCCGGCATGAGCAGCTCGACGCCCTGCGCCAGGAGCACGAGCGGCTGGTGGCCGAGGGGAAGGCCGTCCGCGAGCAGCACGACAAGGCCATGGCCTGGGTGGCCAAGCTGGGCGAGGAGCTGGCCGAGCTGGAGCGATCGGCCGAGCGGCTGACGGTCCTCGTTCCCGAGGCCGAAGGGTGGAAGGAGGCCGAAGCCCGCCTCCGGGTCGTGGAGCGGGTGGTGGCGGCCCAGGCCGCCCTCGACGCCCTTCCCGTGCCGGCCGCGCCCGTCATCCCCGACGAGAAGGGGTGCGAGCTGGCCCGGGCCGAAGCCGAAGCGGCCAAGGTGGCCCTGGCCACCGTGAAGGCCACCATCGAGGCGGCCAAGGTCGAGCGCGACCGGGCCCGGGAGGCCGTGCGACGGTCGTCGACGCTCACCGGTGAGGGCGAGTGCCCGCTGTGCGGCCAGGCCCTGGGTGACGCCTTCGAGGCCGTGCAGGCCCACCGGGCCGCCGAGATGGCCGAGATCGAGGGCCGGCTCAACGAGCTCGAGCTGGACCACCGCCAGGCCGTCGTGGCCGTGGCGGCCACGAGCGAGCGGGCGACGGTGCTGTCCCGCCAGCTCCGGGGGGCCCAGGCGGCATGGGCGGAGTACGAGAAGCAGGCGGCCCGCCGCCGGGAGGCGGAGACCCACCTGGACGAGGCCCTGGCCGCCCTGGGCCGGCCGCTGGAGGACGGCGAGCGGGGGGCCCTGGCCGCCGAGGTCGACCGCCGCCGGCGGGCGGCCGACGAGGTCCAGCGCATCCAGGGGCGACTCGAGCGGCGGGAGGCGGTGGCGCGCGAGCTCGACGTCGAGAACGCGGCCATGGCCGAGAGCTGGGGACGCCTGGAGACGCTGCGGGAGAAGGTGGCCGCCCTGGGCTTCCGGCCCGACGACCTGGTCGCCGCCGCCGCCGAGCGGGTGCGCCTCCAGGCGGCCGCCGAGGCGGCCGCCCTCCGCGCCCAGGCGTCGCGGGTGGCGGCCACCCAGGCGCGGGAGCGGGCCGAGGCCGAGGCCCGCCGGCTGGCCGAGGCCACCGAGCAGCACGAGAAGCTGGCCGAGCTGGGCGAGGAGGCCCGCCACCTGGCCCGGGTGGCCGAGCTGCTCAACAACTTCCGGAACACCCTCGTCGCCTCGGTCGGGCCCCGCCTGTCGGCCCAGGCCGCCGAGCTGTTCGCCGAGCTGACCGACCGGGAGTACGACCACCTCGAGGTCGACGCCAACACCTACGAGATCAAGATCGTCGACGCCGGCCGCACGTACGGGATGAGCCGGTTCTCCGGGTCGGAGACCGACCTGGCCAACCTGGCCCTGCGGGTGGCGGTGAGCGAGCACGTCCGGTTCCAGTCCGGGGGGGCGGTCGGCCTGCTCGTGCTCGACGAGGTGTTCGGTCCCCTCGACGACGACCGCAAGGAGCGCATGCTGCTCGCCCTCGAGCGCCTCCGGGCCCGCTTCCGCCAAGTGCTCGTCGTCACTCACGACAACGCCATCAAGGAACAGCTCCCGAACGCCATCGAGGTGATGAAGCTGCCCGGCCGGCGAGCCACGGCCCGTACCATCCACGGTTGATGAAGATCGAACCCGGCGACGTCCTCCAGTGCTCGTTCTGCGGGAAGACGCAGCACCAGGCCCGCAAGCTCATCGCCGGGCCGGGCGTCTACATCTGCGACGAGTGCGTCGCCTTGTGCGACCGGATCCTCGAGGAGGAGCTCGGCGAACGGCCGCCCGGTGCGCTCGACGAGCAGGTCGAGGCGGTGGCCCGAGCGGCTCGCGACGCCATCGAGCGCCTGCGGGTGCTGGCCCACCGGCCCTCGGGCGGCGAGGGCGGCGAGGCCGGCCCCTAGCAGCGCGTCGAGCCGGCCGGCGACCGGCGGGGATCCGAAGCGGGGTTCGATTTCCTGTGAACCCGCTGCGGCCGGTACAACCCTGTCGTGGCTGTCTGGATCCTGGACCTCGACGGAGTGGTGTGGCTGGCGGAGGACGTCATCCCCGGCGTGCCGGAGGCGGTGGCCCGCCTGCGCGAGGGCGGGCACACGATCGTGTTCCCGACGAACAACTCCAGCCGGAAGGTCGGCGACCTCGTCCAGAAGTTCGAGGGCATGGGGATCGACGTCGAGGCCGACGAGATCGTCACCTCGGCCCAGGCGGCGGCGTCCATGCTGGAGCCTGGCTCGACTGCACTGGTGTGCGCCGGCGACGGCGTGCGGGAGGCCCTCGACGCCCGCGGCGTGAAGTGGGTGAACGAAGGTGAGGCCGACACCGTCGTGGTCGGGTTCCACAAGGAGTTCGACTACGGGCGTCTCAACGCCGCCTACCAGGCGGTCCGGGCCGGCGCCCGCCTGGTCGGGACCAACGACGACGTCACCTACCCCACGCCCGACGGGCCCATCCCGGGGGGCGGATCCCTCCTGGCCGCGGTCGCCGCCGCGGCCGGCGTCGAGGCCGAGGTGGCGGGCAAGCCGTACCAGCCCATGGCCGACGCCATCCTCGACCGGCTCGGGGGCGGTGTCGAGGCCGGGGGACTCGTCGTCGGCGACCGTCCCGACACCGACGGCCTCCTCGCCAAGCGTCTCGGATTGCCCTTCGCCCTGGTGTTCAGCGGCGTGACCAAGGAGGACGACCTCCCCGTGGACCCCGAACCGGTGAAGACCGCCCCCGACCTCCCGACGCTGGTCGATCAGGAGTTGGCGTAGACCCAGGGGTCGATGGTCAGGTAGTGGCGGCGGTCCTCGCAGGGGTCGCGGACGGCGGTGAGGTTGAGGACGGCCTTGCCCGCCTCCTGCTCGCCCGTGACCAGCACGTCGTAGTCGCCCGTCTCCTGCCCGCACTCCTCGCTGTAGACCGACAGGCGGCCGTTGCTCAGCGTGAACGTGCCCGACGAGGCCCCGGGGCCCTCGGGCACCACCAGGACGAAGTCCCCGTTGGCCCGCAACTGGAGCAGGCCCTGGTGGATGGAGCGGTAGATCCCGGTGACCTGCTCGGTGCTGCTCGGGACACCGGGCGCCGGTGGGCGCACGTTGCTGGCCGGCTTGTCCTTGATCATGCCGCACGCGCCCGAGAGGGCGGCGAGGAGGACGACGGCGAAGAGGCGGTACATCTCCACAGATCCTGCCCTGCCTCGTTCGATTTGGCGAAACGCCTGACCGGGCCGGGCTTGTGAACAAGGCCGAGGTGATCCACGACGTCGCGGCATCCTCGGCGTGAGCCGGCACGACCTGGAGCGGGTCATCGACGCCTTCTTCGACACGGTGACCACCGCCGCCGGCTCGTTCTCGGTCACCCAGCGCCCGGCCCGGAGGGGCCGCAATCCCCGCACCGGCGAGCCGGTGGGCATCGCCGCGTCCCGGGCCATGAGGTTCTCGGCCAGCACGGCGTTGAGATCGGCCCTCAATCCTGCTCCGAAGCGGGCGAGCGGGCTGCTCAGAGGTTCGACAGGAGCTTGAACCGCTCGGCGTAGGCCAGGCCGTTCTCCGCGCCGGCGTCGGCGGCCCGGCCCCGGATCTTCTCCCTGAAGCGCTCGGCCTGCTCCTCGGACGACGGGTCGTCGATGTCCATCGTGGTGCGGTACTGGCTGCGGTGCTCGAGCAGGGCGGCCAGCTTTCGGTCGATGCTCGACGTGACGTCCTCGGCGTGGTCGGGCTCGTCCGCCTCCCAGAGGAGCAGGTGCGACGGGCGGTGGGGCGACGCGCCCTGCTCCGGGAAGAAGTGGGGGTCACGGGCGGCAACGATCCCCTCGACGGCGAGGAACCCGGCGTGGCGGTGGTCGGGGTGGAGCCGGTAGCGCTTCCAGGGGTCGTGGCCGAGGACGACGTCGGGGCGCAGCTTGCGGATCCAGTAGCAGACCTCGGCCCGCGGCCGCAGCCCCGACTCCAGCTCGCCGTCGCGCCAGCCCAGGAAGACGACCGACCCCGTCCCGCCCAGGGCCACTGACGCGGCCCGCTGCTCGACCTGGCGGGTGGCCACCAGGGTGGCCTGGTCGTCGTCCGGATCCCAGGATCCCTTCGAGCCGTCGGTGCAGATCAGGTGGGCGATCTCGCAGCCGGCCGCCGCCCACTTGGCCAGCGTCCCGCCGCAGCCGAACTCGACGTCGTCGGGATGGGCCCCCACAGCCAACGCCCGCTCGGGGAAGGCCAGGTCGGTGGTCACGCCCGCAGGGCGAGGAGGTCGGCGGGCAGGTCCACGTCGTGCGACAGCGACGGCTCGCGGACCACCCGCAGGGGCAGGCCCAGGCGGTGGGCCTCGGCGCCGTGGCGGGCGAAGGAGCCGGGCCCGTAGGAGAACGTGAAGCCGGCCTCGCCCGGGACGCAGATGACGTTGGTTCCGTTGTCGAGGTGATCGGGCACGAGGGTGACGCCGGCGAAGCGGGCCACCCATTCCAGCCCCCGGGCGTGGGCCAGGTCGGCGTGGGCGACGACGACCCGGCGCGCCCCACCGGCGTGCAGGCGGGCGACCCCGGCTTCCACCGCCCGGTTCAGCCCCCGCTCGGGCTCCCAGACGACGAGGGCGCCCAGGTCCCGCGCCCAGGACGCCACCTCGGCGTCGTCACAGACCACGGCGGTGGGCAGCGGCGCCGCCGACCGCACCACGTGGGTGGCCATGGCCCGGGCCAGCTCGGCCCGGTGGGCGGGGCCCAGGGCCGGGGCCAGACGGAGCTTGGCCTCGCCGAAGGACTTCACCGGGACCAGGACGGCGACCGGCCCGAAACGAGCCAGGTCGCCCGCGGCGCCAGTCACCGGAGGACTTGCAGGACCTTCGACACGGGCTCCTGTCGCAGCAGCTGGCGGACCCGTACGAGCGCCTCCCGCACCTCGTGGGACGCCAGGGCCGCGGCCATCTCGTCGAGGGAGGACCAGCGCGAGATGGCCGCCCCCTCCACCAGGCCGCCGGCGTTGGGCTCGATGCTCACCGTCAGCTCCAGGCCCAGGCACCCGGGCGAGCGGGAGAAGGCGGGCACCACGTCGTCCACGAAGAGGCGCTGCATCTCCTCCACGTCCGAGGGGTCGACGGCGCTCTGGTAGAAGCGCAGGTACTCCGGCATCACGGCCTCCACGTGCTCTTGGTGAACATGGCGGCCAGGTCGGGGTTGCTGGTCAGCGCCATGCGCCGCCGGTCGAGGACGCCCGCCATCCGCTCGCCGGTGCCCGGGTACTTCAGGGTCACCCGCACCTCGTCGGGGGTGACCTCCAAGACGTTGTAGGACGGCCGGGTGTAGCCCCGCACGCGGTGGGACGACACGGTCCCGGACGTGACCAGGAGCACGTGGTCGAGCAGCCACACGTGGGGCACGTGCTTGTGGCCGGAGAGGACCATGTCGACCTTGAGCTCGGCCAGCAGGGCGAGCACGTCGCC
>DATAAD010000072.1:0-15048 GCA_036260295.1 Acidimicrobiales bacterium | reverse complement strand
ACGGCGGAGGGCGTGGTGATGCGGGATCTCGATCGCTCCGAGTACGACCTCTCCCCCACGGCACTGGACGGCTCCGTCTTCAGGATGCTCCGCCAGGGCCAGCGCGTGGTCTTCGATCTCGATGCCCAAGGACGTGCCACGCGGGTGCGCCTGGGATCCGAGGTCGACATGGGCACACCGGGCTTCGCTCCCCGACCGGACGAAAGGACGGAATGACCACCACAGCGGTCCCCACCACGGCCAACCAGCGCCTTCTCGACTGGGTGGAGGAGGTGGCGGCACTGTGCCAGCCGGACCGGGTGGAGTGGTGCGAGGGGTCGCAGGAGGAGTACGACCGTCTGTGCCGGCTGCTCGTCGAGGCCGGCACCCTCACCCGCCTGAGCGACGAGAAGCGGCCCGACAGCTACTGGGCCACCTCGGACCCGGGCGACGTGGCGCGCGTCGAGGACCGCACGTTCATCTGCTCGGCCAAGGAGATCGACGCCGGCCCCACCAACAACTGGCGTGAGCCGTCGGAGATGAAGTCGACCCTGACCGGGCTGTTCCGGGGCTCTATGCGGGGCCGCACCATGTACGTCGTCCCGTTCAGCATGGGCCCCATCGGCTCGCCCATCGCCCACATCGGGGTGGAGATCACCGACTCGGCCTACGTGGCCGTCAACATGCGGATCATGACCCGGATGGGCCGGGCCGTCCTCGACGCCCTCGGCCGCGACGGCGACTTCGTCCCGTGCCTCCACTCGGTCGGCGCCCCCCTGGAGCCGGGCCAGGCCGACGTGCCGTGGCCCTGCGACGCCGAGAACAAGTACATCGTGCACTTCCCCGAGGAGCGGGCGATCTGGTCCTACGGGTCGGGCTACGGCGGCAACGCCCTGCTGGGGAAGAAGTGCTTCGCCCTACGCATCGCCTCGTCCATGGCTCGTGACGACGGCTGGCTGGCCGAGCACATGCTCATCCTCAAGCTGACCAACCCCGACGGCGAGAGCAAGTACGTGGCCGCCGCCTTCCCGTCGGCCTGCGGCAAGACCAACCTGGCCATGCTCGTCCCCACCCTCCCCGGGTGGACGGTGGAGACGGTCGGCGACGACATCTGCTGGATGAAGTTCGGCGACGACGGCCGCCTGTGGGCCATCAACCCCGAGGCCGGGTTCTTCGGCGTGGCGCCGGGCACGTCGCACCGCACCAACCGCAACGCCATGGAGACGCTGCGATCCAACTGTCTGTTCACCAACACCGCCTACACCGACGACGGCGACGTGTGGTGGGAGGACATGACCGACGAGCCCCCGGCCCACCTCACCGACTGGAAGCGCCAGGACTGGACGCCCGGCTCCGGGCGGCCCGCGGCCCACCCCAACGCCCGCTTCACCGCTCCCGCGGCCCAGTGCCCCACCATCGCTCCCGAGTGGGAGGACCCCAAGGGCGTGCCGATCTCGGCCATCGTCTTCGGCGGGCGCCGCTCGTCGGTGGTCCCGCTGGTGCAGGAGGCCCGCAGTTGGCAGCAGGGCGTCTTCCTCGGCTCGATCATGGCCTCGGAGACCACCGCCGCGCAGGCCGGGGCGGTGGGCAAGCTGCGCCGCGACCCCTTCGCCATGCTCCCGTTCTGCGGCTACAACATGGGCGACTACCTGGGCCACTGGTTGCACATCGGCGCCTCCGCCGACCCGGCCAAGCTCCCTCGCCTCTACTACGTCAACTGGTTCCGCAAGAGCCCCGAGGGCAAGTGGCTGTGGCCCGGCTTCGGCGAGAACAGTCGGGTGCTGGCGTGGATCTTCGACCGGGTGGCCGGTACGGCCGACGCTGTGGAGTCGCCCGTGGGCCTGCTGCCCGCCGAGGGCGGCATCGACGTCGAGGGTCTCGACGTGGCTCCCGAGGACATGGCCGAGCTGCTGCGGGTCGACGTCGAGGAGTGGCGGGCCGAGGTGCCCTCCATCGAGGAGCACTACGCCAACCTGGGCGAGCGGCTACCGGTGGAGCTCCGCGACGAGTTGAACGCCCTCGAAAAGCGTCTGTCGGCCGAGTAGATGGCAGCGCAGGCGTACGTCCTCATCCAGACCGACGTCGGGCGCTCGGGCCAGGTGGCGGAGGAGGTCGGGCAGATCGCGGGTGTGATCGCGGCCCACAACGTCACCGGGAACTACGACGTCATCGCCCTCGCCGAGGCCGACTCGGTCGACGACCTCGGCCGGCTGGTCGTCAACAAGATCCAGCTGGTGCACGGCATCGCCCGGACCACCACTTGTAACGTCGTCCACCTTTAGGTCGTAGGTCGAAGGCGACGTGCGGCCTCCGGCCCGCGCTCATCGCTGTTTCGCCTCGCCAGGCCTCGCTTCGCTCGGCGGCTCGGCGACGAGACGCCAGGTCGAAGGCGACGTGCGGCCTCCGGCCGCGCTCATCGCTGTTTCGCCTCGCCAGGCCTCGCTTCGCTCGGCGGCTCGGCGACGAACACCGATTGAGCAGGTTCATGCTGCTCTACAGCCTCAACTGCTCACCACCTCAGGCCGGGCCGAGCTGCAATGCCCGTAGCCCCAGGCCCATGACGAACAGTCCGCCCAGGCCGTACAGGAGGTAGAGGCGGTGCCTCAGCTGCTGGCGGTAGCTGTAGAGGATGCCGACGGCGACGATCATCAGGAAGCCGTAGAACATGTGGAACTGGAGGTCGGACGTGTCGCGGCCCGACACCAGGGCCACGCCCACGCCCACCTCCACGAAGATGGCGAGCTGCGCCGCGGCGGTGAGCCACCAGAGGGCGGGGCCCCGCAGCGAGGCCCAGCGGGCGGCGGCGAGGGCCCACAGCCCGGCCCCGCCGTTGCCGGCGATGACGACCCAGGCCCAGGCCCGGTGGAAGCCGGACAACGGCGCCTGCTCGTCAGCTCAGGCCGTTGAACAGGTCGGTCTCGGCCAGGCCCGGCGGGGCGTCGCAGCGCACGAACCACTCGATGCCGAAGGCGCCCTCGAACATCTCCGGGGCCATGGCGAGGAAGAACGAGCTCTCGCTGATCTGGCTGGCATGGGCGGCCATGGCCGCCCGCTTGCGGGTCAGCCACGGGCGCACGTCGACGGCGGTCGTGATCCGCTTCTCTGGCACGCCGATCTCCGCCATGTCGTCGGCGTTGATGTCCCCGGGGATCTCGCCCCGCTCGGCCGCCTCCCGGAGCGACCGCTGGACGTAGTCCCGGTTGATGGTGCTCATGTACACCCTGGGCGTCCCGGCCAGCTCGGCGGCGCGGCTGCCTACCCGGTACACCTGGATGTGGTCGGGGTGGCCGTACTGCCCGTTCTCGTCGTAGATGGTGAGGACGTCGGCCTTCTCCTCGGTGAGGATGGCGGCCAGCCGGGCCGCGGCCTCCTCCACGTCGGCCTGCCAGAACGACTCGGGCCGGTCGTTCTCGGGCGTGCCGACCATCCCCGAGTCCACGTAGCCCAGGAACTCGACCCGGGCCACCCCCAGGATCCGGGCGCAGGCCTCGGTCTCCTCGACCCGGCGCTCCGACAGCTGCTCGCCGGGCTCGAGGAAGCCCTCGGCCACCTCGCCGTGCTCGCCCTTGGTGGCGACCACCAGCACGACCCGGTGGCCCTCGTCGGCCGCCTTGGCCATGACCCCGCCGGTGGCGATCGACTCGTCGTCAGGGTGGGCGTGGAAGGTCACGAGCGTTGCCATGCGAGAGGCGACGCTACAGGCGCAGCGGACCGCAGGAGAAGGTGCCGTAGCGGGTCAGGTCGGGGTCGTCGGCGCCCAGGGTCGACGTCGACCGGTTGGCCTCGTCGAGGATGACGCCGACCAGCAGGTAGCCCACCGACCGCGCCTGGTAGAAGCGGCCGTCGGTCGACGTCGCCTCGTAGGCCACGAGCCCCGGAACCTGGCAGGCCAGGCCGGCGCGGGCGGTGGCGGTCGTCCCCACCGGGAACTCGGCCGGGCGCCCCGAGAGGGTGACCCGCTCCAGCCGGCACGACCGCAGCACGAACAGCCCAAGGGTGTCTCCCGCCCCGCCCCGGCCGACGACCGCGAACCCGGCCTGGGACGGCCCGACGTCGAGGACGACGCCGCCGACCGCCTTGACCCCCTCGGCGGTGGCCGGGAGCTCCACCTCACCCCCTCCGCCGGCCGCCAGCTCGGCCCGGACCCGCCACGCCCCGCCCGGGGTCACCCGGTAGGTGAGGAACCGGTCGGGACGGCCGTCGCCGTCGAAGTCGCCGCCCGCGGTGGTGGCGTCGGTCGTCCCCGGCGGGGACAGCGACGGGCAGCCGGTGGGGGCCGTGGTCGCCGTCCCGGCCGGTGGGGCACCCGGCTCGCCCCCGTCGCGGCAGCCGGCCAGCAGGGCCGTCACCATGACCACCGCGAGCAAGCCCCGCACGCCGGCACCCTAGCGTGGGCCCGTGGAAGCCCGGCCGCCGCTCGTCCTGCCCGCCGGCTTCCGGTTCGGAGTGGCGACGTCGGCGTTCCAGACCGAGGGTGGCCTCAACGGCCCGGGCGCGCCGGCCAACGACTGGCTCGAGTGGGAGCGCTCGGGACGGGTGGAGCCGTCCGGCAGCGCTCTGTCGTTCTGGGACCGGTACGAGGACCATCTCGACCGCGCCGTGGCCGCCGGGTGCGACGCCTTCCGCCTCTCGGTGGAGTGGGCACGGTGCGAGCCGGCCGAGGGCGCGTTCGACGAGGCCGCCTTCGACCGCTACCGCGCCATCCTGGCCGCCTGCCACCGGCGCGGCCTGCGCCCGACCGTGTGCCTCCACCACTTCACCCACCCGCAGTGGCTGGGCCCCGACTTCTGGTTGCGCCTCGGCAGCCCGGAGCGGTTCGCGGCCTGGGTGGGGGCGGCCGTCGACCGGCTGGGCGACGGGTGCGCCAACTGGCTCACCCTGAACGAGGTCAACGGGTACGCGGTCCAGGCCTACGTCTTCGGCGCCCTGCCGCCCGGGCGGTTCCTGGCCTACGGCGCCCTCGTCCGCTGCCTCGACCACATGCTCGCCGCCCATGTGCTGGCCTACACCGCCATTCACGACCGCCAGCCGGATGCGGCCGTGTCGACCGACAACCACGCCTCGTCGATCTACGAGCTCGACCGCATGCTGCAGGACGTCCTCCTGGCCCGGTCCGTCGGGGTGGACCGCAGGCAGCTCCGGGAGTGGCTGGAGCTCCGCCGGACCGATCACTACGGGACCCTCGGTGGCACCCGGGCCGACGCGCTCCTCTGGAGCGTGGCCGGGTCGATCCTCCCGCTCGACCAGGCGCTGCCCCGAGCGCTCGGCGCCGTCTACGACGGTACATACCACCGTCCCCTCGACGTGGTCTCGGTCAACTACTACGACCCCGTGGCCGCCGACCACCTGCGCGTGCCCGGGCACCGAACCGCCGGCGGCCGCACCTGGGCGCCGGTCGGCCGCCAGTGGGACATGGCCGTGCGACCCGAGCGCCTGACCACCTATCTCCGCATGAACGCCTGGTCCGGGCTCGACATCGAGATCTCCGAGAACGGGTTGTGCAACCGGGTCCGCCGGGGCCGGGCCTGGCCGCGGTCGGACGGCTGGGACAGGGTCCGTTCCCTGCGGGCCCACCTCAAGGCCATGGTTGCCGCCCTCGACGAGGGGATACCGGTCAAGAGTTACTTCCACTGGACGCTGGCCGACTGCTACGAGTGGGGCTCCTACGAGCCCCGCTTCGGCCTGTACGGGGTCGACCGCGAGCGGGGGTGCCGCTGGAGCGACCTGGACTCCATGGGCGGCGACGCGGCCGGCGCCTACCGTCGCCTGGCCGACGCCCTCCGGGCCGGGGACCGCTCCGTGCTCTGAGCCCTAGAGCCGGTCCAAGAGATTCGCCTTCTTGACCTCGAACTCGGTCTGGGTGATCACGCCCCGCTGGCGCAGCTCCTCGAGCTTCTCCAGCTGCTCGAGGGGCGACAGCTCCCGGCGACCGGACATGCGGTGGGCGTCGCGCTCGGCCGCCGCCTCGATGGCCCGGTGGACCTCGTTCTGGACCTCCTGCGGCCGGGCGAAGTGGCCGTACTGCGACTGGCCCTGCTCCCCCGCCGACTCCACCAGCAGGTCGCCGGCCAGCATCATCCGCTGGAACAGGGTCTGGGTGAAGCTGACGTCGTTCAGGCGCTCGAGCGGGATTTCCCGCCCCTGCCTGGACAGGACGCCCTTGCGGAAGATCAGCCGGTCGGTGGTCAGGACGAAGTTGGTCGTCAGCCACTGGGCGTACCGGGCCAGGAAGAAGATCAGGGCGACCACGGCCAGGCCCAGGGCGGGGAAGAGGGCCCAGTCGGAGTCGACGCTCTGTGAGACCCAGATGGCCAGGGCCAGGGCGGCGGCGAGCAGCACGCCCGGGCCGAAGAGGAAGAACCAGTGGGGACGGAGGTCGAGGATGATCTCCTCGTTGTCGTTCAGGTACTTCTTCGGAAAGGCCATGCCCAGGCCAATCTACCGGTAGACCTTGCGCCGGTACACGGCGTGGGCCGACGCCACCCGGTCGAGGAACAGGAAGCCGTCGAGGTGGTCGAGCTCGTGCAGGAGGGCCCGGGCCTCGAAGGCGTCGGCCTCCACGACCCGCTCGGCACCGTCCACACCGGTCCCCCGGACGACGACGCGGGTGGCCCGGGCCACGTCGCCGGTGAGGTCGGGGATGCTCAGGCATCCCTCGCGGGCCACCTCGGGCGCCTGGGCCTCGACCAGCTCGGGGTCGAAGAGGACCAGCTCTCCGTGGCACGACCGTGCCTTGCGGTGCCCGGTGACGTCGACCGCGAAGGCCCGCAGGCCCACCCCGATCTGGGGCGCGGCCAGCCCGACGCACGCGGGACGGGCGCGCATGGTGTCGACCAGGTCGGTGGCCAGGGCGAGGGCGCCGGCGTCGACGGCGCCGACCTTGGCCGAGGGGCGCTGCAGGAAGGGGTCGGGGAGCGCCAGCACGGGCCGGACCCCCATCAGAGGATGTCGGCCTCCGACGGGTGCAGCCGGCACGTGATGCCGAGCTCGGCGGCCTTGGCCTCGAGGTCGCGTGCGAGCCCGGTGGGATCGGACCCCGGGGGGAGCGTGACCTCCAGGACCATGGTGTAGAGGGCGTTGCCGGGAGCGCCGACCACCCGGGTGCTCAGGTCGACGATGTTGACCGAGCGCTCGGCCAGCAGCGAGGTCACCCCATGGACGATGCCGGGCCGGTCGGCGCCGTGGACCGAGACCCTCCACGAGCTGTCGGGCGGTGGTGGCTCGGCCTCGGCCGCAGGCCGGACGGTGACCACCAGGTCGAGTTCGGCCGCGGGGGCGGCCAGCGCCTGTTCGAGCTCGGGGGCCCCCACGCCCTCCGGGGCGTCGACCACCAGCATCATGGCGAACTGCCCACGGAGGATCGTCATCGAGCTGTCCTCCAGGTTGCAGCCATGGTCGACGAACGCCCGGGTGACCGCGGCCACGATCCCGGGGCGGTCGGCACCGACCGCGGCCACGGCGAAGTGGGTCACGCCCCGCCGTTCAGGCGAACAGCCTGAGCTGGCAGAGGCGGCCCACGGCGTCGTCCCACGACGACACCCGGCGGGCCTTCACCACCGGCGCAGCCCGGTTGTACGGCCGGTCGAGCAGCAAGGAGTCGCACACCTCGGCCAGCAACTCGGCCTCGGCGGGGTTGTCCTCGACGGTGGCGTCGGCGCCGAGATGGCGGGCCACCGCCGACTTGGTGCCGACCGTGGTGTGGTGGACGTCGTGGACGGGCAGGCGGTGGCCGGCCAGCCACTCGAGCGTGGCCCGGGCCAGGTGGGGTGGGCGGGCGGTGATGCCGACCAGATCCCAGCCTGCGTCGCGGAGCTCGCCGAGCGCAGGCGCGACGCCTTCGCACACCGGTGCTGTCGCGTAGAGGTCGGGGTCGTCGAACGTCTCGTCGAGGAAGGCGCCGAAGCGATGCTCGGGGACGCCGAGCCGGAGCAGGCGCAGGTCGTAGCTGCGCCACGTCGAGGGGTGGCTCGACACGCCGAAGCGCGCCGTGATGCGGGCGGCGACGCTGGGGCCGAGGTCGCAGAGCACGCCGTCGAGGTCGAGACCGCACAACATCACGGCGCAGCGTAACGGCACCCTGCGACAGTGCCACCTCCCCGGCGGGCACCCGGGTCCTACGGACCGCGCCGCCTCCTGGGCCAAGGCCGGGGCCCCTGCCCGCGGCCGGCGCCGTGTGGTGCTTCTTCCCCGCCTCGAGTGTGGGCGATTCCCGGCGGTATACCGCACCGAACCGCCCACACTCGGCGCCGCGACCATCCACCACCCTGTCTCAACCCGTCGGTATGTTCGATCGGGCCATGAACCCCGCCGCCGCCGAGCTGCTCGCCGGGCTGACCCCGTCCCAGGTCGAGGCGGTCACCATCGCGGCCGCGCCGCTGTGCATCCTGGCCGGGGCGGGGTCGGGGAAGACGCGCGTCCTGACCCGGAGGATCGCCTGGCGTGTGGTGCAGGGCGACGCCGTGGCGTCCCACGTGCTGGCCCTCACGTTCACCCGGCGGGCGGCCGACGAGCTGTCCGCCCGTCTGGCCGCCCTCGGGGTCCGCGAGCAGGTGGCGGCGGGCACGTTCCACGCCATGGCCTACGCCCAGCTGCGCCGGCGGTGGGCCGACACTGGCGAGCGCCCGCCCGCCCTCCTCGACCGCAAGACACGAGTCCTGGCCCGCCTCCTCCCCGCCCGCCGCTCGCCCTCCGACCCGGGGCCCGCCGACCTGGCCGGCGAGATCGAGTGGGCCCAGGCCCGCATGGTGTCGCCCGCGGCCTACGAGGAGACGGTGGCCGCCGCCGGTCGCCGGCCGCCCATGCCGGCCGCTGCCGTCGCTGCCCTCTACGAGCGCTACCAGGAGGAGAAGCGCCGCCAGCAGCTGGTCGACTTCGACGACCTCCTCCTCGAGTGCGCCCGCATCCTGGAGAACGACCCGGGGTTCGCCGCCACCCAGCGCTGGCGGTTCCGCCACCTCTTCGTCGACGAGTTCCAGGACGTCAACCCCCTCCAGTTCCGCCTCCTGGAGGCGTGGCGCGGCGGGCGCGACGACCTGTGCGTGGTGGGCGACGCCCGCCAGGCCGTCTACTCGTGGAACGGCGCCGACCCCCGCTACCTCACCGCCTTCCCGAGCCGCTTCCCGGGGGCGACCGTCGTCCACCTCGACGACAACCACCGGTCGTCGCCGCAGGTGATCGCGGTGGCCAACGCCGTGCTCGACGGCATCGGCGGCCACCCGTTGCGGGCGGCGGGCGCCGACGGGCCCGTCCCCACCGTCACCGCCTACGCCTCCGACGCCGAGGAGGTGCGCGGCGTGGCCCGGGCCGTGCGTCGTAAGGGCGGGACCGGGCGCTGGTCCGACCTGGCCGTCCTGGCCCGGACCCACGCCCAGCTCGTGGCCTTCGAGGACGCCCTGAAGCGCGCCGGCATCCCCTACCGGCTGCGCGGCGCCTCGGCCTTCCTCGACCAGCCGGCCGTGCGCGACACCCTCGGCATGCTGCGACGACGGCCGGCGACGCCCTTGAGCCACGTGCTCCCCGACCTCGACGCGGCCGCGGCCGACGCCGCCGACGGCGAGGGTGAGCGGGAGGCCGGGCTCGACGTGCTGGCCCGACAGGCCCGCGAGTTCGCCGCCCTGGACCCGTCGGGTTGCGTGGGCGGGTTCGTGGCCTGGCTGACGGCGCGGTTGGCTCGCGAGGAGCCGGCGGCGCCCGACCAGGCGGTCGACCTGGCCACGTTCCATGCCGCCAAGGGGCTGGAGTGGCCGGTGGTGTTCGTCGTGGGCCTGGAGAAGGGGCTGCTGCCGATCGGCCACGCCACCACCCCCGAGACCCGGGCCGAGGAGCGTCGCCTCCTCTACGTCGCCGTCACGAGGGCCGAACGGGAGCTGCACTGCTCCTGGGCGGAGCGGCGGACCTTCGCGGCCGGCACCATGGCCCGATCGCCGTCCCCCTGGCTCGACGTCGTCGAGGATGCGGTCCGGGCCCTCGACGAGGCTCCGGGGCCCTCGGGCCAGGCGTGGCGGAGCTGCGTGGCCGACGGCCGGGCACAGCTGCGAGCCCGGGCCGGCGGGCGCCAGCGGGCTCCCCGGGCGGGCGAGCGGGCCGACCCCAGCGTCCTCCAGGCCCTCCGTTCGTGGCGGGCCACCACCGCCCGGGCGTCGGGCGTGCCCGCCTTCGTCGTCTTCCACGACACCACGCTGGCCGCCGTGGCCGAAGCCCGTCCCCGCGACCACTCGTCCCTCCTGGCCCTGCCCGGCATGGGGCCGGTGAAGGCCGAGCGCTACGGCGACGCCCTGCTGGAGGTGGTGGCGGCGGCGGTCGACGACGGCCGTTGACATCTCGCGCCAACGGCGCGAGAACGGGTCATGCGCCCGTACCTGTGGCCCGAGGACGGCTGGCCCTACCCCGACGGGAAGGCGGACCTGCCGGACCTCGACTCGAACATCGACGAGGACGCAATGGTGCTGCGCGGGCTGGGCCCGCGGCTGTTCGAGTGGCTCGACCCGCTCGAGCGCCAGGTGATCACCGCCCACTACGGCCTCGACGGCGCCCCGCCTCGCTCGATGAAGGAGCTGCACCACGAGATGGGCATGTCGCGCACCCAGCTGCGTGACGTGCTGGCCGGCGGCCTGGCCAAGCTGAGAGACGGCCTGGCCGAGTAGCGGCCGAGCCGCCGTTCTGGCTGCAGTTGACCGCCCATGCGCGGTCAAGTGCAGCCAGAACAATCAGACGTCGAAGTCGACCAGGAGGGGGGCGTGGTCGGAGGGCAGCTTGCCCTTGCGGGCCTGGCGGTCGATGAGGGCCCACGTGGCCCGCTCGGCCAGCGACTTGGTGGCCAGGACGAGGTCGATGCGCAGGCCCCGTCCCTGGTGGAAGTCGCCGGCCCGGTAGTCCCACCACGAGTACACGCCCGGCTGGGGATAGATCTGGCGGAACACGTCGACCAGCCCCCAGGCGTTCAGGGCGGCCACCGCCTCCCGCTCGGGCGGGCTGATGTGCGTCCCGCCGTGCAGCTTGGTGGGGTCCCAGACGTCTCGGTCCTCGGGAGCGACGTTGAAGTCGCCGCAGATCACCAGGTTCGACGTGGGGTCGCAGCTGGTCTCGACGTGGCGGCGCAGGCGGTCGAGCCAGGCCAGCTTGGCCTCGTAGTGCTCGCTGCCGACCTGGCGGCCGTTGGGGACGTACACGCTGCCCACCCGGACGCCGGCGCACGTGGCCCACAGCAGGCGGGCCTCCACCTCCTCGCCCTCGGCCTGGTCGGAGAAGCCGGCGACCACGTCGTCGAGGCCGACGCGGCTGAGGATGGCCACCCCGTTCCACCGGCCTTCGCCGTAGTGGGCCGACTCGTAGCCGAGGGCGGAGAAGGCCAGGGCGGGGAAGGCGCTGTCGGCCAGCTTGGTCTCCTGCATGCACAGGACGTCGGGGCGGGCGTAGGCCAGCCACTCCTCGACCTTGGGCAGGCGGACCTTCAGCGAGTTGACGTTCCAGGTGGCGATGCGCATGCCGGGGACGACTCTACGGTCACTCGACGGGGGCGACCGCCTTCTTGCGGGACCGGGTGACCTTCTTGACCGGCTCCACCGCCTCGGGGACCGCCTTCTTGCGGGACCGGGTGGACTTCTTGGGCGGCTCCGCCTCGACGGGCGCCGGCGCCGGCTCGGCCGCCTCGGCGACCGCCTTCTTACGGGACCGGGTCGTCTTCTTGGGGGGCTCCGGCTCGACCGCCACCGGCGCGGGCTCCGGAGCCGGCTCCGGTTCGACCGCCTTCTTCCGCGTCCGGGTGGCCTTCTTGGGCGGCACCGGCACCGGCACCGGCACCGGCTCGACCGCGGGCGCGGCCTTCTTGCGAACCCGCGCCGCCTTCTTCGGCGGCTCCGGCGGCGCCGCCGGGGTGGGCTCCGGTTCGACGGCGACCGGCGCCGGTTCGGGCTCCGGGGCCGCCGCCCTGCGCAGCCGGCTGCGACGGGGCTTCGCCGGCTCGGGCTCGGGTTGCGGTTCCGGCTCGGGCGCCGGTTCGGCGGCCACCGGCTCGGGCGCCGCCTTCTTCCGCGTCCGTCTCGGCTTCGGCGGCGGAGCCTCCACGGCCACCGGCTCCGCCTCGGGCTCCGGCTCGACCTCGACGGGGTGGGCGCCGGCGTCGATCTCGGCCTCGACCGTCTCCTCGGTGGGGGCGCCGGCCACCTTGGCCAGCCCCGGCAGGGCCAGCTCGATGCCGCGGCGGGGAGGGTCGAGGGCCTGGACCACGAACGTGTACGCCTCGCCCCGCTTGAGCACCTCCTTGGCGCTGCGGGGGGCGGGGTCGCCGAGGGCGGACACCGGCGCGTAGCACCGGGCCCCGTCGGCGGTGATGAACGCACCGTGCGAGGTGAACCCGTCGACCGTGCCCTGGACCTCGGTGCCCAGGGGGTGCTCGGCGATGAAGGTGATGAACGGCAGGGGCTCGTTGACCGCCTCGGGCGGCCGGCTGTCGGCTCCCGCCCTGACCCGGCGCCGGCTCCCCCGCTTGGCGGCCTTGGGGGCCTCGGGGGCGATGGCCTCGGCGGTGGCCTCGGCGATGGCCTCGGCCGTGGGCTCGGGGGCCTTGGCCGCCGCCGCGCTGCGCCTGCGGGCCCGCTCGGCGTCGCGCGTGGCCACCCGGCTCTTGGGACCGCGCACCGGCGTGCGGGGCGTGAAGATCCAGCCCACGCCGGGGACCGGCTTGCCGCCCACCAGCCGTCCCTCCTCGAACAGCCACGCGTACTCGCCGTGGAACTCCTGGAACGAGTCGTTGGACAGGACGTCGGCGTTGATGCGGTCGGCGATGCGGAGGAGGAACCCGTCGCCTCGCCCGATGGCCCCGGCCGGCGGCGACACGATCTCGCCCGCCTCCTCGGCCTCCTCGAACATCTTCCGCTCCGACTCGTCGATCCGGTAGCCAAAGGAGGCGTCGACCACGACGATGATCTCGTCGTCCGGCCGCTCGGCCGAGAAGGCGCGCACCGCCTCGTCGAGCTGGGCCAGGCTCGGCGTGCTGCGGCCTTCGGTGGCGAGGTTCGACCCGTCGACGACCACACGACGGCCGGAGGTCGGACGGTTTGCCATTCCGCGATCAGTCAAGCATTCGCGACGGCGCGAACGTGCGATGCCGGGGCCCTACAGCCCCGCGAACGCCCGGGTGAGGAGGTCGGCCTGCTCTCGTTGGTGGACGGTCTGGCTCCCGGTGGCCGGGCTCGCCGACTCCGGCCGGCTGACGTGGCGCAGCTGGTACTGGTCGCGGAGGATGCGGTGCAGGCGGCCGTGGACGAACGTCCACGCCCCCATGTTCTCCGGCTCCTCCTGGAGCCACACCACCTCTCGCGCCGCCGGGTACCGCGAGACGGTGTCGAGGACGAGCATCTCCGGCCACGGGTAGAGCTGCTCGACCCGCACGACGGCGACCGGCAGCCCGTGCTCGTCGCGGTGGGCCATGGCGTCGTAGGCCACCTTGCCCGAGGCGAGGATCACACGCGACACCCGCGACGGGTCCTCCGCGCCCGGGTCGTCGAGGACCTCCTTGAACCGCCCGGCCACCAGCTGGTCGACCGGCGACCGGGAGTGGCGGGCCCGCAGGAGCGACTTGGGCGTGAGCACCACGAGGGGCCGCCGGGCCGACCGGCGGACCTGGCGGCGGAGCACGTGGAAGTACTGGGCGGCCGTGGTCGCGTTGACCACCTGGAGGTTGTCGCCGGCGCACAAGGTCAGGAACCGCTCGATACGGGCCGAGGAGTGCTCGGGGCCCTGGCCCTCGTACCCGTGGGGCAGGAGCAGCACCAGGCCCGAGGCCTGGCCCCACTTGCCGTGGCCGGCGGTGATGAACTGGTCGATGACGATCTGGGCGCCGTTGGCGAAGTCCCCGAACTGGGCCTCCCAGCAGACCAGGGCGTCGTGGTGGACGACCGAGTAGCCGTACTCGAACCCGAGGGCGGCGTACTCCGAGAGCAACGAGTCGTACATCCACAGCTTGCCGCCCCCCGGTCCCAGGCCCGAGAGTGGCAGCCACTCGGCGCCGGTCTCGTAGTCGACCAGGACCTGGTGGCGCTGGGAGAACGTGCCCCGGCGGGAGTCCTGGCCCGAGAGCCGGACGTCGGTGCCCTCGACCAGCAGCGACCCGAAGGCCAGGGCCTCGGCCATCGACCAGTCGACCTCGCCCTGGTCGTAGACGGCGCGGCGGGCCCGGAGGGTGCGAGCGAGCTTCGGGTGGACGGTGAAGCCCGCCGGCGTGTCGTCCATGGCCGCGACCACACGATCGAGCACCTTGCGGTCGACCCCGGTCTCGACCGGGAGCGACATGGACGGAGCGGGCGGCGGCGCCGTGTCGTCGCGCACCGGCGGCGAGGAATGGCGGGTCTCCTCGAAGGCGGCCTGCATGCGGGCGGAGAAGTCGTCGAGGGCCCGCTCGGCCTCCTCCAGGGTGATGTCGCCCCGGCGGACCAGCGTCTCGGTGTAGAGCTTGCGCACCGACCGGCGGTCCTCGATGCGCTTGTACATCAGCGGCTGGGTGTAGGACGGGTCGTCGCCCTCGTTGTGGCCGTGGCGGCGGTAGCAGACCATGTCGATGACCACGTCCTTGTGGAACCGCTGCCGGAACCCGAAGGCCAGCCGGGCCACCCGGACCACGGCTTCGGGGTCGTCGCCGTTCACGTGGAAGATCGGGGCCTGAACCATCTTGGCGATGTCGGTGGGGTAGACCGACGATCGAGCCTCGGCGGGGGCGGTCGTGAAGCCGAGCTGGTTGTTGACGACCACGTGGATGGTGCCGCCCACCCGGTACCCCCGCAGGGCCGAGAGGTTGAGCGTCTCGGCCACCACGCCCTGGCCGGCGAAGGCGGCGTCGCCGTGGATGACGAGCGGCAGGGCGAGGAACGACTCGGGCTCGTCGATCAGGTCCTGGCGGGCCCGCACCATGCCCTCCACCACCGGGTCGACGGCCTCGAGGTGGGACGGGTTCGACGCCAGGGTGACCGGGATGCCCTGGCCCGAGCGGCCGACGAACTTGCCCACCGCCCCGAGGTGGTACTTCACGTCGCCGGTGCCCTGGGTGGTGGCGGGGTCGAGGTCGCCCTCGAACTC
>DATAAD010000071.1:0-43578 GCA_036260295.1 Acidimicrobiales bacterium | reverse complement strand
AGCACGTGCACGGTGACGTTGGCGATCGCCCGTCCCACGGCGATGGCGGTGTCGGGTCCTGCCTCGTCCACCCGCTCGAACGTCGACGTCATGGTGCATTCGGTCGGCCCGTAGTGGTTGACGATCACCACGTCGTCGCCCAGCCATCGGCGGGCACGGCACACCGTGCCCCGCCGGAGCGGCTCACCGCTGACCAGGACGCGCTGGAGTGTGGACAAAGACATCTCTTTGGCTGCGAGGTACGCGCAGAGCAGCTCGAGCGTCGACGGCGTGGCGGCGAGGAGACACGTCACCCCTTCCCGCTCGATGGTGTCCGCGAGGGCGGCGGGATCTCGCACGCTCCGGTCGGGGACCAGGACGACACATCCGCCGGTGGCGAGCGGCCCGAATATGTCACGAACCGACGCGTCAAAGGAGAGCGGGGCGAGCTGGAGGGCTCTGTCGGTCCGGGTTACGTGGCCTGCCCATCGGAGCCAGGTGAGGTAGTTCACGGCCCCCCGGTGCAGCGATTCGACACCCTTCGGCCGACCGGTCGACCCGGACGTGTACGTGATGTACGCACGATCGTCCGGCCGGACGTCGATGCCTTGGTTCACCACCGGCCGGTCGCGGTCTTGCCGGTCGCCATCGAGTCGCAGGACTGGGAGCATCGACTCTTCCGGCGCTACCGAGCCCACCACGAGAAGGGCAACGCTGGCGTCGACGAGCACGTGGCGCTGGCGTTCGGGCGGGTAGGTGGGGTCGAGAAATACGTAGCTGGCCCCGGCCTTCCAGACCGCGAGCTGGGCGGCGACGGCTGTGATCGACCGCTCTAGACGGATACCGACGACCGTCTCCCGACCGAGGCGGAGAGCGCGGAGCTGGTGGGCGATGGCGTCCGCCCGTTCGTCCAAGGTGCGGTACGTGACCTCACGACCGTCGAACCGGACGGCGGGCGCATCGGGTACCAGCCGGGCCTGTTCCTCAAAGAGCTGGTGGAGGCCGCCCGCCGCAGCGTTCACTACGGGCGGAGCGGGACGTCGCCCTCGGCCGACCCACCGGCCGGGCGGGCGCTTCGTGGCCGCATGTCGGTCCACAGCTCCTCGATGCGGTTCAGGCAGGACTCCCTCGGCCCCGTTTCGCACACATCCCAGCCCGCGGGCACGGGAAGGTCGACGGGCCAGATCGAGTACATGCCCTCGTCGTTCACCACGATGTGGTGGGGGTAGTCGTGATCGTCGAACTCTCCCACCGCTCCGCCTTTCGGCCATCGCCGTCGGCTGGAGTCTTGCCATACGTTCCTCACGCGTCAAGGAGCGCTCAGGACGGCATGCGACCCTTCTCGGCGGCGAGCCGGTCCTCGCTCGTCGCGGTATTCGGTCGCGGTCCGTTGACAGCCAAGACGTCGCCCGCCGTGCCGTCGAGCTGCACTGTGCGCCGGGATCGTCGTCGACGCCCTGAGCAGTCGACATGGCGGCGATCAACGCCCGGTCGTGCGAGGCCAAGGGGTGCCGTGTGGCGTGTACGAACATCGAGATCGATGACGAATTGGCGATGAAGAGATCTGGCGCTGCGTCGCTTGGCCGGCGGCCGCTCTCGCGCCAGGAAGCGCTGGCGCTGGAGGGGTCCGGCTGGGAGGGTGAGCTCGAGGAACTGCGGCGCGTCAGAGGCGAGGGGTGACACTGGTCGATACGGCCTGGGTCGAATTCCTGCGAGCAACCGGCAGCGCAACGCATCGGGCTGTGCGCCGGCTGCTCCTCGACGACCAGCCCGCGCACACCACTGACGTGGTGGTCACGGAAGTGCTTGCCGGTGCCCGGAACGACGACCACCGCGATCGGCTGCGTCGGCTCTTGGCGCGATGCGAGCACGTTCCGGTGGAAGGGCTTGACGACTTCGAGACTGCGGCCGACCTCTACCGCGTCTGCAGGGCAGGCGGCGAGCCGGTGCGGGCGCTCACCGACTGTTTGATAGCGGTCGTGGCGTGCGGCAGTCCCTGCCGGTCCTGCACGCCGACCGCGACTTCGACGTGCTCGCCCGCCACACCGCCCTACAGGCCACGCGAAGCGGACCGTGACCGGGCGGGCACAATCCTCGCCACTCATGACCAGGCCTCGGGGTTGTCGAGCTGAACCCGTCGACGTCGAGATGCGGTGTTCGCCGATTCGAGGAGCGGTCCACGCCCCTCCCCGAGGGCAGCCCGCTCGACCGCCTACGCACCACTGGCGAGATCGAGTCCGCCTCCGAGGATCCTGATGATCTGCCCGAACCCCTGGTGCTCCCTACCCAGATCGAGTCAGCGTCTTCGGTGCTACAACGACTTCGGCGCGACGAGCGCTGATGAGCGCCGATGAGCGCTGATGAGCGCTGATGAGCGCCGTATACCTCGACTCGTCCGCCATCGTGAAGCTCGCGTCCTCGAACCAGAGTCGGGCGCCCTTCGCCGGTATCTTCGCCGCCGACGCCCGTGGGTCTCGAGCGCCCTCGCTCGAACCGAGGTGCTACGGGCCCTACTGCCGGGTGTTGAGAAGGCGTCGGCCGCCGGCCGTGCCGTCTTGGCTCGATGCGATCTCGTGCGTGTAAATCATCACGTGCTCACGCGAGCTGGAGCGCTGGAGCCGCATGGGCTCCGATCGCTGGATGCCATTCATCTCGCATCCGCGGAACGCCTTGGCCGCGACATTCGCGAACTCGTCATCTACGACGAGCGCATGGCGCAGGCCGCCCGTCAACTGGGCTACAAGGTGATCGCCCCCGCATAACGCCCAGGGAGCCACCTGCGAGACTACGACCAGTCCTCGGGGTTGTCCTCGACGAAGTGGTCGAGGACGTGGCCGTCCACGGCGTCGACGAGGACGAGGCCGCGCTTCTGGGGCGGATCCTCCCCCGAGTACAGGAGGATCCTCCAGGTGGGGCGGCTGCGGAGGCCTCGCCAGCCCAGCTGGGCGGAGGCGTGGCCGACCGGGAAGCCGACTTCGCCGGCGGCGGCGAGGAGGGCGTCGGTGTCGCGCACGGCCAGCGGCCAGGCCGCGACCAGGTGGTAGACGCCGATCAAGGTGAGGACGATGGAAGCGGCGAGGAACCCCGAGTTCACCAGGACCCGGTCACCGGGGTAGGCGGCGGTGAGCACGCCGAGCCCGGCGGCCAGCAGGAGGTAGGCGAAGGCCGGCCAGCGCCGGCGGCGGATGTCGGGGAAGGTGTACATCCCGACGTACCTGGTGACGTCGAGGTCTTCGGGAAGCTCGTCTCGGTGCTCGACTTCCTTGGGCTCCTTCTCGGGCTCGTCGGGCTCCTTAGCCATCGGCCGGCCACGCCTTGCGGATCTTCTCGTAGGTGGCGGGGAGCGCCTCGGGCAGCGTCCTGGTCTCGGCCAGCGTGGTCATGAAGTTGGTGTCGCCGTTCCAACGCGGCAGGCAGTGCATGTGGAAGTGGCCGGGGACGCCCGCTCCCGCGCTGCGCCCGAGGTTGGCCCCCACGTTGAGCCCGTCCGGGGAGTAGGCGGTCTTCAGCGCCCGGACGGCGTCGGCCAGGTCGCGCCACAGCCCGAGGGCCTCGTCGGAGGTCAGGTCCTCGAGCTCGCCCACGTGACGGATCGGCATGACCATGAGGTGGCCGCTGGTGTAGGGGTAGGCGTTGAGGACGACTGCGCACCACTCGTCGCGCCGCAGGATGTACGTCGTCTCACCCGACTCGTCGCTGGCCAGGATGCGGCAGAAGACGCACCCCTCGGCCGTCGCCGCCCCCTCCACATACTCGCTGCGCCATCCGGCCCACAGCCGCTCTAGTGACATCGGCGCTCTAGCGTGACGTCCGGTTCTCGACCTCGTCGCGCAGGCGCTCGACGAAGGTGGCAAGGGGGACGTCCCGCTCCACCTCTCCCCCGCGCGGGTTCACCCCGACCGTCCCCGCCTCCACGTCGTCGTCGCCCACGACGAGCACGTACGGGATCTTCTCCAGCTTGGCCTTGCGGATGCGACCGCCCAGGGGCTCGTCGGCGGCCACCACGTCGGCCCGCAGACCCGTGGCCTGGAGCCGGCCGAGCACGGCGGCGGCGTACAGCTCGTGGTCGGCCCGCACGGGCAGGACCCGGGCCTGCACCGGGGAGAGCCAGGCGGGGAAGGCACCGGCGTAGTGCTCGAGGAGGATGGCGAAGAACCGCTCGACCGAGCCGAACAGGGCCCGATGGATCATGCGGGGACGATGGCGGGCGTTGTCGGCGCCGACGTACTCCAGGTCGAAGCGCTGCGGGAACTGGAAGTCCACCTGCAGGGTCGAGATCTGCCAGCGCCGGCCTATGGCGTCGCGCACGTGCACGTCGATCTTCGGTGCGTAGAACGCGCCCTCGCCCTCGGCCACCTCGTACTCCAGACCGACGCCCTCCAGCGCCTGGCGCAGCGCCTCGGTCGCCTCGTCCCACTCGGCCGGGTCGCCGACGAACTTCTCGGGCCGGGTCGAGAGCTCCGCCTCGAACTCGGTCAGGCCGAACGTCCGGAGGATCTTGAGGACGAAGGCGAGAAGCGACGTCAGCTCACCAGCGAGCTGATCCGGGGTGCAGAAGATGTGCGAGTCGTCCTGGGTGAAGCCCCGCACCCGAGTCAGGCCGTGGAGCACGCCGGAGCGCTCGAACCGGTACACCGTGCCGAACTCGAAGAGCCGCAACGGCAGCTCCCGGTAGGACCGGGCCTGGCTCTGGTAGATCAGGATGTGCATCGGGCAGTTCATCGGCTTCGGGTAGTACGTCGCCCCCTCCATCTCCATGGGGGGGTACATGCCGTCCGCGTACCAGGCGAGGTGGCCGGAGATCTCGAACAGAGTCGACTTGGACAGGTGCGGGGTCCACACGAACTGGTAGCCCGCGGCCTCGTGCTCGGCGCGGGCGTAGTCCTCCATGATCTTGCGGATCAGCCCGCCCTTGGGATGGAACACGGGCAGGCCGCCGCCGATCTCGGGGGGGAAGTGGAAGAGGTCGAGCTCGAGGCCGAGCCGGCGGTGGTCGCGGCGCTCGGCCTCCTCCAGCCGGCGCAGGTGGTCCTTCAGCGCCTTGTCGGACTCCCACGCCGTGCCGTAGATGCGCTGGAGCATGGGCCGGCGCTCGTCGCCCCGCCAGTAGGCACCCGCCACCTTCATCAGCTTGAACGAGCCGAGGCGCGACGTGGACGGGACGTGCGGGCCCCGGCACAGGTCGGCCCAGCCGTCGTTCCTGTAGACGCTGACCGCCCCGCCCTCGGCACCCTCCGAGGGGTCCACACCCTCGATGATCTCCACCTTGAACGGCTGGTCGGCGAAGCGCTGCAGGCCCTCCTCGCGCGTCAGCTCCTCCCGGACGAAGGGCTGCCCCTCCCCCACGATCTCCCGCATGCGGGCCTCGATACGCTCCAGGTCGTCGTCGCTGAAGCGGGCCCCGCCGGGCAGGTCGAAGTCGTAGTAGAAGCCGTCCTCGATCGGCGGGCCGATGGCGTACTTCGCTCCGGGGAACAGGTCGCAGACGGCCTGGGCCATCACATGGGCGGTCGAGTGGCGCAGGACGTAGCGCCCCTTCTCGCTGTCCGCGGCGATGACCGCGACCTCGTCGCCGTCCTTCAGCCGGGTACCGAGGTCGACCTGGGCGCCGTTCACCATGGCCGCCACCGCGGCCTTGGCCAGGCCGCGGCCGATGGATGTCGCGAGGTCGCCCGCCGTGGCGCCGTCGGGCAGGTCGCGGGTGGAACCGTCGGGGAGAGAGACCTTCATTGCGGGCGAGGATACTGGTGCGGCCATGGGCGACCGCTTCGAGTATCGGAACGTACGGGTCGACGGTGACGCCGGACCGATCATCGGGGGGTTCTCGGCCCGCATCCCCTCCGACGGCCTCACGGCGATGGTCGGCCCCTCGGGCGCGGGCAAGACGACCCTGCTCCGCCTGCTGAACCGCCTCGACGACCCCGACGACGGCGAGGTCCTGTTCGAGGGCCGCGACGTCCGCTCCTACGACGTGCTCGACCTGCGGCGACGGGTCCAGTACGTGGGACAGGTGCCGGTCACGTTCCCAGGGACGGTGGCCGACAACGTGGGGCCGGGCACGCCGCAGCTCCTGGCCCGGGTCGGGCTCGACGTCGCCCTCGCCGCCCGCGAGGCGGATGTGCTCTCCGTCGGCCAGGCGCAGCGCATGTGCCTGGCCCGAGCCCTCGCCCGGGAGCCGGAGTGCCTGCTCCTCGACGAGCCCACGTCCGCGCTCGACAGCATCGCCAAAGCCGGCGTCGAGGCCCTCATCCGGTCGCTGGCCGACGACGGGCTGACCGTCGTCATGGTCACCCACGACCGCCGTCAGGCCGAGGAGCTGGCCGACCGGATCCTGCCCGTGGGCCTGCAGTGAACCCGCACGCGGCCCCGGCCTGCCGGCCCGGCGGGAGCGACGCGGCGGCCTCTGCCGGAAGGGCTTCGGGGGCCGGCGAGCGCAGGGAACGAAGGCAGGCATGGTGAACGACCTGAGCGGGCGCATCTCGTGGGCCGACGTGGCCCTGGCCTTGCTCCTGGTGGCCGTGTCGATCGTGGTCTCCCGGGTGCGCAAGGCCGATCTCGAGCGCGACATCGGGGTGGCCACCTTCCGGTCGTTCGCCCAGCTCCTGGCCGTGGGGTTCGTGCTCGACTTCGTGTTCGGGAGCAGCTCGGCCCTCACCCCCCTGGTGCTCCTGGTCATGATCGGGACGGCGACGCTGACATCCGGCGCCCGGGGCAGGCGGGTCCCCGGCGCCTACTGGATCGCGGCGATCGCCGTGTCGGTGGCCGCCGGCGGGACGCTCGGCGTGCTCCTGCTGCTCGGCATCGTGCCTGCCGTGCCCCGGGCGGCCATCCCGCTCGGGTCGATGATCATCTCCAATGCGATGAACACGTCGTCGCTGGTCATGGGACGCCTGCGCGACGACCTCGGCGCCCACCGGCGCGAGGTGGAGGCCCACCTCAGCCTGGGCGAGACCTCGGCCGAGGCGGCGGCGTGGTGGCACCGTGCCGCGGTGCGCAACGGCATGCTGCCCATCGTCGACCAGACCAAGGTGGTCGGCCTGGTGGCCCTGCCCGGGGCCATGACCGGCATGCTGCTCGCCGGCGCCTCGCCGTCGTCCGCCATCCGGCTGCAGATGGTGGTGATGTACATGCTGCTGGGCGGCAACGCCTTCGCCGCCCTGGTGGCCGGCCGGCTCACGCTGGCGCGGCTCTTCACCGCCGACCACCAGTTGATCCGCAGCCTGCGCCGGGTGGCCGGCTGAGCGACGTGCTCAGCCCGGCCAGGCGGCGACGGGGTAGGCCGACGTCGGCACGACCACCGTGGTGGCGATCTTGTCGTGCCAGGTCTGCTTCTCCGAGTCCCAGAGCATCCAGAAGTACCCGAGCCCACACGGGATGCTGGACACGATCCGCCCGAGGTAGCGGATGAGGCCGCGGGTGGGACCGATCGGGCCGCCGCTGTTGAAGTCGACGACCCTGATGTTCATCGCCCTCTTCCCGATGGTCTGCCCCGACGGGCTTCCCTCCAGGTAGGCGTAGTAGGCGAGCCCGAGGAGGATCTGGACCGCGGTGCCGAGGGCCGTCCCGAGGATGAGCCCGAGCACATAGCCGATGATGCCCAGGAGGATGCCGTCGATGAGGGCGGCCACGAACCGGATACCGAAGCTCGCTCGCGGGCCGGATTGCACGCTCCCGCCACCGGCCGGGCCTGGACCAAAGTCAGCCATATCGTCTCCCCACTCCCCGCCGGACGCCTTCGAGGTGCGAACGGTACACCGGAGGGCTCACTGCACGCCGAGGCGCACCAGCTGCCACGTCCACATGGCCGCCAGGGCGGCGGGGAAGGCCCACACCGGGACCGTCACCCGGCGCCAGCGGCGGAAGGCCAGCAGGGCGACAGCCGCGACCACGGCGAGCACGCCGGCGGGAGTGGCGGCCAGCGCGGTCAGCGGGTCGAGGTGCACCGCGGCGGTGACGCTGGTGGTCATGCCGCACAGCGGGCACGGGACGCCGGTGAGGCCGCGCAGCGGGCAGGGGACACCGTCGGGCCCGGGAAGCACGGGCGCCAGGGCGGCCGCACCCAGCATCACGGCGCCGGCGATGCGCACGTCGTGCAGGTCGACCGTCGTCCTGGCCCTCATCCCCGTGCCGCCTTGGCGCTCACCAGGTACTCGAGGAACTCCTCGGGGTCCCACCGGCGGGACGGGCCCGGCACCTTGGGACCGAGCCGGGTGGCCATCTCGTACGCCAGGCGCTCCCTCGCCTCGGGGGCGAGCGTCGATCGGCGGTCGAGGAACCGGCGCACGGTGGCGATCTCCTCGGCCGAGATGCCCGAAACGTCCCAGAGGCCGTCCTCCGGGCGCGGCGCCGCCTCCGCGGCGACGGGAGGGACGGGCGGCAGCGTGGTCCTCTGCCGCCGCTCGCGCACGACCAGGGTGCTGGCGGCCAGGTCGCCCAGCCGCTGGTTGTTTCGGGTGAAGAGAACGGAGAGGATGCCGACGAGGTAGAAGCCGGGCAGGGAATCGACGATGCGCAGGATGTTCCGCAGGGCGCTGGCGACGAACCCGACCGGTCCCCCGCCGGCCTTGACCACCCGCAGCCCGGTCCAGCGCTTGCCGGGGGTACGGCCCGAGGCCAGGGTCTCGAACAGCACGTCGTAGCCGAACTGCACCAGGAAGACGGCGACCACCACCCCGGCGACGGCGCCGCCCGACACGTCGGAGCCGCCGGTGGCGACATGCTGCAAGATGAGCAGCGCGGCCAGGAGCGCCAACCGCAGGAGCTGGTCGACGAGGCCGGCCGCGAACCGCGACCCCACGCCGGCCAGGGTGACCTCGAGGGTGACGCCCTCCGGCGTGGCCACCGAGATGCGATCCTCGTAGAACACCGACCGTGAACCTAGACGCCTTCATCGCCCAGCGCCGCCCGTCGTGGGACGAGCTCGACGCCCTGCTGGAGGCGGCCAAGGGCCGCCCCGAGCGCCTGGGAGCCCAGCGGATGCGCCGCCTCGGCGAGCTGTACCGGGGTGCGGCGGCCGACCTCGCCCTGGCCCGCCGACGGTTCCCGGCCGAGCCCACCGTCCCCGCCCTCGAGGACCTGGTGGGTCGGGCCCACGCCGTGGTGTACGGGACGAGCGTGCGGCGGGAGTCGGCCCGGGAGTTCCTGAGCCACGGGTACTGGAGGCGGATCCGGGAACGGCCGGCGCTGCTCGCGGTCTCCGCCCTGCTGCTGTTCGGGCCCGCGCTGGTCGGCGGCCTGTGGGCCTGGAACGACCCGGGATCGGCCGGCGCCCTCGTGCCGTCGACGAGCGAGGCGGTGGCCCGGCCCCGCCCGGAGGGCTCCGACCTCGGGCTCTCCCGCGGCGAGCGGGCGTCGTTCTCGGCCGGCATCTTCACCAACAACATCCGGGTGACCTTCGCGGCCGTGGCGGGGGGCATCTCCTTCGGCCTCCTCACCGCCGGGGTGCTGCTGTTCAACGGGGCCCTGATCGGCGTGGTCGTCGGTCTCGGCGTGGCCGCCGGCAACGGGTCGGTGATGCTCGAGCTGATCGTCCCCCACGGCGTGCTCGAGCTGTCGTGCATCGTGGTGGCCGGCGCCGCCGGCCTGCGCATCGGCTGGGCCCTGGTCGACCCCGGGCGGCGGCCGCGCGGCCAGGCGCTGGCCGCCGAGGCGCGGGCCGCGGTGGAGCTCGCCCTCGGCACCGCCCTGTGGCTGGTGGTCGCCGGCCTGACCGAGGGACTGGTCACACCCCTCGGGATCGGTGTGGGCCCGGCGCTGGCGGTCGGATTGGGGCTGGCCGCCGTCTACTGGGCGCTGGGGTGGAGGCTGGGCCGGCCACGGCCGGCGGTCACAGGCGGGCCCGGAACTTCGCCCTGAGGTAGGTCGCCACGCAGGCGGCCGAAAAGGCGTCGGGCGGAGCCTCCACCACCTCGGCGCCGGCCCGGGCCAGCCTGGCCGACACCCTGGTGCGGCCGTCGAGCACGTCGAGGGCGACGGCGGCGGCGTACACGTCGAACGCGGTCGAGGGTGGGGCCGTCACCAGCTGGGTGACCTCGGGGTCGGCCACCGTGGCCACGGCCACCACGTGGCGCCGGGCCAGGACCGGCACGGCGTCGAGGAGCGACCGGGCCGCGGCCTCGTCGAGCAGGTCGGTGACGACGAGGACGAACGACCGCTTCGAACGGGCGACGGTGGCGAAGGCCAGCTCGTAGTCGCTGTCGACCGGCCGGGGCTCGAGGTCGAACACCGCCTCCACCACGCCCCGGGACCCGGCCCTCCGTGCGCGGGCCTGGCGGCGGATCTCCGAGTCGAAGGCGACGACGCCGCAGCGGTCGCCCACCTCGTCGGCCACCACGGCCACGGCGGTGAGCGCGTCGAGGGCGGCGTCGAGGCGGGTGCGGTCGCCCAGCGGGGCGGCCATGAGCCGGCCGGTGTCCACCAGGCAGACCACGTCGCGGTTCTGGTCGACCCGGTACTCGTTGGTCATCGACCGCCCGAGGCGGGCCGTGGCCCGCCAGTTGATGCGGCGGACGTCGTCGTCCGGCGCGTACTCACGCACCGACTCGAAGTCGGTGCCCAGGCCGAGCGGCCCCCGAACCCGCCGGCCTTGCCCGCCCAGTTTGCCCTGGCGCACGGCCTGGGCCAGCCGGCGGGCGGCGGGGAGGTCGGGGTAGACGACGACCTCGGCTGCGTCGCGGCCGCCGTGGTACCACCGGCCCAGGCCCAGAGGACCGGTCAGCCGGACGGCCGGCGGGGCGATGGAGTGGCGGCCGCGCCGGCGCGGCGTGACCACCGCCTCCAGGCGGTCGTCGGCCTCGGCCGGCTCCACGGTGAAGTCCGGGGGCACCGGCTGACGGACCCTGACCGCGCCGCGAGCGGGCCCGCCCAGGTCGACCTCGAGGTCGGCCGGGACGCCGCGGGCCAGGACGGCAGCCAGCCGCCTCGACGCGCCGGGGTCCCGTCGCACGGAGAGGGCGTCGGCCAGCGTCGCCGCGGCCACGATCACCGCGCCCAGCAGGACCAGGGGCACGGGCACCACCAGGGCCAGCCCGGCCAGGACGGCGACCAGGGCGGCGGCACGCGGCGTCGGGCTCACGGCACCCGTCCTAGTCCGTTCCGAGAAATCTCGCGGGAGGTGTCGATGCCGGGAGGTCGCCTTCGTAGTGGTAGTGAGGGACCGGAACGGCCGGTCCTCCCGAGACAGGAGAACGACATGACTCAGTACCTGCTTTCCGTGTACATGGTCGAGGGCGAGCCCGAGCCGGCGCCCGACGTCGTCGAGCAGATGTACAAGGACGTCGACGCCGTCAACCAGGAGATCAAGGACGCCGGGGCGTGGGTGTTCGCCGGCGGGCTCCACCCGGCCAACACCGCCACCGTGGTGAGGGAGTCCGGGGGCGAGGTGCTGACCACCGACGGTCCCTTCCCGGAGACCAAGGAGCAGCTGGGCGGCTTCTGGGTCATCGACTGCGCCGACCTCGACGCCGCCATGGCCTGGGCGGCCAAGGCCACCAAGGCGTGCCGGGCACCGATCGAGGTCCGTCCGTTCCAGGACGACGCGGGCTGAGCCGCACCTGGTGACGCCGCCCGACGTCGCAGGGATCGGCCGGGTCTTCCGCGAGGAGTCCGGCCGGGCCGTCGCCACCTTGATCCGCCTCTTCGGCGACATCGACCTCGCCGAAGAGGCGGTCCAGGAGGCCTTCGCCGTGGCCGTCGAGAAGTGGCCGGCCACCGGCCTCCCGCCGAATCCCGGGGCGTGGATCACGACCACGGCGCGCAACCGGGCCATCGACCGGCTGCGCCGCGAGTCGTCGCGGGACGACCGCCACGCCCAGGCCGCCCTGCTGCACGCCGGGCCCGAGCCCCCGGAGGAGGGTGGCATGGTGACCGACGACCGTCTCCGACTGATCTTCACCTGCTGCCACCCGGCCCTGGCCCCCGCCGCCCAGGTGGCGCTGACCCTACGGCTGCTCGGCGGGTTGGAGACGCCCGAGATCGCCCGGGCCTTCCTGGTCCCCGAGGCCACCATGGCCCAGCGGCTGGTCCGGGCCAAGCGCAAGATCAGGGCGGCCAAGATCCCCTACCGGGTCCCGACCGACGCCGAGCTGCCGGACCGCCTCCGCCCCGTGCTGGCCGTCGTCTACCTGGTCTTCAACGAGGGCTACACGGCCTCGAGCGGCGACGACCTGGTCAGGGCCGACCTGTGCGCCGAGGCCATCCGCCTGGCCCGGGTGCTGGCCGAGCTCATGCCCGACGAGCCCGAGGTGATCGGGCTGCTGGCCCTGCTGTTGCTGACCGAGGCGCGCCGCACCACCCGCACCGCGGCCGACGGCAGCATCGTCCTCCTCGCCGACCAGGACCGCAGCCTCTGGGACCGGTCCCTGATCGAGGAGGGACAGACCCTGGTGCGGGCGTGCCTCCGTCGCAACCAGCCCGGGCCGTACCAGATCCAGGCCGCCATCAACGCCGTCCACAGCGACGCGCCGACCGCGTCCGAGACCGACTGGGGGCAGATCCTCCGGCTGTACGACCAGCTCCTCGTGTTCGCGCCAACTCCGGTCGTCCAGCTCAACCGGGCCGTGGCCCTGGCCGAGATCGAGGGACCGGCCGTCGCCCTGGCCGCCGTCGAGGGCCTCGACCTCGGGGACTACCACCTGTTCCACGCCACCCGCGGAGAGTTCCTGCTGCGCCTGGGGCGCGGCGCCGAGGCGGGCCAGGCCTTCGAGACCGCTGCCGCCCTCGCGACGAACGAAGCCGAGCGCACGTTCCTGGAACGGCGCCGGGCCGCGGCCCGGGCAGGAGCTCACTGACGGATGACGACGAGAGCGTCGGTGCGGTCGAGGACCTCGCGCCGATCGTCAGCCCGAGGCGGCGCCGGCGTCCGAGCGGCGGCGTCGTACAGCGGCGCGACCTGCGACCACGCAACCGCGGCGTCCGAGAGCTGGGCCAACCGTTCACCAGGCGGGTCAGGGCGGTCAGGGCCAGCAGGATGCCGCCGCCGCCCACGGCGACCGATGCGGGCGAGGCACCCCGGGCGATCCAGGCCGAGGCCCCCGGTCGCAGCGACCATCCACCCGCGCGGGGCGAGGGCGAGGAGAGCGCCGAGACGGCGGTCCATCTCACGACTCGAACGGGCGTACCCAGCCAGGCGCTCCTCCTCGCCGTCGTGCGGCGAGCACGCCGAGCAATCCTCCACCGATGGCCAGGTCCTCGATCGCCTCGGCCTCGAGCGACCGGCCCAAGTCCGGTGGGATGTCGCACGACGACCAGGGCGGGGTGGGCCCGGGCCGGCTCGAGGAAGACGTGGTCCACCGGCATCATCACCCGCTCGGCCTCGAGGCCCAGCAGGTTGGCGCTGTCCTCCAGGGCGTCGACCGAGGTCCCGTCCACGTCGGTCTGGCACGCCTCGCGCAGGCGCCCGCAGCTGACGTGGCGGCCGAAGCCCGCGAGGAGGCAGGTGAGGGCGGCGGGGCCGCACTCCATGGCCGACGTCTGGACGACCTGGGGCGCCAGCAGCCTGCGGTCTCGCATCGTGGTCAGGCCGTCCGGGGGTGGATGTCAGCCAGGTTGGCGGCACAAGCCTCGGTGGTGGGGTCGTGGGGACCGAGGGTCGCCTCGAGGACCGGGAGCGCCTGGGCCAACAGCGCGGCGGCCTCGTGGTCGCGCCCGGTGTCGGCCAGGAGCACAGCCAGGTTGTTGGCCAGGGTGGCCACCTCGGCGTTGTCCGGACCGAGGACCTTGGTCTTGATGTGCAGGGCGCGACGGTAGAGGCTCTCGGCCTCTGCCGTCTCGTCTCGCTGAGCCAGGAGCACGGCCAGGTTGCCGGCGTTCACCGCCACCTCGTAGTGGTCCGGGCCCCAGAGCTCCTCGAATCGCGAGATCGCCTCTCGGAACAGCGCCTCGGCCTCCTCGTCCTTGCCCTGGGCGGCGAGGAGCGACCCGAGCTGGGCCTCGTCGGCCAACGTGTCGGGGTGGTCGGTGCCGAGGGTCGCGGCGTGGACGCGAACCGACCGGCGCGCCCATGGTTCGCCCTCGGCGTACCGCCCCCGAGCGTGCTCGAGCCCGGCCAGGTTGTGGTAGATCGCCGCCGCCGGCGCGCTGTCCGGACCCTCGTGGGCTTCGATCACGGCGAGGACGTGCCGGTACAGGCCCTCCGCCTCGTCGAAGCGACCGGTGTACTTGCAGAGGATGGCGAGCTCGTTCTCGATCGCCGTCGTGTCGGGGTCCTCGGGGCCGAGAACCTGGCGGGCCGAGGGGAGCGCCTGGGCGAAGCACTGTGCCGCCTCGGCGTGCCGGCCCCGCCGGCGGAGGATGGTCGCCAGCGAGCGAACGCACTGGATCCTCAGCCGGTCGACGTCGTCGCCGGCGGGCAGGGCGGCCATGATGGCCACCGCCCACCGGGCCAGCACCTCGGCCTCGCCCAGGTCGTCGGCGTCGGCTCGGAGAGCGGCCAGCAGGTTGGCCACGTTGGCCACGTCCGGGTCGTGCGGGCCGCCATGGATCTCGAACAGCGCCAGCGCCCGCCGAGCGGCGGCCTCCGCCTCGACGCGCCGGTGGCGCTCCTGCAGGCCGAGCGCCTGCGCATGGAGCGCCACCGCCTCGTCGAGTGGATCCTCGACCGTGCCGTTCACGCCGAACGCCCCCGGAGGCCGCGGGCCTCGTTGTGGTTGTACCGGATGCCGCCGGTCGTCACCTGCCAGCGGACCCGCAGGCCCTTGCTCTCGGTGTGCTGGAAGACCGGCCCGCCGGCCTTGACGTGCGAGCGCACCCGCAAGCCGCCGGCCTCACTCTCGTTGACCCGGATGCCGCCCGGCTCGACCTGCGTCCTGACGTCCAGTGCCATCTCTCTCCCCTTCGTCCTCGTCGGCCCGTTGGCCTTCGACGGGGACAGCCTCCCGGACACCGGTAAAGAACCGGTAAACCGGGCCTCAGGCGGTCACCCCGGCATCGGTCCCGGCGGCCGACCCGGGCTCCTGTCCGACGTCGACGACGTCCACCGCGTAGGCGAACTCCAGCTGCAGGAACGAGGAGCCGAAGGTCTCGGCCATCCCCCTCCCGAAGATCCCCCCGCGGATGACGACGGTGTGGGCCCCGGGCGGCAGTGGTCCGACGAACACGGCCAGTGTGATCTTGTGGCTGGCGTCCTCTGTGGAGAGGAACGGCCCGGCGAGGTACTCGGCGCCTACGGCCGTGCTGGTGCCGTCGACCACGGCCTCGAAGTCCCTCGCCCCGTAGTGCGCCGGGTCGAAGAAGTACGCAGCCGCCCCGGCCGGCGTCGTCGGGAATGTGCCCAACACCGGGGGAAGGTCGTCGACGTAGAAGATCGGGACGAAGTAGCAGGTCTCCGGACCTGCTGTGAAGGAGTTGCTCCCCGTGGTCATGAACCCGGAGCCGACGGGCCGGACGTCGACGCTGTCGATGTAGAGGATCTGGAACGGTGTGTCCGGGTAGTACGCGGGGTCGCTGCCGCTCATCGTGAACGGCGTCACTGCGATGGCCATCTCCTCCAGGGAGAACCCGTGCGGGCGCGCCGTCGGCGGCAGCACCGCCGGTTCGCGTGTTCTTTCCTGCCGTGCCGGAGCCAAAGCGGAGGCGAGCGAGGCGATGGCGGCAGTGGCCCGGCCCAGGGGCACGCGTCGTGCTGCACGCGGCGCGTCTTCGTCCGGGAGCCGCAGCTCCAGGGCAGGCGCCTGGGCCAGGATGTCGCGCTCCAGGCGGCGCAGCTCGGGCCCGGGCTCGATCCCCAGCTCCTCCCCCAGCGTCCGGCGAGCCCGATCGAGCGTTCGCAACGCCTCGCCCTGGCGGCCGGTGCGGTAAAGGGCGAGGGCCAGCAACGCCCATCGCCGCTCACGGAGAGGGTCGTCGGCCACCAGGCGCTCGACGTCGATCACGGCGTCCGGGTTGCGACCCAGTGCCAGCATGGCCTCCACCCGGTTCTCGGCGGCGACCGCCCGGAGCTCGTCGAGCCGGGCGATCTCCTGCTGGACGAACGACTCGAATGCGAGGCCCTCGTAGGCCGACCCCCGCCAGAGCCGGAGGCCGCTGTCGAGTGCCTCGCGGGCCTCCGCCGCCTTTCCGGCACGGAGCAGCCGCTCGCCCTCGGCCGCCAGCGTTCCGAAGCGGACGGCGTCGACGGCGATGCCGTCGGCGCGCAGCACGTAGCCCGGAGGCTGGGTTACGAGCACCTGGAACGGCGCCCCCGGCCGGCGGTCGGCCTCCAGGGCCTTGCGCAGCCGGGAGACGTACACCTGCAGCGTCTTGTTGGCGGTCGGTGGCGGGTCGTCCCCCCAGAGGCTGTCGACCAGACGGTCGAGGGACACGACCCGACCAGCCTCCATCACAAGCGCGGCGAGCACTGCCCGGTGCCGGCCCACGCCGAGGTCGATCAACCGCGACTCGTCGTCGGCGACTTCCATCGGCCCGAGGACCCGCAACTCCACGCCGTAGCCCCTTTGCCCCCTCCACCGATGCTACGCCGCCGATCCGCCGGCCGTACTGTGTCCCGGTGAGATCCAATCGCCTGCTTCCCGTCGTGTCCCTCGCCCTCGCCGGGGCTCTGCTCGCCGCTTGTGGCGACGATGACGACGGGGAGGGGGCGGACAGCGCGGCCCAGACGACGGTGACCACGGCGGCGCCCGGTACGACGGCCGAGATGATCGGGGTCGACGGCGCGTCCGTGGGGCGGGTGACGTTCACCGAGGCGGATGGGCGGCTGGCCGTGGAAGGCCGTTTCACCAACCTCCCACCCGGCTTCCACGGCTTCCACGTTCACGCCGTGGGCAGGTGCGAGCGGGGGACCCCGGCCTTCATGTCGGCCGGCGGCCACATGGTGCTCGGCGACCAGGCCCATCCCGTCCACGCCGGCGACCAGCCCGTCCTGATGGTGCTGGCCGACGGGACGGCCGAGATCCGCTTCACCACGGACCGCTACAGGCTCTCCGACCTGCAGACCGCCGAGGGCCGCGCCGTCATCGTGCACGCCAACCCCGACAACTACGCCAACGTCCCCACCCGGTACGTCCGCCAGCCCGACGCCACCACCCTGTCGACCGGCGATGCCGGCGACCGCATCGCCTGTGGCGTGGTGGGCGGCGGTGGCCCGGCCACGACGGCCGCGCCCGGCGCGGCGACGACGAGCACGACCCCCGGGCGGGCGACGTCCACGACCCGGGCCACGGGAGCGGCGATGACGCTCGACTGCCAGACCGTCGCCTTCACTCCCAACAGCGAGGACGCGGCCAGCCAGGTCAAGGCCACCGGCGTGACGTGCGCCGAGGCCGAGGCGTTCGTCCGGGTCGCCGGCCGGCGCACCAGCTCCGGCGGCCCCCAGTCGCTCAGCGTCGAGGGTTACCGGTGCGTCCTCACCCGCAGTGTGCAGGATCCCATCCCGCAGGCCTCCTACGAGTGCACGAACGGGGCCAGGAAGATCACCTTCGTCCGGACGTGAGGGCCGGCATCGCCCGCCGGTCCCGCTCGCAGGCGGTCCTCACATGGCAACCGGCCAGGTGGTCGTTGACCAGGCCGAGGGACTCCATGGCCGCGTAGGCCGTGGTCGGGCCGACGAAGCGGAACCCCAGCGCCTTGAGTGCCTTGGCCAGGGCGGCGGACTCCACCGTCGTCGCGGGCAGGTCGCCGAGGCGCTTGGGGACCGGCCGTCCCCGGCGAGGAGGTTCGAACGACCACACGAGGGCGGCGAGGGAGCCGTGGCGCCGCTGGGCCTCCAGCGTCCCTCGGGCGTTGGCGATCGTGGCCTCGATCTTGCCGCGGTGGCGGACGATCCCGACGTCGCCCAGCAGCCGCTCGACGTCGGACGGCCCGAAGCCCGCCACCCGTCCGGGGTCGAAGCCGGCGAACGCCCGCCGGAAGCCCTCGCGCTTGCGCAGGATGGTCAGCCACGACAGCCCCGACTGGAACCCCTCCAGGGAGAGTTTCTCGAAGAGCCGCACGTCGTCGGTGACCGGCCGCCCCCACTCGTCGTCGTGGTAGGCGACGTAGTCGGCGGCGGCGACGCACCAGCCGCACCGGCGGTGACCGTCGTCGCCCCGCACGACCCCGATCTGGGCCCAGTCAGCCAGGGGGACGGCGGCCGAAGGCGAAGAAGAACGGCGTGAACGCGAACGGCCGGGGCTGGAGCCGGTCGACGTGCTCGAAGGCCGCGTTCCACCGGTCGAGGTCGTCCTCGGTGGCCAGGCCGGCGGCCACCAGGACCTCCCGAGCGGCCCAGGGGGGAGGGCGCATACCCGGCGGCACCGGGAAGATCTGGTAGCGACCGTGGTGCTGGACGTCCTCCAGGCCGGCGTGAGCCAGGAGCTCGCCCAGCCGGAGGCCGACGGAGAGGTCGTTGCCCTGCTGCTCGTGCCACCGGAAGTAGCGGGCGTTCAGGTCGTCGAGGTCGGGGAACGACGGCCGGGTGCGGATGGCGCTGGCCTCGACGTCGGCCAGGTACACGCGGCCGCCCGGGCGCACGAGCGAGACGGCATGGGACACGATGGCGTCGAGCACGGGCCCGTTGTGGGCCAGGACGTGGCGGATCATGACCACGTCGGCGCTGCCGGAGGCGACGCCGGTGTCGCACGCGTCGCCCACCTCGACGGTCAGGTTGCCGACACCCGCCGCCGCCGCTCGGGCCGCGGCGACGGCCTCCGGCTCCCTGTCGACGGCGACCACCCGCCCGGACGGTCCCACCAGCTCGGCCAGGACAACCGAGACTGCGCCCGGACCACACCCGACGTCCGCCACCGTCGCGCCCTCGACCACGCCGGCCGCCGCCCACAGGTCGCGCTCCATGCGGGCGGCCATCTCGGCCATGAGCCGGTACCGGGCCAGCTCGGCCTCGCTCAGCTTCAACGCGTAGTCGGACACGGCCGAGAGCGTAGGGCGTCTAGCGGGGGACGGGGACGGACGCGATGGCGGTGGCCACCGCGTCGTCCGGACGGTACCGCTCGAGCTCGGCCTCCGCTCGCAGGAGGAGGCGGTGGCGGAGCACGGGCGGGGCCATGGCCACCACGTCGTCGGGGGTGATGAAGCCCCGCCCGGCCAGACGGGCGGCGGCCTTGGAGGCGGCCAGGAGGTGGACGGCCGCCCGGGGGCTGGCGCCCAGGGAGACGCTGGGCAACGAACGGGTGCGTCGGACGAGGGCGGCCACATAGGCCAGCACCTCCTCGCTGGCCGTGGTGGCGTCGACCTCCTTGCGCGCCGCCCGCAGGTCGTCGGGCCCGGCCACCGCGGCCACGTCGGCCAGCGTCACAGGGTCGACGCCCCGGTGGGCGAGGCGGAGCATGGCCACCTCGCCCGCCTCGTCGGGGTAGGCGACGTCGAGCTTCACGAGGAAGCGGTCGAGCTGGGCCTCGGGCAGGGGGTAGGTGCCCTCGTACTCGATCGGGTTCTGGGTGGCGACCACGAGGAACGGGTCGGGTAGCGGGCGGGGCGTGCCCTCCACGCTGACCTGGCGCTCCTGCATGGCTTCGAGCAGGGCGGCCTGGGTCTTCGGCGGCGTGCGGTTGACCTCGTCGGCCAGCAGCAGGTTGGTGAAGACGGGGCCGGGACGGAAGGTCAGGTCGCCGCCCCGCAGCGTCATGGTGCCGGTGATGTCCGACGGGAGCATGTCGGGGGTGAACTGCATGCGCCGGAACTGGAGGCCCAGGGCCCGGGCGGTGGTGTCGGCGAGGAGGGTCTTCCCCACCCCGGGGACGCCCTCGAGCAGGACGTGCCCCCCCACGGCGAGGGCGGCGAGGAGGACGTCGAGGGCGTCCTCCTGGCCGACGACGACCTTGGACACCTCGGCGCCGACCGCGTGGCGGAGCGCGGCCAAGCTCACCTCGGGCCCTCCGCCAGGTGGGCTGCGGCCCGGCCGACGGCCACCACGTCGGCATCCGTGCGGGCCGGCCGGAAGAGGGCATCGACCTCGTCGGGCGCCAAGCCCGCCTCGCCGGCCGCCCTTCGAAGGTCGTCGTCGGAAGCGTCGGGCCGGGCCCCTGCCCGTTCGGCCAGCCGGCGCCGGGCTCGTTCCTGGAGGCCGGCCACCACCAGGTCCGGCTGCCGCGTCCGGGCCAGGGCCGCGGCCATGGCTTCCACGTAGGCCCGGCGCGGAGGCGCCTGGTCCCGCTCGACCTCGTCGGGCGGTCCGAGCCGGCGGGCGCGCGACCACATCCACACCACGGCGGCGACGAACCCGCCGGCCACGGCCCGGCGCCAGCGGGACGGCACCGCCCCCAGGCCGGTCTCCCGGCCGTAGCCGTGCTGCGCTTCGGCGAAGGCGACCGGCCGCCCGGGCTCGCCGACCGTCGCCAGGGCGAAGGCGGCGTTGTCGCCCCGGGCCAGGAGGCGGTTCTGGAGAGGTGAGGCGTCGGCCAGGGCCACGATCCGCCCGGGCCCGGTGGACGCCACCGTGGCCAGCACCCGGTCGCCGCTCCCCAGCACGGGGAGGGAGGGACCGGCGTCGCTCCAGTGGCCCGCTCCGGCCGACTCCACCGTCGTCACGCCTGCCACCTCGGCCACCGGCACCAGCGGGCGAGCGGCGGGGACCGCCGCCGCGTCCCACTCCATGCCGCCGGCGAGGAGGCCGTCCACCAGCGGCGCGGCGCGGCGGCCGGCGGCGATCAGGCGACCACCGGAGCCGACGAACGACGCCAGCGCCTGTGCCTCCTCCCCGCTGACCCCGTCGGGGTCGGCGACCACCACGGTCCAGGCCGCGTCGAGCCCCGCTTCGTCGAGCGGCACGCGGAGCTGGCGGACCGTGTGCCCACGCCGGGACAGCAGCTCGGCGAAGGCGGCCAGCCCGTCGTCGGCCGTGGCGTACGACGACGACGTCGGACCGCCGGGCCCGGATCCCCCGGTGATGACCGTCACCCCCTCGACCAGCAGGTTGAGGCCGATGACGAGGACGACGGCGACGACCGCCGCCCTCGCCCCTGGCCGCATCGACCGCCACGCCTCGACGATCACCGTCCGGCCTCGGCCAGCACGCGTGGCCACACCCGCTTGGCCGCGTCGACGTCCGACTCCTCGGCCGGGCGGCCCCCGTAGGCGATCTCGTCGAACGCCCCGGCCAGCTGGGCGAACGACGTCGACCCGACCCTCGCCTTCAGCTGCCCGGTCGTCAGCGACGACCGGTAGGTGACGACGCCGGCCCGGTCGAGCCGGAGCACGCCGGCGACAAACCGGAGCCGGACGGCTCGGTCGAGGTCGCCGGCCCGCTCCGCGCCCAGCGCCTCCCGCTCGAGGTCGTCCGGGTCGAGCCCTCCGGGATCGACTCCGATGGACCGCGACCGGCGGACGGCCTGTGCCCCACGCCGCCCGACCAGACGGAGCGAGACGACCAGGGCGGCGGCGAAGACCACGGCGACCAGCACCAGCTGGGCAGGGATGCTGTCGCCGACCCAGGCCCACCCGCGGCCCAGGGGCTCGAGGAGGGGCTCGAGCCACCGCCCGATCGTGCGCAGGATCCCGGCGAACGGGCGGGGGACGTCGGGCTCGCGGAACCGCCGGCCCTCGAGGATCGACGCCGCCTCCTCGGAGGCTTCGGCCGCCACGACGGCCCCCCCGCCGCCCTCGGCCAGGGGGCGCAGGCGGGCGGCCAGCTCGGCCCCCTCGGCACCGGCCAGGGCCCGGTCGACGTCGACCGGGCGCCCGTCCACCTCCCGGACGGCGCGCAGCTCGGCCAGGGCACGGGGATCGGTGGCCGCCCGCTGGGCCAGGGCCTGCAGCTGGCTGCCGGTGATGCTCTCGGCCTGGCCGGCGGCCGGGACGGCCACCAGGACGGCGGCCAGCACCAGGACCAGCACCGCCCGCCGTTCAGCCGTCACGCGGCTTCCAGCCGGGCGGCGGCGGCCAGAAGGGCGGCTGGTCGTCCGATGGCGCCGCCGGAGAAGCGGGCGCCGGCGGCGTCACGTCGCTCGGCGCCGTGCCGCTCGCCTCGACACCCAGCCGGCGGGCCAGCAGCTCGAGGTCGAAGCCCTCGCGGCGCACCCGGAGGTCGAAGTACAAGACGGTGAGCACGGCGGCCGAGAGCGGCGTGGTCAGGGCGCTGCTCGCCGTCTGGGCGACGGCATCGGCCACGGCCTCGGCGATCTCGTTGTCGCTGGCGCTCACCACGCCGGCGAACAGGCCGAGGAAGACGGCCTGCACGAGGCCCGAGAGGATGGCGACGAGGAGGAGGACGGCCACGGTCGGCCACCAGCGGCCCTTCACGAGGGCCCGCGAGCGCTTCAGCGCACCGAGCCCCCGCACGTCCTCGAGGAGCAGGACCGGCGTGGCCACCGCCCAGGCCACGTACAGGTAGACGCCGGGGACGATGCAGGCCAGGGTGGCCGGGACCAGGAGGACCACGAAGAGGAACGAGAGCCAGAGGAGCGCCCCCAACCGCGACCGGGCGAACCGCAGCGACGCCCGCCAGTCGGGCTGCTCGTCGAAGTAAGCGCCGCCCACCGCCTTGAAGCACGCCCCGGTGGCCACCTGGGCGGCGACGAAGGCCAGGAGGGTGATCAGCACGGTCCCGGCCAGGAACGCCCACACGTCGCTTCCCTCGAACTCGGGTGTGGCCCCGGGCTGGGTGGACTCGAACAAGGTGTCCTCGGCCGGGATCGACAACCGGGTGGCGGCGGCCAGCACGAACACGGGCCCCAACACCACGAGCACGGCCTTGATCAGGTCGCCGAAGCGGCTCCGGTAGATCTTGATGGCGACGTCGAGGATCTCGCCGACCCCGAGCGGCCGTAGTCCGGCGGGGTCCATGCGCCAGCAGAGTACCGGCCGGGCGTCAGAGGAGGGTGCTGGCCGTGAGCGGCACCTCGGCGCCGCGGGCTCCGTCGGCGGTCACCTGGAGCAGGGCCCTGTAGGTGCGAAGGGGGCCGGCGGGCGAGAACGTCACGACCAACTCGCAGCTCAGACCGGGCCGCAGCGGTCCCCGGCAGGTGCCGGCGTCGGCCGAGAACTGGGCGGCGTCCTGCCCGGTGACCCGAGGCTGGGCGACCGTCAACGACGCCGTCTCGCTGATGTTCTCGACCTTCACCTTCTTCTCGCGGTCGGCGGGCTTGAAGTCGAGCGTCGTCGGGCTGACCGTGAAGCGCGGGACCTCGGTCGTCGGCGTCGGGGTGGCGCCGCCGCCCCCGCTCCGGGCACCCCCGGCGACGGTCGTGGCCGTCGTCTCGGTCGTGGCCACCGACTGGTTCGAGTCGTCGTCGCCCAGCACCCCCAGCTGGATGAGGACGGTGACCAGGCCGACGATGCCGGTCAGCAGGCCGGCCAGCCCGGTGACGAGGCCCGGGATGGTGGACCAGAAAGACCTCTTGCTCTCGCTCATGAAAGGGCGACTCCGATCAGCTCTGCGGCTCGACGCACGCCTTGGCCTTTGGCGGCCGCGTCGTCGATGGCCCGGATGGCCCGGGGAAGGTCGAGGTCGTCGTCGAGCGCGACCCTGACCTCTTCGAGGCTAGCGGTTCCGTCGCCCTCCGCTCGCCGCCAGCGCTCCAGCCGCTCCGTCGCCTCGTGCAACAGCCCCTCGTGCCACCGCCACGGCGCCCGGTACGAGTGGTCGAGGATGGCCAGGCGGACGGCCATGGGGTCCCACTCCTTGACGAGCTCGCTGATGAAGACCAGGTTGCCCAGGGACTTGGACATCTTGGTGCCCTCGTACTCGACCATGGGAGCGTGCAGCCAGTGCCGCACGAACCGCTCGCCGGTGGCCGCCTCCGACTGGGCCGCCTCGGACTCGTGATGGGGGAAGATCAGGTCGGTGCCGCCGCCGTGCAGGTCGATGGTGGTGCCGAGCTCGCGCAGGGCGAGGGCCGAGCACTCGATGTGCCAGCCCGGCCGTCCCGGCCCCCACATGGACTCCCACACGGGCTCGTCGGGGGCCGACGGCTGCCACAGGACGAAGTCGAGCGGGTCGCGCTTGGCCGGGTCGTCGGGGTTGCCGCCCCGCTCGGCAGCCAGCTCGAGCATCTCCTCGCGGCCCAGGTGGCTGACCTGGCCGAACCGCTCGAAGCTCGACACGCTGAAGTACACCGCCCCGGCGGCCTGGTAGGCGTGGCCCCGGTCGAGGACCATCCCGATGAAACCGAGGATGTCGTGGATGGCCGAGCTGGCCGCCGGCTCGCTGAAGACGGGCAGCATGCCCAGGGCCCGCATGTCGGACTGGAACCGGGCGACCTCGGCCGCGGCCAGCTCGAGGTACGGCACGCCCACCTCACGGGCCTTGCGAAGGATGTCGTCGTCGACGTCGGTGATGTTGCGCACGCACTGCGTCTCGTGCCCCAGGTCGCGCAGCCGGCGCTGGAGCACGTCGTAGAGGACGTAGGTGGCGGCGTGGCCGACGTGGGTGGCGTCGTACGGCGTGATGCCGCACGTGTACATCTTCACGAGCGGCCCCGGCTCGAAGGGCACCACCGCCTGGCGGGCGGTGTCAAACAGTCGCATGATGTGGCAAGCGCACCTAGGGTCGCCGTTCGCCGATACCCGTGAGGTGGATGGTGGCCCGCCCCTTGTACCGGGCGTTGAGGCCGAGCAGCACGGCGGTGAAGGCCTCGACGGGGCCGGCCGCGGCCAGGGAGCCGGCGGCGAAGGCCCGGAGGTCGGGGACGCGGCGGACGAGCTCGCAAGTGGCGTCGAGGGCCTGGGCATGGTCGGTGCAGACGAGGACGTCCCCGGAGGCCGGCCGGTCGAGGTCGCCCAGCGACCGGGCCGGGAGGTGCTGGAAGGCGGCGGCGACCAGCGCCTCGGGGACCGCGGCCTGCACGCCGGCGGCGACCGATCCCAGGGGCGGGACCACGGCCTGCAGCTCCCCGTCGACCTTGGCCAGCGCGTTCCCCATGGACACGACGACCTTGCCCGAGAGCCGCTCGCGTAGCGAGGCGGCCGTGTCCGGTGCCGCGTCCCAGGGGGTGGCCAGGACCACCAGGGGCGCCGACGCCGCCTCGGGGTTGTTGGCAGGGCTGAGCGGGAGGTCCCGGTCCGGCCACCTCTTGTGGATGTCGTCGACGATCTCGGCGGCCCGCTCGGCCGACCGCGACCCGATGACCACCTCGAGGCCCACTGATGCCAGCCGAGCCCCGAGCGCCCGCCCGGCCGGCCCGGTACCGCCAACGATGCCTACGTCCATGCTCGACACACTGTCATGCCCGGGACCGTTGCTCCGCCGGGGGGCGGTACTGTCCGGCCGCCTTGACCTCCTTCCGCCACGGTGTGGCCAGCGCCGACCCCCTTCCCGACGGCGTCCTGCTCTGGACCCGCTGCACGACCGGCGCCCATGACCCGGTAGCCGTCGAGTGGTGGGTCAGCCGCACGGCGGACGGGTCCGGGATCGTGGCCCGGGGAACGGCGGAGGCGTCGCCCGATTCCGACTTCACCGTCCACGTGGACGTGGGCGGCCTGGAGCCGTCCACCCCCTACTGGTACGGCTTCGCGGTCGGGGCGACGTCGTCCCCCATGGGCCGGACCCGCACGGCACCGGACGGCCCGGTCGACCGGCTCCGCGTCGGGCTCACGTCCTGTGCGTACTGGTCGTGCGGGTTCTTCAACGCCTACGCCGGCCTGGCCGCGCGCGACCTCGACGTCTGGGCCCACGTCGGCGACTACCTCTACGAGAACGACAAGCTGCGCGGGAGCCGGCGCGCCGTGCGGGCCCACCAGCCGCCCGGGCCGCTCCTGACCCTCGACGACTACCGCACGCGGCATGCCCAGTACAGGACGGACCCCGACCTGCAGGCCCTCCACGCCCGGCACCCCGTGGTCGCCGTGTGGGACGACCACGAGGTCGTGGGCGACGCCTGGCGGGGTGGCGCCGGCGCCCACCGGCGGGGTCACGGCGTCTGGGAGGACCGGCGGGCCGCGGCCATCCAGGCCTACTTCGAATGGATGCCCGTACGGCGCCACGTCGCGCACTCGGTCTACCGCACCGTGCGGCTCGGCCCCCTGGCCGACCTGGTCATGCTCGACACGCGGCTGGCCGGCCGCGACCGCCCTGCCAATCCCACCGGAGGCGCGGTGTTCCGGGTCTCCGACCCCGGACGAGCGCTGCTCGGCGAGGAGCAGTGGCGCTGGCTGGAGGGTGAGCTCCGGGGCTCGAGCGGCCAGTGGCTCCTCGTCGGCAACCAGGTGATGCTGGCTCCGCTGCGCGTCCTCGACGTGGCGGGGGGGCTCGGGGTGAACCCGGGCCAGTGGGACGGCTACCCCGCCGAGCGCCGGCGGTTCTACGACACGGTGCGCGCCGCCGGGCGGACGTCGAATGTGGCCGTGCTCACCGGCGACCTCCACTCGTCGTGGGCCGCCGACCTGCCGGTGGGGGCCGAGTTCGTGACTGCGAGCGTGACCACCGACAGCTTCGCCCGGACCACGCTGCCCCGGCTGCCCGGTGCGTCGGCGCTGGCCCGGCGGATCTTCCTCTGCCAGAACCGGCACCTGCGCCTGGCCGACCTGGAACGCCACGGGTACGTCGTCGTCGACGTCTCCCCCGAGCGGATCCAGGCCGACTGGTGGCACGTGGACACCATCGCCCGCCGTGACCCGGGCGCGCGCTGGGGCGGGGGGTGGTGGCTGGCCGACGGGGAGCTGGGGTTGCGGCCGGCCGAGGCGCCGGCCCAGGTCAGCTCGGCGCCAGCCGCCGGACGCTCGCCGCGCTGAGCTGGGGCAGGGTCAGGTAGCGGGCCCCCATGGCCTCGGCCAGCTCGGCGGCCAGGCCCAAGCGGGGGTGGCCGTCCTCGGCGTCGACCACGACCGCCGGGATCCCCCTCCGCCGGACCTCGGCCGCCGCCTCCTTGGCCGCCACGAGGGGGTCGGTGCCCTCGGGGCCGGCCGTGGCCCGGCCGTCGGAGACGAGCACGAGCAGGGGCCGGTCCTCGGGGCGGGAGGCCAGGGTGAGGGCCGTGGCTATGCCCGCGGCGAGGGGCGTCCGCCCACCGGTGGGGAGCTCGGTGAGGCGGGCCTTGGCCACCTCCACGCTGCCCGTGGGCCGGAGGACGACCTCGGCCCCGTCGCCCCGGAACGTGACCAGCGCCACCCGGTCCCGCCGCTGGTAGGCGTCGAGCAGGAGGCCGAGGACGGCACCCTTGGCCGCCTCCATCCGGGTCGCCGCTCCCATCGACCCGGAGGCGTCGACGGCCAGGACGACCAGGTTCCCGGCCCTCTCCTCGCGGACCGCTTGGCGAACGTCGGCGGCGGCGACGGGTGCCCCCTGGCCCCGTAGGGCCGCCGAGCGGATGGTCGCCCCCATGGCCACCGACCCGAGCGGGCCGGACGGGGCCCGGTCGCCCACCAGCCGGCCCCGGTCACCCCGGACGACGGAGCGCCGCCCCCCGCCGGCGGCCGTGGTCGGAGGCGCCTCCAGCCGGCTGACCCGCTGCGGTGGCGCGTCCGGTGCCGCCACCCGTTCCTGCTGCTCGTCACCGGTCGCCTCGGCCAGGGCCTGGTCGACCTCCTCCTGGCTCATCCCCGGGTCCTCGAAGGGGTGCCGGCGTCGGCGGTGGGCCAGGGCCAGGGGCGCCACCCGCCGGACGTGGTCGACGGTGGCCTCCGACCGGCCCTCGATGCGGGCGAGGGCGGCGGCGGCCCGGCAGATGACGAGGTCGGCCCGCAGCCCCTCGGCGCCCACCGACGCGCACAGGGCGCTCACGGCGTGCACCAGGTCGTCGGGAAGGGCGGCGGGGGGGTTGTCCGGCAGCGACTGGTGGGGCCACGCCGCGCAGAAGGCGTCGGCGTCGGCGTCGAACGCCATCCGCCGGCGGACGGCCTCGGCCCGCTCGGCCGGGTCGACCGGGGCGGTGACGTCGGCGGCCAGCCCGAAGCGGTCGAGCAGCTGCGGGCGGAGGTCGCCCTCCTCGGGGTTCATGGAGCCCACCAGCACGAAGCGGCTCGGGTGGACGTGCGACACACCCTCGCGCTCCACCCGGTTCACCCCGCTGACGGCCACGTCGAGCAGGACGTCGACCAGGTGGTCGGGGAGCAGGTTCACCTCGTCGACGTACAGGACGCCGCCGTGGGCCGCGGCCAGCAGCCCGGGCGAGAAGCGCACCTCGCCACCCGTGAGGGCCGCGGCCAGGTCGATGGAGCCGACGAGGCGGTCCTCGGTCGTCCCCACGGGAAGCTCCACGAAGGGCGCCTCTCCCGGAAGCAGGCGGGCCAGGCCGCGGGCGAGGGTCGTCTTGGCCGAGCCCTTCTGCCCCCGCAGCAGCACGCCGCCGATGGCCGGCTCGGCCGCGGCCAGCAGCAGGGCCAGCTTGGCCTCGTCCTGGCCGACCACGGCCGCAAACGGGAACTGGTGGCGGATCTGGTCGCCATGGCGGCCACTTCTGTCACCAGTTCGAGGGGTCACCGGCCCTCCTCCCAGCCCTCGGCCTCGAGGAGGGCCGAGCGCAGCGTGGCCAGGGCCTCGGGGGAGGCGTCCCAGAGACCTCGGTCCTCGGCCTCGAGGAGCTTCTCGGCGATCGACCGGAGGGCCCAGGGGTTGGACTGCTCGAACAGCTTCCGCACGGCCGGGTCGGCCACGTAGGCGTCGGTCACCCGCTCGTACATCCAGTCCTCGACCACGTGGGCGGTGGCGTCGTACCCGAAGAGATAGTCGACGGTGGCGGCCATCTCGAAGGCGCCCTTGTACCCGTGCCGGCACATGGCGCCGATCCACTTGGGGTTGAGCACCCGGGTGCGGACGACCCGCGCCGCCTCCTCGGCCAGGGACCGGACCTTGGGGCTGGCCGGGTCGGCGGAGTCGCCGAACCAGGCCTTGGGCTCCTCGCCCCCCCGCAGGGCCCGGATGGTGGCGACCATCCCCCCGTGGTCCTGGAGGTAGTCGTCGGAGTCGAAGATGTCGTGCTCCCGGTTGTCCTGGTTCTTGACCGCCACCTCGATGAGGGAGAACCGTCGCTGCATGGCCTCGGCCGCCGGCGCCCCCATGGCCGCCCGGCCGTACGACCAGCCGCCCCAGGCCAGGTAGACGGCGGCCAGGTCGTCGTCGGTCTCCCACTCTCTCGACTCGAGCAGGGGCAGGATGCCCGAGCCGTACGCACCCGGCTTGGACCCGAAGATGCGGGGGTCGTCGTCGAAGCCGGCCAGGCGGACGGCGTCGTCGAGCAGGGCGACCACGTGGGGGAAGGCGTCTCGGAAGAACCCGGAGATGCGCAGGGTGACGTCCACCCGGGGCCGGCCCAGCTCCTCGTCGGGTACGAGCTCCACGCCCGTCACCCGGCCCGACTCCTCGGCCCACACCGGTCGCACACCGAGCAGGGCCAGGGCCTCGGCCACGTCGTCGCCGCCGGTCCGCATGGCCGCGGTACCCCAGACCACCAGGCCCACGGCCGTGGGCGGGCGGCCCTCCTCCTCGACGTGGCGCTCGATCAGCCGGTCGGCCAGCTTCCGGCCCACGTCCCAGGCCAGCCGGCTGGGGACGGCCTTGGGGTCGACCGAGAAGAAGTTGCGACCGGTGGGGAGCACGTGGGCCATGCCCCGGGTGGGCGCCCCGCTCGGGCCGGCCGGGACGTGCCGCCCGTCCAGGGCGGCGAGCACGTTGCCGACCTCGTCGGTGGTCCGGTGCAGGCTCGGGACCAGCCGGTCGCAGACCCATCGGAGGGTGGGGTGGTCGCCGTCGTAGGTCCAGCCGTCGGATTGGAGGGCGGCGAGGACGGCCCGGGCCTCGGCCTCGGCCGCGTCCACGTCGTGGCGGCCCTCGGCCGGTCGGCGCAACGCCGGAACGCTGTCGCCCTGGGGGAGCCGGGTGACGGCCAGGACGAGGTCCAGCTCGGCCTCGCCCTCGGGCGGACGGCCGAGCACGTGCAGGCCGCCCCGGATCTGGGCGTCCTTGAGCTCGCACAGGTAGCCGTCGACGTGGAGGACCAGGTCGTCGAACTCGTCGCCCTCGGGCCGGTCGTCCACGCCCAGGTCGCGGGTGATCTCGGCGTGGACGAGGAGGTCCCACACCTGGGCCCGGATGGCCGGGAGCTTGGCCGGGTCGAGGGCGGCGATCGTGGCGTGCTCGTCCAGCAGCGTCTCCAGCCGGGCCAGGTCGTCGTAGGTGTCCGCCCTGGTCATGGGCGGGAGGAGGTGGTCGACGATCACGGCGTGGGCCCGGCGCTTGGCCTGGGTGCCCTCGCCCGGGTCGTTGACCACGAACGGGTAGACGAGGGGCAGGTCGCCCAGGACCGCGTCCGGCCAGCAGCCGGAGGACAGCCCCACCCCCTTGCCCGGCAGCCACTCGAGCGTCCCGTGCTTGCCGGCGTGGACCACCGCCGAGGCGCCCCATTCGTCCTCCAGCCACCGGTAGAAGGCCAGGTAGTGGTGGGTGGGCGCCAGGTCGGGCGAGTGGTAGATGGCGATGGGGTTGTCGCCGAAGCCGCGGGCCGGCTGGATGGCCACGAGCACCCCGCCCAGGTCGATGCCGGCGAACTCGAAGTCGCCGTGGCTGGGCCCCCAGGTCTCCTCGACCTCCGTCGGGGGCGGGCAGGCGTCCACCGGCCAACGCCCGCAGATCCCGCCGTCGGCCAGCTCGGCCATGAGGACGTCGCCGTCCTCGGGGATGCGGTCGACCCGGTAGCCGTGGGCCCGCATGGCACCCAGCAGGTCGACCACCGAGGCCGGCGTGTCCAGGGCGACGGCATTGCCGATCCGGCTCTTCTTGGTCGGGTACGAGGACAGGACGAGGGCGACCCGCTTCCGGTCGTTGGGGATCCGGCGCAGGGCGGCCAGCCGGGTGGCCAGGCCGGCGATGCGCGCCACCCGGTCGGGGACGGTGCGGTAGGCGGTGACCGGCGCGCCCAGCTCGTCGCCGTCGTCGACCAGCTCCTTGAACGAGAAGGGCACGCCGACGATGCGCCCGTCGAACTCGGGGATGGCGACGCTCATGGCCACGTCGACCGGGGCCAGGCCGGCGGCGCTGGCCCGCCATGCCTCGGCTGGCTGGGTGGCGGCCACCGCCTGGACGACGGGCACGTCGAGCTCGGCCAGGGCCGAGGCGTTCCAGTCGTCGCCGTCGCTCACGCCCATGGCCAGGACGGTGGTGACGAGCACGTCGACGTCGCCCAGGAGGTCGAACACCCCGAGGTCGGAGCGCAGCGAGTAGCACCACACCGGGCGGGCGTTGGCGCCCCGCTCCTCGATGGCGCCGCACAGGTCCTCGACGAAGCCGGTGTTCCCGGCCAGCACGTGGGCCCGGTAGAAGACGACCCCGACGGTGGGGCGGGCCGGGTCGTGCGCCCGGTCGCCGAGCACGCCGTAGGCCGGGATCTCGACCGGGGGCTGGTGCGGGAACCCGGCGACGAAGCGGAGGAGGTGCTCGACGTTGGCCAGGCCGCCGGCGGCCAGGTACCCGAACGCCTTGGCCACCGTGGCTGCGGGCGCGGTCGAGAGGGCGGTCAGCTCGGCGTCCGGCGTCGACTCGCCGCCGAAGGCCAGCAGCGGGATGCCGGCGGCGAGGCAGCAGCGCCGCAGATCGTCGAACTGCTCCTCCCACGCCCGCCGTCCTCCGAGCAGCCGGACGAGGACCATGCGCACCCCCTCCAGCGAGGGCGCCTCGGTGCCCGGCCGGGCGGCGCGCACCGCGGGGAACCCCCCGGGGAGGCCCTCGACGATGGACCGCAGGGCGAGGATCTCGGTGTCGGCGTTGGTGAGAAAGAGGATCATGTTGCTTCCTTGAGCAGGGTCTCGACCGCGGCCAGGTCGAGGTGGGCTTCCAGCATGTCGGCCAGCCGGTCGATCTGGGCCTCCCGGGCCGCGGCGAACGAGGCGCCGGACGGCTGGATCCCGAGGAAGGCGGTGCGGAACCCGTCGTCCTCGAAGAGGCCGTGCAGGGTGGTGCCGCGGAACCGGCCGTTCTCCGCCCCCTCGGGCTGGCGGCCGTAGGCGTCGTCGAGCGTCATCCACGGGGTACCCGACCGCACTCGCCCGTGGTGGATCTGGTAGCCGCTCACCCGCTGGCCCTGGGCCCGAGCGGCCCCCTGAGCGGGGATCAACGCGTGGCCGCGGCGCTGCCGGGTGACCTTGGTGGGCTCGAAGGTGGTGTGGGCGTCCAGCCACCCCAGCCCCTGCACCTCGCCCCGTCCCGACTCGACGTCGTCGACGATCGTCCGGCCCATCATCTGGTAGCCGCCGCAGATGCCCAGCACCCGCGCCCCGCACGCCTCGATGGCCCGGTCGAGGCCGCGGCCCATCAGCCACTCGAGGTCGGCGACCGTGGCCTTGGAGCCCGGGAGGACGACGAGGTCGGGACGGCCGAGAGCCGCAGCCCGGTCGACGAAGCGCACGCCCACGGCCGGCTCGATGGACAGGGGGTCGACGTCGGTGAAGTTGGCGATGCGGGGGAAGCGGACCACGGCGACGTCCAGCGCCTCGCCACCGGGCGGCGCCACCTCGGGCAGGGCCAGCGAGTCCTCGGCGTCGAGCGACACACCGTGCAGGTACGGGAGGACGCCGAGGGTGGGGACGCCGCACCGCCGCTCGAGCTCGGCCGGGCCTTCGGCCAGCAGGGCCGGGTCGCCCCGGAGCTTGTTGACGACGAACCCCCGCACCAGCGGGCGGAGGTCGTCGGGCAGCAGGGCGACCGTGCCGTAGAGGGCGGCGAACACGCCACCCCGGTCGATGTCGCCCACCACGATGGCCGGGATGCCCGCGGCGGCCGCCAGCCGGAGGTTGACCACGTCGGAGTGGAGAAGGTTGATCTCGGCCGGGCTGCCCGCCCCCTCGACGATCACCACGTCGAAGCGCCGGCGGAGGTCGGCCAGGGCGTCGAGCACGGTGGCGAACAGCCGGGCCTTCTCGGCCTGGTAGGCGGCGGCGTCGAGGTGGCCCGCGGGCCGGCCCAGGACGACGACCTGGCTGGTCCGCTCGCCGGTCGGCTTGAGCAGGATCGGGTTCATGGCCACCTCGGGCTCCACCCCGGCGGCCAGGGCCTGGACACCCTGGGCCCGCCCGATCTCGTGCCCGGACGGCGTGACGTAGGAGTTGTTGGCCATGTTCTGGGCCTTGAACGGGGCCACCCGCACGCCCCGCCGGTGGAGGACCCGGCACAGCCCGGCGACCACGGAGCTCTTGCCCACGTCGCTCGCGGTACCGCAGACCATCAGTGCGCCGCCCACAGGGCCTCCTCCAGCCGGGCCAGGCCCCGCTCGTCCGGGACGGCGATGCGCACGTGGTCGGGCAGCCCGAAGCTGGCGCAGTCGCGTACGAGCACACCGTGGGGGGCCAGGCCGGCCCGCAACCCGGGCGCCCTGACCAGGACGAAGTTGGCGTCGGACGGCTCCGGCTCGAGGCCGGCCGCCTGCAGCACGTCGACCAGCTGCCCTCGCAGCGTGAGCACCGCCGCGGCCCAGCCGGGAAGGTCGACGCGCTCGAGCATGTCGGGGAGGGCGGCCGCGGCCAGCCCGTTGACCGACCACTCGGGCTGGCGCAGGGTGCGGATGAAGGAGGGGTCGCCCAGCACGTAGCCGAGGCGGAGCCCTGGACAGGCCAGCACCTTGGTGAGACTGCCGACGACCAGCGGCCGGCCGCTCGTCCACCGACCCATGGCCAGCGGGTAGAACGCCTCGTCCCAGACGTCGGCGTCAGCCCGGGACAGCCGACCGGTCGGGTTGTGCGGGTTCGACCGCCACAGCGGGCCGCCACCCCGCGGGTAGAGGGCGAACTCCGGCTCCTCCACCCGCCCGCCGAGCTCGGCGGCGACCAGGGCGATGGCCTCCGCCCCCCCGTTGGTCAGCAGCAGCCGGTCGCGGTCGATCTCCATGGCGTCGGCCATGGCCGCCGTCGCCCGAGCGGGGTCGGGGTAGCGGTCGAGGGCGTCCAGGTGCTTGGCCACCACCTCGCCGGGGTCGGGAGCCACGGGGTTCAGGCTGGCCGACAGGTCGAGCACCGCCCCGGGATCGACGCCGAGGGCGGCGGCCAGCCGGGCGCCGTCGCCCCCGTGGGAGCCGACAGGGATCATCGGCGTGCATCCCGCGTCGTGATACGGGCCGAAATGACCGACATCACGACGCTCAGCGCACCGACGTCGCCGGCGAGGCGCACGGCGCGGGCGATGTCGTCCCGCTCGGGCGGCCGGCCGGTGCCCAGCGGCGGGCGCAGCTCCACCCGGTCGCCGTAGCGGCTCTCGCCACCGAGGCGCAGGCCCAGGGCGGCGGCGAAGGCGGCCTCGGCCACGCCGGCGTTGGGCGACGGATGGGCGGGCGCCTGGGTGCGGACCGCGGTCCAGACCGCGGGCGCGGCGTGCGGGCGGGCTGCCGCGACCAGCCCGGCCGTGACCCGGGCCGGGACCCAGCCGGCGAGGTCGTCGAGGCGGGCGCTGGCCCAGCCGTAGTTCCGGTAGCGGGACGACCGGTGGCCGACCATGGCGTCCAGGGTGTTGACCGCCCGATAGCCCAGGGCGCCCGGCGCCCCGGCCACGGCCGCCCACAGGACGGGGGCGACCACCGCGTCGACCGTGTTCTCGGCCACCGACTCCACCACGGCCCGAGCCACGTCCTTCTCGTCGAGGCCCGAGGGGTCCCGGCCGACGAGCGCGGGCAAGAGCGACCGCGCCCGGGTCAGGTCGCCGGTCTCCAGGGCCGACGCCACGTCGGTCGCCGCCGCGGCGAGCGCCCGGCCGGCGACCGCCACCCACGTCGCCACCGCCGTGGACCCCAGCATCCTCCCGGCGACGACGCCGAGGCCGGCGCCGATGCCGGCGTGGGCCACCCCGGCGAGGCGGGCGTCGCGGTACAGCGTGCGCTCCACCGCCAGCATGACCCGACCGAAGGCGACGACCGGGTGGACCGGCGCCGGCGGCTCGCCCAGGACCCGATCGGCCACCAGGCCCACGGCCGCCCCCAGGGCGCTCACCAGCGGGCCGCGGCGGCGAGGAGGCCCGCCGTCTCCCCCACCATCCCCGCCGCGCCCAGCACGTCGCCGGTGAACCCGCCCACCCGGCGGACGGCGAGCGCCACCACGCCGGCCGAGGACATGGCGAGGACGGCCACGCCCACGACCGCGTCAGCCCCTCCCAGCCCGACGAGCACCGCACCCAGGAGCACGCCGACCACGGGCAGCCCCTGCCGGCCGGGCTCGAGGAAGGCGCTGGCCAGTCCCTGGGACCGGGCGTAGGGCACGTTCCGGGCGGTGTGGGCCATGCCTAGCCGGGACGCGCACCACAGGGCGGCGAGCAGGACCGGCGAGGGGGTGAGGGCGGCGAGCGACGCCCACCGGAGCAGCAGCACGGCGACGGCCACGCCCACGCCGAAGGCACCGGTCGCGGGATCGGCCATCACCTCGAGTCGCCTCTCCGGTTCGAGCGGCGGGAGCAGGCCGTCGGCCGAATCGACCAGGCCGTCGAAGTGCAGCATGCCGGTCAGGGCCAGGTCGGCGGCCACGACCACGGCCGCCGCCACCGGCGCAGCCCACACGTGATCGGCCAGCCACCACACGCCCCCGAGGGCGAGCCCCAGCCCGGCGCCCACGAGCGGGAACCAGGCCAGCGCGCCCGGTGAGGGAGTCGTCGGCCCACCGAGCGGGGTCAGGAACCCCAGGGCCCGCCTCACGAGAGCTGCAGGGCCCGGCCGGCGACGACGAAGAGGACCTCGTCGGCCACCGCGGCCACGGCCTGGTTGACGAGCCCCAGGGCGTCCCGGAAGAGCCGGCCCGCCTCCGTCGAGGGATGGACGCCCAGGCCGACCTCGTCGCTGACCACGACCACGTCGCCGTCGTGGGCGGCAAGGGCGGCGCACAGGGCGTCGGTGTCCACCGAGAACCGGTCGGCCGCCGCCACCCAGGCGGTCAGGCTGTCGACGAGCATCGGGCCCGGCCGGGACAGGGCACCGACCAGGTCCTGCGTCTCCACCGTCGCCCAGTCGGCCGGGCGCCGGGCCCGGTGGGCGGCCACCCGCTCGGGCATGTCCTCGGCCCGCCCGGTCGCCACGTACGTCACCGGTCCTTCCCCGGCCCAGCGCTCGGCCACCGCCGACTTCCCCGACCGGGCCCCTCCCAGCACCAACGTCACGCTCACCGACGGTCGGCGAGCCCGCCCAGGACGGCGCCGTGCACCGCCCGGGCCAGCCGCGCCCCCCAGAGCGACCGCGGGCCCCCGAAGGCGGCGGCCGGCCCCTCGTCCGGGCAGGCGATGCAGACGGCGTCGGTGGCCGTACCCGTCCCCTGGACCCCCGACTCCCACAGGGCCTGCCCCTTGGCCTCGGTGGCGGTGGCCACGGCGTTCACCAGGGCGGCGTCGGACAGTCGTTCGGGCAGGACGACGACGAGGTTCACCGTCCCGACCAGGCTCACGGGCCGCACGGCGTCCGGCGCCGCCGCCCAGGTCGGATGGCCCAGCCCGACGGTGGCCGACACCTCGACGCCTCCGTCCACCGCGCACGACACGGCCCGGACGTCGGCCGCGGTCAGCATGCCGACCCCGCTCCCCCGCAGGCCCAGCGACACGCCGAGGCGGCTCAGGTGGTGGTCGGGGTCACGCCGGCCGTAGCCGGCCGGCACCTGGGCGTTCAGGACCCAACGGCGCACTCCCAACCCGCCCCCGTGTGGGGCCGAGGCCACCATGCGCAGCGGCCGCGGGGCGCGCCACACCAGCACCGGATAGGGCCGCCCGCCTTCCTGGCGGGAGCGAACCTGCATCTCCATGGGCGTCCTCGCGATCGTTCTTCCGGACAGGCAGGTCTCCTGGCTCCCGGATCGACGCTCCCCCCGGCCTTCCCGCCCTCTCGGGCCGTGGCCACCGCGTGGGGTTCGCTCCCCGGTGACAGTTGCGGGACAGCCCCGGACTCGCACCGGGTTCCCTGCGCTGCGGGGCGCAGCCTAGTGCCCGGCGGCTCAGCAGGCCTTGTCGAGACCGATGATGTTGTTGCCGGCCGTCCCGCCGCGCACGTTTGCCGCTCCGGCCGATCAGGTAGCGGCCCCCCGGGGAGGCGAAGGCGAGGAACGTGTCCGGCTTGCTGGCTTCCACGCCGTAGGCGTACACGCGGGTCAGGTCGTAGGCCAGGAGGCCGATGCGGCGCCCGTCCCTCAGGAAGAACGTGCCCTGGACACGTCGCCGTCCTGGCTCAGCTCGAGGCGGGTGCCGTCCTCCGACGTCCCGGTGTACGTCTTGTCCGGCGTCACCGTGACCTCGTAGATGCCCGCCCCGTCGCCGGCGGGGACGGCGAAGAACGGCCGGGCCGGGAGAGGTCGGCCACCCGGTAGCTGTGCCGCTCGCCCGACGGCTCCCTCCCGTCGGCCGGCGTCACCGTACCCGAGCCCCTTTCCCCCGGCCGGGCTCGGCGTAGGCTCGGCGCCGTGCCGCGGGCGGAGTCGATCGTACTGGTCAATACCGGCCACGGGAAGGGGAAGTCGTCGGCCGCCTTCGGCGTCATGGGCCGGGCCTGGGCCAGGGGGTGGCGGGTGGGCGTGGTGCAGTTCATCAAGAGCGACAGGTGGAAGACGGGCGAGCGCAAGCTGGCCGACCACCTGGGCGTGGAGTGACACACCCTGGGCGACGGGTTCACGTGGGAGTCCACCGACCTGGACGAGACCGCGGCCAAGGGCCGCCACGCCTGGGAGGTGGCCCGGGCCAAGCTGGCCTCCGGCCACTACGACCTGCTCATCCTCGACGAGCTGACCTACGCGGTGAAGTACGGCTGGGTCGACGTGTCCGACGTGGTGGGCGGCGTGAGGGACCGGGCACCCCGTACGAACGTGGTGATCACCGGGCGCGACGCGCCCGAGGAGCTGGTGACGCTGGCCGACACCGTCACCGAGATGCGGAAGGTCAAGCACGCCTACGACGAGGGCATCAAGGCCAAGAAGGGGATCGAGTACTGAACGGACGGGCAGGTCGGCCCGAACCCGGCCGCCGATATTTGCAGTTGGGCGATAGAGTCGAACCGTGGGGGACTCGCACGAGCTGACCCGGCGCGACGAGTGGGCCATCCAGTGCATGCAGCGCCAGCTCGTGGTCCTCGACGACCTGGCAGGGCGCGCCGCCGACCCCCGGGCCTGGCTGGCGCTGGAGCGCCTGGTCCACAGCTACGAGCGCCACCTGGGCACGTGGTTGGCCAAGGAGCGCATCTTCCCGGGCGCCCGGGCCGAGATGGCCCGGCACCAGGCCGACCTGGCCCGCTACGCCGACCGGGCCCGGGCCGAGGTGGCGGGCGTCGAACCCGAGGAGCTGGAGGCGGCCCGGGCGTCGCTGGGCCTCCGCCTGGCCGTCATCGGCAAGGGCGGGGCGGGCAAGACCGTCATCTCCTCCACCCTGTCCCGGCTGCTGGCCCGCCAGGGGCGCAAGGTCTTCGCCTGCGACCTCGACACCAACCCCGGCCTGGCCATCAGCCTCGGCCTCCCCCCCACCGAGGCCGGGCTCCCGCCGGAGGCCCTCGAGCAGCACCCGGGGTCCATCTACGGCTGGCAGCTCACCGGCGACATGACCCCGATCCAGGTCGTCGAGCGGTTCGCCGCCGTCGCCCCCGACGGCGTCCGCTTCCTCGGCCTGGGCAAGATCGGAACCCCGGAGAAGACGGCGGCCAAGCAGAGCGTGGCCGCCCTCGTGCACCTCCTCCTCGGCATCGGCGAGCCCGACTGGGACGTCATCGCCGACCTCGAGGCCGGGCCCACCACGCCCTTCGAGCGCTACCACGCCTTTTCGGACGACGTGGTCGTGGTCGTCGGGCCGGCCTGGCGCTCGGCCATGACCGCCCGCCGGCTGCTGCCCATGGTGGAGGACCGACGGCTCACCGTCGTGTCCAACCGCTTTCGGGACGAGCCCGACCACCCCGGCCTGGCCGCGCGCGTCCGCATCCCGTTCGACCCCGACCTGGCCGAGGCCGAGCGCCAAGGCCTGGCCCCGCTCGACGCCTGTCCCGACTCGCCCGCCGTGGCCGCCATCGGCCGGCTCGCGGCGCTGTTCACCAACCAGGAGGTACCGGTATGAAGATCGCCGTCTGCGGAAAGGGCGGATCGGGCAAGAGCACCATCGCCGGGGCCCTGGCCCGGCACCTGGCCCGGCAGGGGCACAAGGTGGTGGCCCTCGACGCCGACCCCAACCCCAACCTCGGGATCTCCCTCGGCGTCCCCCGGGACACCGTGGAGACGATGAAGCCCATCCTGAACGCCCTCCTCGACGCCGGGCACACCCACCGGGACCCGAAGATCGAGGCCGAGGAGCTGCTGGGCCGCTACGGCATCGACGCCCCCGAGGGCATCCGCCTGGTGGCCACCGGCAAGATCGAGCGGCCGTCCGACGCCTGCCTGTGCTGCGGATCGCACAACACCACCCGGCAGTTCTTCGGCGAGCTCCCGGCCGACGACCGCATCGTGCTGGCCGACCTCGAGGCCGGGCTCAACGACCTCATCTGGGCCAAGCCCGGGCCCGACGACGTGGTCCTCGCCGTCACCGAGGGCAGCGCCAAGTCGGTCGAGATCGCCCGCCGCGCCTGCCGCCTGGCCGAGGAGATGGGCGTCCAGCGGATCATCGGCATCGCCAACCGGACGGTGAGCGACGTCGATGCCAAGCGCATCGGCGAGGAGCTGGGCGTGGAGATGTTCACCATCCCCGAGGACCGGGCCATCGAGGACGCCGACCACCTGGGCGTGGCCGCCATGGACGCCGACCCCTCGTCGCCGGCCATGGTCGCCGTCGGCCAACTGGCCCAGGTGATCATCCGGTAGTACTTCGCACCCAAAGAAGGATCGGGCGGCCGGTGGACTCCCGGCCCGAGAACCACGTCGTCACCACCGTCCACGTCCTGCTCACGCCGACCTCCGGCGACGTCGGCCAGACCGAGACCGAGGTCGCCGTCGACGTGGTCGTCATCTTCCTCGTCCTCTGCGCCGTCTCCGCCGCCACCTGGGCCTACTTCCGGTACCGGCCGGCGCGCTGGGTACCCGAGCCGGCTCGCTAGCGTCCCGTCGGTGGACCGCCGGGTGGGGATGGGGCTGGGGATGGCGGGCGCGCTCGCCGGACTGGCCCTGGTGCTGTTCGGGCTGCAGGGCCGGGACACCTCCCTCGAGCGCGGCCCGACGCAGGCGGTGAGCGACGACCCGCAGCTGGCCATCAACGTCAACACCTCCCCGGTGGTCGCCACCGACCCGCGGCGGCCCGACGTGCTCGTCGCCGCCGGGCGGGTCGACGCCCCGCGGCTCGACTGCAAGGTCCTCCTGTCGACGACCGGAGGGCTGGCCTGGCGGCGGCTGGACCTGCCGCCGCCCCCCGGCGAGACCAACTGCTTCTGGCCGGCGGTGGCCTTCGACGGCGACGGCAACCTGCTCGTCCTCTACACGCCGACGGGCGGTCCGTTCAACCTCCCCACCGGCCTCTGGCTGCAGCGGTTCACCCCCGAGTTCACCCCCGACGGCGCCCCCCTGCAGGTGAGCGGGCCGCTCACCTTCCAGCCCCGGCTGGCGGTCGAGGGCCGGCGGGTGCTGGTGATGTGGATCCGGGCCAGCGACGTCCGCGCCACCAAGTTCCTCGGGTTCGGACCGCCCCCCAACCCGATCGTCCTGGCCCGCTCGGAGGACGGCGGGCGGACGTTCGCCCCGCCCGTGACGGTCAGCGAGCCGTCACGGCTGGCCGTGCAGCCCACGCTGTTGATCGGGCCCGGCGGCCAGGTGGTCGTCGGCGCCCTCGACCTGGCCGACGACCGCGCCACCTACGAGTCGGCCCACGGGGGCCAGCCCGGTCCCCCGCCCTCGGAGCGGTGGCGGGTCGTGGCCTGGACCTCCTCGAACGGCGGGGCGAGCTTCGGCCCCGCGACCACGGTCGGCACCGACGTGGTCCCCGTGCAACGGGTGCTCATCGACCTGGCCCCCGCCCCGGCCTTCGCCCTCGACCCGGCCCGGCGGCGGATCCATGCTGCGTGGGAGTCGGGCCACGACGTGTTCGTGTCGCGGTCGGAGGACGGGGGCGCCACCTGGTCGCCACCCCTCCGCATCGGGCCGGAGACCGGGGGGCAGTTCCTCCCCGGGATCGGCATCGCCCCCGGAGGCCGGGTCGACGTCGGCTTCTACGACCGCAGCGGGGATCCGGAGGACGTGCTGGCCGAGGTGGTGCTGGCCTCGTCGTCCGACGGCGGACGGTCGTTCCCCACCACGGGCGTGGTGTCCGACCGGCCCTTCGACTCGATCGTCGGCTCGTTCAACGGCGACAACGTGATGCTCGGCAGCCACCTGGCCGTCGTCTCGAGGCCCGGCCGGGCGACGCTGGTGTGGGCCGACACGACCCGGGGCAACCGGGTCAACAACATCGTCGACCTGGTGTCGGCCACGGTCGAGATCCGGCCGGGTCGAGGCGCCCGCGTGCCGATGGTCCTCGGGGGCCTGGTCCTGGCCGCCTTCGGCCTGGGCCTTACTGCCCGGTCTTGGCCCGGTAGAGGACCTGGTCGAGGTCGGTGGCCCGCACGCCGCCCAACAGCTTCGCCACCACCACCCCTTCGGGGCTGACGAGGAACGACTCGGGGATGCCGGCCACCCCGTAGTCGAGGGCGATCCGGCCCTTGGGGTCGGCGAGCATGGGCCAGTCCCCGCCCTCCTTGTCGCGGAACTCCCGCACGGCCTGGGCGTTGTCGCTGTAGACCACGCCGAGCACGGCGGCGTCGCCCGCCCCCTGGTGGGACTGGGCGAACCGGATCAGCTCGGGGTGCTCCTGCCGGCAGGGCACGCACCAGGTGGCGAAGAAGTTCACCACGACCCACTTGCCCTCGAGGGAGGTCAGGGAGGCGTCGGCGCCGTCGACCGTCGTGCCCTCGATCGGCGGTGCCGGCTTGCCCACGAGGGGGGACTTGACCGCCCGGGTGGCGGCCGGCTCCCCGTTGGCCAGCACCAGCACGAGGAGGAAGACGGGCACGGCCACGGCCACCGAGATCCAGAGCACCTTCCGCGTCCGGCGCAGGCCGGTGACCACCGGAGGGGATGGCTCGTCGGCGCCGGCCGTCTCGTCGTCGACCGCGGGATCGGTGGTGTCGGTCATACCGGAGGCCATCCGTGCTCGGCGAACCAGCGCTGCAAGGGCTGGAAGTAACCCTGCCAGCGACCGGTGACGAACAGCAAGCCGACGACCACCAGGAGGGCGCCGCCCGCCACCTCGATGCGCCGGCCGTTGCGGCGCAGCCACCCGAGGGACCGCTGGGCCCGGTTGAAGCCCAGGGCCAGCAGCACGAACGGCACGCCCAGGCCGGCGGAGTAGAGGACGAGCAGGATGGCGCCCCAGACCGCCGTCCCGCTCACCGCCGCGGTGGCGTAGATGGTGGCCAGGACCGGGCCGAGGCACGGCGCCCACCCGGCGGCGAACGCCATCCCCATGGGGAACGCCCAGGCCGTGCCGCGGGGTACGCGGGCCAGGTCGATCCGCCGTTCCCGCATGAGGAAGGGGAGCTTGAGCACGCCCATGGTCGACAGCCCCAGGATGATGATCGGGACGCCGAACCAGCGGACGACCGGGCCGCCGTTGGCGAGGAACACCGACCCGAGCAGCTGGGCCACGACCCCCAGGGCGGTGAAGACGACGGTGAAGCCGGCCACGAAGAGCAGGGCGGCCCGCAGGGTGACCATCCGGGCCTGGCGGTCGCCCAGCTCGGACACCGGGAGGGCCGACACGTACGACAGGTAGCCGGGGAGCAACGGCAGGCAGCACGGCGAGCTGAAGGAGATCACCCCGGCCACCACGGCGAAGAGGGGCAGCGCGAAGCCGGCGTCCACGGCGTCCACGGTACCGCCGACCTACTCTGTGCCGTGGTGCGCCTCGGCCCTCGCCTGGTGGTGGCCGGCACGTCGTCGGGGGTGGGCAAGACCACCGTGGCCACCGGCCTCATGGCCGCCTTCCGGGCCCGGGGGCTCACCGTCGGCGGGGCCAAGGCGGGCCCCGACTTCATCGACCCCGGCTATCACGCCCTGGCCACCGGTCGGCCCGGCCGCAACCTGGACGCCTGGATCTGCGGCGCGGAGGCCGTCGCCCCCCTGGCCGGGCGGGCGGCGGCGGGGACCGACGTGCTCGTCGTCGAAGGCGTCATGGGGCTCTTCGACGGCAGCGGCGATCCCGACGGCCCGGCGGCCAGCACGGCGGAGGTCGCCGGGCTGCTGGACGCGCCCGTGGTCCTGGTGGTCGACGCCTCGGCGGTGGGCGCGTCGGTCGCGGCCGTGGTCCACGGCTTCGCCACCTTCGACTCCGCGGTGGCCGTGTCGGGCGTCATCCTCAACCGGGTGGGGAGCGACAGCCACGAGGACCTCCTGCGCGCCGCCGTCGAGCCGGTGGGCGTGCCCGTGCTCGGCGCCCTGCGCCGCCACCCCGACTACTCCTGGCGGGACCGCCACCTCGGCCTCGTGCCCGTCGTCGAGGAGCCGGACCGGGTGAGGAAGTCGTTGGACGCGCTGGCCGCCGCCGTGGGGCGCGATTGCGACCTCGACGCCGTCCTCGCCCTGGCCCGCTCCGCACCCCCGCTCCACGTGGCCGAGCCGGCACGGGCCCGTCCGCACGGGCGGACGGTGGTCGCCGTGGCCGGAGGAAAGGCGTTCAGCTTCACCTACCCGGACAACCTGGAGCTCCTGGTCCAGGCCGGCGCCGAGCTCGTCCCCTTCGACCCCCTGGTCGACCGCCGCCTGCCCGAAGAGGCCGGCGCCCTGTACGCGGGAGGCGGGTTCCCGGAGGTCTTCGCCGCCGGGCTGGCGGCCAACCGCCCGCTGCTGGAGGACGTCCGCCGACGCGTCGGC
>DATAAD010000070.1:0-5828 GCA_036260295.1 Acidimicrobiales bacterium | reverse complement strand
GGTACCGGGGGGGCCGACGAGCAGCACGCCCTTGGGGATGCGGGCGCCGATGTCACGGAACTTGCCGGGCGACTTCAGGAAGTCGACGACCTCTCGGATCTCCTGCTTCACGCCGTCGTAGCCGGCCACGTCGGCGAACGTTGTCTTGGGCTTCTCGGTCGTGTACACCTTGGCCTTCGACCGGCCGATCGACATGATTCCGGCCATCTGGCCCTGGGCCCGCCGGCCCATCCACCACCAGAAGAGGATCAGCAGCCCGATGGGCAGGATCCAGACGAGCACCGAGGCCAGGAGGTTCGAGCTGGGCGGGTGGTAGTCCTCGGTGACGCCCCTTTCCCGGATCAGGGCGATGTCCTGCTCGGGGATGGTGGCCGGGGCGGTGGTGGTGAACTTGCCGTTGTCCTTGAACTCACCGCTGATCCTCGACGTCTCGTTGTCGATGTCGATGCTGGCCACCTCGCCGGCCCGCACCCTGTCGAGGAACGTGCTGTAGCTGATCTTCTCGGACTCCGAGCGGGTCATGGCCGGGGCGGCGAGAAGGGCCAGGAGGGCGACGCCGATGAGCACCCACACCACCGGGCGCGGCCAGCTGGTGCCGGAGCCGGGGAGAGGCGTCCCCGGGGGGCGCTCCTTGCGCGCGCCGCGAGGGTCGGGGGGCGGGGGAGTCATTGCCTTCCATGCTAGGCCCCGCCGACCTGGTACCGGGCTCACGGCCATATCCGCCCCCCGACGTCGGCAGCCGGGTACGGTGCCCTGATGTTCCGCCCGCGCCTATGTGCCCGCCCGGGCTGCGGGGCGCCCGCCACCGCCGTACTCACCTTCGAGTACACCAGCCGCACCGTCTGGCTCCTCGACCAGGGCGACCCCGATCCCGCCGCCATCGACCTGTGCGCCCGGCACGCCGACCGCACCCGGCCGCCCCGGGGCTGGACCGGCCACGACCGCCGGGCCGGCTCCGCCGGCCTGTCGACCTCGGTCGCCTCCTAACCCTCCGTACCCTGGGGTCCGTGGATCTCCAGGGACCCCAGCCGGCCGAAGCCCCCGCCCCGCCCGCACCGAGGTGGGGGCTCGGGGACTTCTTCCTCGGCCTCGTCGCCGGCTACGCCCTGGCCAGCCTCATGGCCGCGGTGTGGATCGCCGTCTCCGGGGACGACGAGGAGATCGACCTCGCCGGCCAGGCCCTGACCCAGATCGGGCTGTGGACGGGGATGGTGGGGTCTGTGGTCCTGGCCAGCCGGCGCAAGGGCGCCGGCCGGCTGAGCGAGGACTTCGGCTTCCGCGGCCGCTGGTCCGACTTGGGCCTGGGCGCCCTGGTCGCCCTCGCCGTCCAGCTCCTCGTCCTCCCCGCCGTGGCCCTGCTCCTGCGGCCCCTCCTCGGCGAGCCCGAGGTGTCGGGGCCGGTGCGGGACCTCCTCGACGAGGCCCGGGGGCCGGCCTACCTCGGCCTTGTCGCCTCGGTGGCCGTGGGGGCGCCGATCGTCGAGGAGCTGTTCTTTCGCGGCCTCCTGCTCCGGTCGCTGCAGCGGAAGGTGGGCGACCGCCTGGCCATCTTCCTGTCGGCGGTGGCGTTCGGGCTGGCCCACGGCAGCACCCTGCCCGCCGACGCCGTCGTCCTCGTCATCGTGAGCCTCAGCGTCTTCGGTGCCGTGCTCGCCGGCCTCGCCGTCCGCACCGGCCGGTTGGGCCCGAGCATCGTGGCCCACGCCGCGTTCAACCTCTTCACCGTCCTCTACCTGACGTTCAACGGCTGAGGCGCCGGGGGACGGTGGTCAGCCGGTGGAGCTGGGCACCGTCGGGACCACGATGCTGGTCGTCGGCGGCGAGGTGGTGGTGTCGGGGACCTCGACGGTGGTGGTCGTCGTGGGCTCCTCCGGCCGCGCCGTCGTGGTCGGCGTGGTGTCGGGCGGGGCGACGGCGTCGGGCACGGCCCGGCCCTCGTCGGGGGGCGCCTCGGCTTCGGGGCTGTTGAGGACGTGCACCCGGGTGCCGGCGGGGACCTGGTCGTAGAACGTGGGCGCCGCGTACATCGGGATCCGGATGCAGCCGTGGGAGGCGGGATAGGCGGGGACCGACGGGGACCCGTGGATGGCGATGCCGCCGTTGAAGTACATGGGCCACCACAACTCGCCGAGGGGCGCCACCTCGAGCCCGGCAGCCTTGCGCCCGATGCGGAACGAGCCACCCGGGGTCACGGCCACGCTGCAGTCACCGCCCACGCAGTAACGCTCGTTGTTGCCCGTGGACACCGGGAGGATGCGGGCCAGCGACCCGTTCACCCAGTGGAAGAGCACCTGGCGGGCCACGTCGATCTCGATCCGGGTGGGGGCGCCTCCCGGGACCATCGGCCCGGGCGGGCTGGCGTTGGCCAGGGCGGCCTGGGTCTCGGGGCCGTCCTGGCCGTCGCGGGTGAGACCCTCGACCTTCTGGAAGGCCATCAGCGAGTAGGTGGTGCGGGCGCCCCACTTCCCGTCCGGCGTGCCCACGTCGTAGCCGAGCTCGGCCAGGCGCTCCTGGAGGGCCCGGACCGAGGGGAGCGCCACCGTCGCCGACTGCTGGGCCGCGGCGGCCGTCGTCGTGGTCGTGGGCGCCTCGGTGGTGCTGGTGCTCGTGCTCGTGCTCGCCTCGGTGACCGGCGGCAGGGAGACGGCGGTGGTGGCCGTCGCCGCCTCCGTCCTGGTCGACCCGCCGCCCGCGCCCGGCGACGAGCACGCGGTGAGGCCCAGGGCCAGGACCACTGCCACGCGTCCCATCCGATTGGTGCCGATCTTCCCCTGCCTGAGGCCCGCCGGCCGCATTTCGATACCCATAGCCGCCTTTGACTGTCTGGAACCGCAGATCGTTCCACATTTTTTCCACCGGCGTCGAGCGGCCGCTCAAGGCCGGCCCCCCGGAGGCCGATACCTCTCCTGCCTTGGGAGGCTCTTTTCGAGAAAGCGGGGGTTCACAATGACGTGCCCGACGTGCCGTTCGTCGGCCTTGGTGGAGATCGGTCTGAACCTGCGGGACCAGCAGGTGACCATGCACTCCTGCTCGGCCTGCGAGAACCGCTGGTGGGAGACGGCCGGCGAGCGCCTCAGCCTGCCCTCCGTGCTGGCGCTGGTAGCAGCGAAGTAGCCGGCTCGCTAGGGGCCGGCGGGGCTGGGGCCCCCGCCGGCATGAGGCCGGCGCGGTCCGAAGGACCCGGGTGCCCGCCGGCAGACCAGGATGACAAGATAGGGGCCATGCCAGGTTCGCGGTGGGCGCCGGTCGACGTCGTCCGGCAGAAGGTCGTGGAGCGCCTGACCACCAGGCCGTCGATCGAGTCGGTGATCACCTTCGGCGTGGTCGCCGCCGCGGCCCTGTTCGTCTTCGCCCAGCTCCAGCCCAACCTGCTGTTCGCCCAGACCACTCCGGCGGGGGGCGACACCGGCTCCCACGTCTGGGGGCCGGACTACCTCCGCGACCACCTCCTCCCCAAGGGCCGCCTGTACGGGTGGGCGCCCGACTGGTACGCCGGCTTCCCCGCCTACCAGTTCTACTTCCCGCTCCCCGCCCTGGCCATCGCCCTCCTCAGCTTCCTCATCCCCTACGAGATCGCCTTCAAGCTGATCACGGTGTCGGGCCTGGTCACGCTGCCGATCGCGGCCTGGGCCTTCGGCCGGCTCTCGGGCATGCGGTTCCCCGGGCCGGCCGTCCTGGCCGTGGCCACCGTCCCGTTCCTCTTCGACCGGGGCTTCACGATCTACGGCGGGAACATCCCGTCCACCCTGGCCGGCGAGTTCTCCTTCTCGATCAGCCTGTCGTTCGCCCTCGTCTTCCTGGGGCTGGTGGCCCGCGGCCTCGACACCGGCAAGCACCGCGTCCTCACCGGGGTCCTCCTCGCCCTCACCGGGCTCAGCCACCTCCTGCCCACCATCTTCGCGGTGGTCGGCGCCGGGGTCCTCTACCTGCTGCGCCCGGAGCGCAAGCGGCTGGGCTTCGTCGTGGCCGTGCTCGGCCTGGGAGCCCTGCTGGCCGCCTTCTGGTCCGTCCCCTTCGCCTTCCGCCTCCCGTACGCCAACAACATGGGCTGGGAGAAGATCACCGAGTTCAGCAAGAACCTGTTCCCCGAGAGCATCCGCTGGGTCGGCTTCCTGGCCCTCGGCGGGGCGGTGATCAGCGTCGTCAACCGGCGGCGCACCGGCCTGTTCCTCATCGGCATGGCCACCCTCGCCGGCGCCCTGTTCATCCTGGCCCCCCAGGGCCGGCTGTGGAACGCCCGGGTCCTGCCCTTCTGGTACCTGTGCCAGTACCTGCTGGCCGGCGTGGCCGTGACCGAGCTGGGCCCGGCCATCGGCCGGTGGCTGGCCACCGACCCCGAGAACCCGTCGCCCCTCGGCCGGCTGCTCACGCCGGTGGGGGCGGCCCTGGCGGCCTGGATGGTCGTCGGCCTTCCCCTCGGGGTCCTTCCCGGCTGGCTCCCGAAGCCCCAGACCAACGACACCAGCTTCATCCCTGCCTGGGCCAAGTGGAACTACTCCGGCTACGAGCGAAAAGCGGCCTACCCCGAGTACCGCGGCCTGGTCGACACCATGGGCGAGGTGGGGCGGACGAACGGCTGCGGGCGGGCCCACTGGGAGTACGAGTCCGGCCTCGACCGCTTCGGCACGCCGATGGCCCTCATGCTGCTGCCCTACTGGACCGACGGGTGCATCGGGTCGATGGAGGGCCTGTACTTCGAGTCCTCGGCCACCGTGCCCTACCACTTCCTCTCCGCCGCCGAGCTGTCCAAGGCGCCGTCGAACCCGATGCGGGAGCTGCCCTACCCGACCCTCGATCTCCAGGAGGGCGTCCGCCACCTCCAGCTCCTCGGCGCCCGGTACTACATGGCCTTCTCGCCGGAAGCCCTGGCCCAGGCCACCGCCCATCCCGACCTGCGGGCCGTGGGCAGCAGCGGGCGGTGGACGGTGTTCGAGGTGGCCGGCTCCGAGCTGGTGTCCCCCCTGCAGTTCCAGCCCGCGGTCGTCACCGGGCCGGTCGAGGGCGAGGTGCCGTGGCTCAACATGAGCGTCAACTGGTTCACCGACGCCGGCGCCCGCGACGTCTTCCTGGCCGCCTCGGGGCCGAAGGAGTGGCAGCGGGTGGAGGCCCACGAGGTGGACACCAGCTCCAAGACCCACGGGTCGGGAGTCACCGTCGACCAGCCCGAGCGCCGCCCCGTCGAGCCCGCCCGGGTCACCAACATCCGCTCCGACGACAACGACATCAGCTTCGAGGTCGACCGGGTCGGCTCGCCGGTGCTGGTCAAGACGTCGTACTTCCCGAACTGGAGGGCCTCGGGCGCCAAGGGCCCGTACCGGGTGACCCCGAACCTCATGGTGGTCATCCCGACGTCGACCTCGGTCGACCTGCACTACGGCTGGACTCCCGCCGAGGGGCTCGGGTACCTGCTCACCCTGGGTGGCATCGGCCTGGCCGTCTTCTTCTATCGCCAGGGCCCGGTGCGCTTCGACGACCCCCGCCTCGAGACCGAGCCCCCCGTGGACGCGGACGAGACCGGTGCGGCCCCACCTCCACCGTCGCCTCCGTACCGACCGCCGGTCCCCGTGCCGGACCGGGGCACCTGACCGCCGCCGGGTAGGCAGCAACCGTGGATCTCACCGAGGCCCCCGCCTCCACTCGCGCCGACGCCCGCCTGGGAGCGACCGGCGCCGACGTCGGGTCGACCGGGCCGGGCGTGCGCGGGCTGCCGCTGGCCACCGGCTTCGTGCTGTTCCTCGGCGTGGTGGTGCGCTTCACCACCGTCTCGCCGCTGTGGCTCGACGAGGCCCAGACCGTCGCCATCGCCGACCTGCCGCTCGGCGACATCG
>DATAAD010000069.1:0-3285 GCA_036260295.1 Acidimicrobiales bacterium | reverse complement strand
GTCGCGGATCTGCCAGTCCTCGATGAGGTAGGCCTTGTACTCGCGGTCGCTGAACCACCGGGACTTCCAGTCGGTGGTGACGCCGAGGCGGAACCCGTAGGGGTTGACCTTCTGGCCCATGACTACTTCGACTCCTCTTCGCGTTCCGTGACGTTCTCCTCGGTCGTGGTGGTGGGCTCCTCGGCATCGACGGGCGGCGCCTCGTCCTCGACCGGCGCCGGGGTGGGCTCGGTCTCGGTCTCGGCGGGAGGCGTGGCCTCCCGGTCCTCGGGGCGGCGACGGGTGGGGCGGCCGCGCGACTCCGACGGCTCGGCGCCACCCGTGCGGCGGCGGCGGCGGTCGCCTACGACGGTCTGGGCCCGGCGGGCCCGGCGCTCCTGCAGCTCGCGGTCGGGCAGGCGGGAGACGATCACCGTGACGTGGCAGGTGCGCTTGCGGATGCGGGTGGCCCGGCCGCGCGCCCGGGGGCGCCAGCGCTTCAGGGTCGGCCCCTCGTCGGCGTAGCAGGCGGAGACGAACAGCTCGTCGCCGGCCATCCCGCTGTCGTGCTCGGCGTTGGCCATGGCCGAGGCCAGGACCTTGCCGACCACCAGGGCGGCGTCGCGCTCGGAGAACTTCAGGATCTCCTGGGCCCGCTCGGCGTCGTAGCCCCGGATGAGGTCGAGGACCTCACGGACCTTGTAGGGCGAGATGCGCACGTACTTGGCCACGGCACGCGCCGACGACACCGGCGTGCGCACCGCCTGGGCCCGGGACTGCGGCCGGCGGCGGAGGACGGGTGCCTCGTTGAGCTTGGGACCGGGCACCGCTACCTCCTCCCCGCCCGCTCCTGGCCGGCGTGGAACCGGAAGGTGCGGGTGAGGGCGAACTCGCCCAGCTTGTGGCCGACCATGGCCTCGGTGATGTAGACGGGCACGTGCTTGCGGCCGTCGTGGACGGCGATGGTGTGGCCGACCATGTCGGGGATGACCGTCGAGCGACGGGACCAGGTCTTGATGACCCGCTTCTCGCCGCGGGCGTTGAGGGCGTCGACCTTCTTCAGCAGGTGGTCGTCGACGAACGGGCCCTTCTTGAGGCTGCGAGCCACGTCTTACCTCCGGGAGCCGCGCGTCCGGCGACGGCGGATGATCAGCTTCTGGGACGGCTTGTTGGTGTCGCGGGTGCGGCCCTCGGGCTGGCCCCACGGCGACACCGGGTGGCGGCCACCCGAGGTCTTGCCCTCGCCGCCGCCGAGGGGGTGGTCGACCGGGTTCATGGCCACGCCCCGGGTCTGGGGGCGGACGCCCTTCCAGCGCTTGCGGCCCGCCTTGCCGAGAGAGACCAGCTCGGCCTCGGGGTTGCCGACCTCGCCGATGGTGGCCCGGCAGTCGATCGGCACCCGGCGCATCTCGGTGCTGGGCAGGCGCAGGGCGGCGAAGTCGCCCTCCTTGGCCACCAGCTGGATGCTGGACCCCGCGCCGCGACCCATCTTGGCGCCGGCGCCGGGCTTCAGCTCGACGTTGTGGACGGTGGTGCCGACCGGGATGTAGCGGAGGGGAAGCGCGTTGCCCGGCCGGATGTCGGCCTTCTGGCCGCTCTCGAGCAGGTCGCCCACCCGGACCCGGGCCGGGCACAGGATGTAGCGCTTCTCGCCGTCCACGTAGTGGAGCAGGGCGATGCGGGCGTTGCGGTTGGGGTCGTGCTCGATCGTCGCCACCTTGGCCGGCACGCCGTCCTTGTCGCGCTTGAAGTCGATGACGCGGTACTGGCGCTTGTGGCCGCCGCCGCGGTGACGGGCCGTCTTGCGCCCGTAGCTGTTCCGGCCCCCGGACTTGGGCAACGGAGCGAGGAGGCTCTTCTCCGGGGTGTCGGTGGTGATGTCGGAGAAGTCGGAGACGGTCTGGAACCGCCGTCCGGCGCTGGTGGGCTTGCGCTTGCGAAGAGGCATGGAATCCGGTCCCTCAGCTCTCGAAGAGGTCGATGCGCCCGCCGGGGGCGAGGGTGACGATGGCCCGCTTGGTGTCGGGGCGGCTGCCGTAGGTCATCGACCTGCGGTTGCGCTTGCGCTTGCCCTTGCGGTTGAGCGTGTTCACCTTGGCCACCCGCACGTTGAAGATGGACTCCACGGCGCCGGCGATCTCGATCTTGGTGGCCCGGGGGTCGACGACGAAGGTGTAGACGCCGTCGTCGAGGAGGCCGTAGGACTTCTCGCTCACGACCGGGCGGATGATGATGCTGCGAGGGTCGTTCATTCGGCCGTGGCCTCCTGCGTCTCCGGGGCCGGGGCGGCGGGTGCGTCGGCGGGGGCCGCGTCGCCGCCGGGCAGGTTGTCCCGGGTGAAGACCACCCAGTCCGAGCACAGGACGTCGTAGGCGTTGAGCTCCGAGGGCAGGATGAGGTGGACCTTGGGCAGGTTGCGGAACGACTTGGCCGCCGCCTCCTGCTCCCGGTCGAGGACGATCAGGACCCGGCCGGTCAGACCCAGGGCGTCGAGGGCGGTCTTGGCGTCCTTGGTGCGGGGGGCCGGGAAGTCCCACCCGTCGACGACGACGACCTTGCCCTCGGCGGCCCGGTCGGACAGGGCCGAGCGCAGGGCCAGGGCGACCATCTTCTTGGGCGTGCGCTGGATGTAGCTGCGGGGCTTGGGGCCGAGGGCGACGCCCCCTCCCCGCCAGTGCGGCGCCCGGGTGGATCCCTGGCGGGCTCGCCCCGAGCCCTTCTGGCGCCACGGCTTGCGGCCGCCGCCGCGGACCTCGGCCCGGGTGAGGGTGCTGTGGTCGCCGGCACGGATGCCGGCCAGCTGGGCGGTGACCACCTGGTGCATCACGGGCACGTTGGGCGTCACCCCGAAGATCTCGTCCGAGAGGGTCACGGTGCCGACCGAGTCGCCCGAGGCGTCGCGGATGTCGACGGAGGCCATGGTCAGCCCTTTCCGTTCCCGCGAACCGCGTCGCGGATGAGGACCAGGCCGCCCCGGGGGCCGGGGACGGCCCCCTTGAGGAGGATGATCTGGCGGTCGGCGTCGGCCTGGACGACCTCGAGGTTCAGCGTCGTCACCTGCTCGTGGCCCATGCGCCCGGCCATCCGGGTGCCCTTGAACACCCGGGCCGGGGTGGCGCAGGCGCCGATGGCCCCGGGGGCCCGGTGCTTCTTGTGGGCGCCGTGGGCGGCACCGAGGCCGCGGAAGTTGTGGCGCTTCATGACGCCGGCGAAGCCCTTGCCCTTGCTCACCCCGGTGACGTCGACCCGCTCGCCGGCGGCGAGGACCGTGGCCGTGATCTCGTCGCCCACCGAGTACTGCCGGGC
>DATAAD010000068.1:0-35230 GCA_036260295.1 Acidimicrobiales bacterium | reverse complement strand
CGGAGACCCGAGGGACCGGGCTCCTGCACCACGTCTTCGAGCGCATGGAGCCGTGGGCGGGGGAGATCAAGGGGCGGCCCAACGGGTCGCTGGTGGCCGACCGCACCGGCCCCACCACGGCCTTCGCCCTCACCTCCCTGCAGGACCGGGGCGTGCTGTTCGTCGGGCCCGGCGTGATGGTCTACGAGGGGATGGTCGTGGGCGAGAACTCCCCTCGTAGATCTCCACGCCGGGACCGACGAGCAGCTCGCCCCGGTCCTGGAGGTTCATGAGGGCGAAGGTGTTGGTGACGCCGCGCCGGTCGGCCACGATGCTGCCCTTGTCTCGGGTGCGCAGCTCCCCGTGCCATGGCTCATAGCCCTCGAACACGTGGTGGAGGATGCCCGTGCCCCGGGTCTCGGTCATGAACTCGGTGCGGAAGCCGATCAGGCCCCGGGCCGGGACCAGGTACTCCAGGCGGATCCACCCGGTGCCGTGGTTCACCATCTGCTGCAGCCGCCCCTTGCGGGTGGCCAGGAGCCTGGTGACCACGCCCAGGTGCTCCTCGGGGACGTCGACCGACAGCCGGTCGACCGGCTCGTGCACCTTGCCGTCGACCTCCCGGGTCACGACCTGGGGCTTGCCCACGGTGAGCTCGAAGCCCTCCCGGCGCATGATCTCGACCAGGATGGCCAGCTGCAGCTCGCCCCGGCCCTGGACCTCCCAGGTGTCGGGCCGCTCGGTGGGCAGCACCCGCAGCGACACGTTGCCGACGAGCTCGGTGTCGAGGCGGCTCTTGACCTGGCGGGCGGTCAGCTTGGTGCCGTCCTGGCCGGCCAGAGGCGACGTGTTGATCCCGATGGTGACGGCGATGCTCGGCTCGTCGATGAGCATGACCGGCAGGGGCCGGGGGTCGTCCGCGTCGGCCAGGGTCTCGCCGATGGTGACGTCGGGCAGGCCGGCCACGGCGATGATCTCGCCCGGCCCGGCCTCGGCCGCCTCCACCCGCTCCAGTCCTTCGGTGACGTAGAGCTCGACGATCTTGACCTTGTCGATCGCCCCGTCCGCCTGGCACCAGGCCACGGTCTGGCCCTTGCGGATGACGCCCTGGCGGACCCGGCATATGGCCAGGCGCCCGACGTAGGGCGACCGGTCGAGGTTGGTGACGAGGGCCTGGAGGGGGTGGTCGTCCTCGTAGTCCGGCGCCGGGATGCACTCGATGAGCAGGTCGAACAAGGGCTGCAGGGTCGTGCCCGTGGCGTCGGGGTCGCGCGTCGCCCATCCCGCCTTGGCATTGGCGTAGACGATCGGGAAGTCGATCTGGGTGTGGTCGGCGTCGAGGTCGAGGAACAGCTCGTAGACCTCGTCGACCACCTCCTTGATGCGGGCGTCGGGCCGGTCGACCTTGTTGACCACCAGGATGACGGGCAGCTGCGCCTCCAGCGCCTTGCGCAGGACGAAGCGGGTCTGGGGCTGGGGGCCCTCGGCCGCGTCGACCAGGAGCAGGACGCCGTCGACCATCGTGAGCGCCCTCTCGACCTCGCCGCCGAAGTCGGCGTGGCCGGGGGTGTCGACGATGTTCAGCTTCACGTCGCCCTGCTTCTCCGACTGGTAGCGCACGGCGGTGTTCTTGGCCAGGATGGTGATGCCCTTCTCCCGCTCGAGGTCCATCGAGTCCATGACCCGCTCGGCCACGTCCTGGTTCTCGCGGAAGATGCCGGACTGCCACAGCATGGCGTCGACCAGCGTGGTCTTGCCGTGGTCGACGTGGGCCACGATGGCCAGGTTGCGGAGGTCTCGGCGCGCGGGCATTAACTGCCTTTCGGGTGGGGGGTCGGCGGAGCGGGCCGAACAAGCCATTCTACCGCCGGGCCCGAGTTCCGGCCGACATAGCCTGGCCGGACCATGACCGGAAGGAGCCCCGATGCAGCTGGCGATGATCGGCCTGGGCCGGATGGGCGCCAACATGGTCCGGCGCCTCATGCGCGGTGGCCACGAGTGCGTCGTGTACGACCGCAACCCGGAGTCGGCCCGGGCCATGGAGGCCGAGGGGGCGGTGGCGGCCAGGTCGTTCGAGGACCTGGCGGCCAAGCTCACCCCGCCGCGGGCGGCATGGATCATGGTGCCCGCCGCCGTGGCCGGGGACACGGCCATGGCCCTGGCCGAGCACTTCGAGCCCGGCGACATCATCGTCGACGGCGGCAACACGTACTACCGCCTCGACATCGAGCGGGCCGCGGCCATGTCGCCCAAGGGCATCCACTACGTCGACGTGGGGACCAGCGGCGGCGTGTTCGGCCTCGAGCGCGGGTACTGCCTCATGGTCGGAGGCGAGCCCGACGTCTTCCGGCACCTGGAGCCGCTGTTCGCCACCCTCGCCCCAGGGGTGGACGCCGCGCCCCGGACCCCGGAGCGCCAGGGCGAGCCTTCCGCCGCCGAGCACGGGTACCTGCACTGTGGCCCGAACGGGGCCGGGCACTTCGTGAAGATGGTCCACAACGGGATCGAGTACGGGATCATGGCCGCCTACGCCGAGGGCCTGGCCATCCTCCGCAAGGCCAACGTCGGGAAGCTCGTGGAGACGGCCGACGCCGAGACGGCCCCGCTCATCCACCCCGAGGCCTACCAGTACGACATCGACACCACCGAGGTGACCGAGGTGTGGCGCCGGGGCAGCGTGATCGGCTCGTGGCTCCTCGACCTCACCGCCTCCGCCCTGGTCAAGGACCCCGAGGTGTCGGGGTTCAGCGGGAGGGTCTCGGACTCGGGCGAGGGCCGCTGGACGGTCCTCGCCGCGGTGGACGAGGGGGTCCCGGCCCACGTGCTCACCGCCGCGCTCTACGAGCGGTTCAGCTCGCGGGGCGAGAGCGACTTCGCCGACAAGATCCTCTCCGCCATGCGCAAGGAGTTCGGCGGCCACCAGGAGAAGCCGCAGGCCAACTGATCCTCCCGGCGTCGAGGACCGGTAGACCGTGAACGACGACGACCCCGAGTTCGACGCCAGCCTGGACGCGGCCCTGATCGGGGGCCGCGAGGAGCGGGAGGTGGTGATCGTCGACTATTCGCCTGCGTGGCCCGTGCGGTTCGAGGCCGAGCGCCGGCGCATCGGGGCGGCCCTTGGCCCGGTGGCCAGGCGGCTGGAGCACGTGGGCTCCACCGCGGTCCCCGGGCTGGCGGCCAAGCCGGTCGTCGACATCATGGTCACCGTCGCCGACCCCGACGACGAAGCCGCATACGGCCCCGCCCTCGAGGCCGCGGGGTACCTGCTCCGCGTCCGGGAGCCCGGTCACCGGATGTTCCGTACGCCCGAGCGTGACGTCCACGTCCACATCTGGCCGGCCGGCGGTGAGGACGAGCGGCGACAGCTGGCCTTCCGTGACCGGCTGCGGTCGAACGCCGCCGACCGGGCCGAGTACGAGCGCACGAAGCGCGAGCTCGCGGGGAGGTGGCGGGACATGAACTACTACGCCCGGGCCAAGGGCCCGGTGATCGAGCGGATCCTCGAGCGGGCCGGTCCGGCCCCGACCCGGCGGGCCGACACGCCGGGCCGCGGGGACGGGTGAGGGCAGGCCGGAGTGCCACTCGAGCGTGACGAACCGCCGGGCTGCGTGGTATTCGTGGCTTGTGAACGAATTCACAAGTACGCACCCCGAACGTCACGTCGACCCGCCGAAGCTGCCGCCCGACCGGCTCCGGGCCGAGCAGGAGGTCACGCTGAGCACGCCCCGCCGGCGCTACAGCCTGGCGGCCCGGGCCCTCTTCGTCCTCCTCGACGTGGTCTACGGGCGGCCCCGGACCCTCTCGAAGTTCAAGGTGCTCGAGGTCATCGCCCGGGTCCCGTACCAGGCGTGGGAGCAGGTGGCCTACGTGGCCGTGACCCACCGGTACTCCCGGCCGACCTTCGCCCGCCGTATCTTCGACCGTGTGGGTGAGGCGCGGGCCCAGCAGGACAACGAGCAGTGGCACCTGCTCATCCTCGAGGACCTGGTCGAGCGCTCGGGGAAGCGGGAGAGCTTCGTGCGCTTCCGCCTGTTCCCCCAGCTCATCGCCCTGGCCTACTACCACCTCTCCTGGGCCCTGTACGTGATGAAGCCGGCGTGGAGCTACCGGCTGAACCTGGACTTCGAGGACCACGCCGAGCACGAGTACGCACTGCTCGTCCAGGAGCACCCGGAGTGGGAGGACATCCCCTACGACGGGCCGTTCACCGAGGAGTACGGCGCCTTCGCGTCCCTGGCCGACCTGTTCCGCCAGATCGGCCACGACGAGCGGGTGCACAAGCTCGTGAGCCTGGCCCGGATCCAGGAGCCCCGCTTCCGCTAACCGCCCAGGCGGAGGGTCACCAGTTCGAACGGGCGGAGGGAGAGCGGGATCTCGTCACCGTCGACGGCGAGGTCGTGGCGCGGGCGCTCGAGGAGGTCGACGCGGCTGGCGCGGGTGAAGGGGAGGCCGACGCGCAGTCGGACCGTGCGGGAGCCCCCGTAGGCCTCGTACCCCCGCACGACGACGTCCCCGCTCCCGTCGTCGGCCCGCTTGACCGCCACCACCACGAAGCCAGGGTCGTCCACGGACACGAACGACTGCGACGGGGGGAGCGGCCCGGGCCGGGACGGGACGGGCACGACGGTCAGGGGCGTGTTCAGGGCCCCGGCGGCCTCCAGCACGCCCCCGCTGAAGGGGTCGCCGGCGTGGGGGAGCAGGGCGTAGGTGAAGCGGTGGTGGCCCTGGTCGCACTCGGGGTCGGGGGCGGTCGGCGCCCGCAGCAGTGACAGGCGCATGACGTTGCCCCGGACGTCGTAGCCGTACTTGCAGTCGTTGAGGAGCGCCACCCCGTAGCCGGCCTCCGAGAGGTCGGCCCAGCGGTGGGCGCACACCTCGTAGCGGGCCTGGTCCCACGAGGTGTTCTCGTGGGTCGGGTGGTGGACGTGGCCGAACTGGATCTCGTAGGTCGCCCGGTCGGCGTGCACGGCCACCGGGAAGGCGACCTTGAGGAACTTGTGGCGCTCGTGCCAGTCGACCTTGGTCACGAAGTCGAGGCGCCGGCCGGACAGCACCAGGGTCTGGTCGATGGAGGAGTGGCCGAACGTACGGCGGAACCGCACGCCGGGCTCGACCACCTCGACGGTGACCGGCCCGCCCAGTTCCTCGACGTCGTCGAGGTAGCCGCGGTCGACGTCCCAGGCGTCGTACTCGGCAGGGCGGTCGTGGTGGAGGTGGAAGAGGTTGCCGGCCCGGCCGGGGGCGAGGACATGGCGGTCGTGGTCCAGGTCGAGGATCGACGTCAGCCGCCCCTCGGCGTCCCACTCGACCCGCAGGCGGCCGTTGGACATCCAGCCCTCACCGACGTCCGGCGGGGCATCGGGGGTGGCGGCCAGGTCGACCACGGCGTAGCCCATGGGCGGCACGCCGTCCCTCCGGTACGGGGTGGGGTTGAAGGCGACGGCCGGCTCGGCCACGCCCGAGGTGTCGACGGCGGCGGCCACGGCGGCGAGGGAGTCGTCGACCAGGCGGCCGGCCGTGGCCAGGACCTCGGCGTGCTCGGCCGCGGTGTCGTCGTAGACCCAGTGGATCGAGGACCCGGGCAGGATGTCGTGGAACTGGTTGACCAGGAGCAGCTTCCAGGCCCGGTCCAGTTCGTCGGCCGGCCACGGGGCGCCGTCGGGCCGCACCGTCGACCACAGCTCGGCCGCGGCCAGGGCCAGCTCGCCCCGGCGGTTGGCGTTCTTGACCGCGGCCTGGCTGGTGAAGGTGCCCCGGTGCTTCTCCAGGTAGAGGTCGCCCACCCAGACGGGCAGGGGGGCGGGGTCGGCCTCCACCGCGGCGAAGAAGTCGGCCAGCGGCTCGAGGGCGACCCGGGGGGCGGCTTCCAGGTCGGCGGCCCGCAGCGCGGCCTCCACCATGTCGCGCGTGGGCCCCCCACCTCCGTCGCCGTAGCCGAAGGGGTACAGCGACCGGGGCCCGGCGTGGACGCCGCGCAGCAGCTCCGGGACGGACATGGTGCCGTTGTAGGTGGCGGCCGGCGGGAAGTGGGCCCGCACCCGGGTCCCGTCGATGCCCTGCCACCAGAAGGTGTGGTGCGGGAAGCGGTTGGTGTCGTTCCACGAGAGCTTCTGGGTCACGAACCAGCCCATGCCGGCCTCGGCCAGGATCTGGGGGAGGCTGGCCGGGAAGCCGAACCCGTCGGGCAGCCACGCCTCCCGGCACTCGTGGCCGAAGCGGCTCAGGTACCACCGCTGTCCGTGGACGATCTGGCGGACCAGCGACTCGCCGGAGGGCACGTTGCAGTCGGCCTCGACCCACATCCCGCCCACGGGCTGGAACTGGCCGGTGGCCACCCGCTCGCGGATGCGTTCGAAGAGCGACGGGTAGCGCTCCTCGACCCAGGCCAGGTGCCGGGCGGCCGAGCACACGAACCCGAAGTCGAAGTACTCGTCCATGAGCGTGACCGCGTTGGCGAAGCTGCGGGCGCACTTGCGCACCGTCTCCCGGGTCGGCCACAGCCAGGCGGTGTCGATGTGGGCGTGGCCCACCGCGGTGATGCGGTGGGCACCGGACGCCGCCCGGCGGTCGAGGGCCTTGGCCAGGGCGGCGCGGGCGGGCTCGGCGCTGGCCGCCACGTCGTCGGGGTCGAGGGCGCTGAACATGGCGGCCAGGGCCTCGAGGAGAGCCCACTCGTCGGTGGCCTCGGCCAGCTCGAGCACGGTGCGCAGGTCACAGGCCAGGGCGTGGACCGGCCGGCGGACGGCGGCCAGCTCGCACCGGGTGAGCCGGCAGAGGGGCGGGCCGCCGGGGTCGGGGAGGAGCAGCGGCCAGTCGACCGGCGCGTCGTGGGCCGGCACCACGGGGTTGGCGGCCGCCTCGACGTAGACGTCCACCGGCTCCAGGGCTTCGGCCTTGCGGCGGACGACGGCGTCGGGCCGCAGCCAGGAGAGGCCCTGGAGCGGGATGCCGTCGCGCCACAGCAGGCCCTCGGCCGGCGGGGTGATCTCGAAGCGGAGGACGACCTCCTGGCCCGCCCACCCGGCCGGGACCTCGCCGCGCAGCCGGAACCACGTCGTCCCCCACCGCGGCCCCCAGGCGCCGCCCAGGTCGAACGGCTCGAACGGCCCGGCCACGGCCTCGTCGTAGGGGAGGGGCTCGCCGGGCAGGTGGCGGGCGGCGACCTCCAGGGCCATGGACGGGAAGAAGATCGCGGGCTCCACCGACTCGGTGAGCAGGGCGCGGGCCCGGGCCAGGATCGACACCCCTCAACCTACGCGTTCCCTTCTCATCCCTGGGCGCGACCTCCGCGCCGTCCCTACTGCGCGGTCACGGCCGACCGCTCGGCGTCGCCGTTAGGCCCGAATCTCCCGCCCGTGCCCCTTTTGCCGCGCTTCCCCGGAGACGACCAGGCGCCAGCGCAGGTCCGAGCCCGACAGCGTGCCGTCGACCCGGGCAGGGGCGCCACGTTCGCCCGCCGTCCCCAGCGTCAGGCGCAACCCGTCGCCCTCGAGGGCCGCCTCCCCGCTGAAGGCCGGCTCGCCGTCGGTGCGGGTGACCAGGAGGTCGAGGCCCTTGGGCGTCGGCGTGCTCAAGACGAGGTACCTGGGCGTCACCCGACGGGTCACCCGCTCTTGGGCCCCCAGGATGCCGGCCACCAATCCCTTCGACCGCACGCCCTCGACGAACCGGCCCCGCTTCAGCAGCGAGTTCAGGAAGAGGACATAGGTGGCGCGGCCGCACGGCACCCGGAAGCCGACCTCGTCGCTCAGGGAGATGCCGTACATCGACCCGTCGACCATGCCCAGCAGCTCCCTGACCTCGGGAGCCTCGATGAGCGTGCTCTCGAACGTCCGTTGGGGGGCGTCGGGCTCGGGCGCAACCGGTTCCCGCATGCCCACCCGGAGAGCCCTCCTCGCCTCCTCGATCTCCTGGGCGCCGGCGCCGGCACGAAGGGCGATGACCAGCCGGGACAACGAGAGCTGACGACGGGCTCTCGGGCTGCGAGGGTCGGGCACGGCCTTCAGGCGGTCGAGGGCCTCGGCGCTCCCCACACGGCCAAGGGCGGTGACGACCTCGGAGCGGACGGTGTCGTCCTCGGTCGAGAGGTTGCGGACCAGCGCCCGCTCCGATTCCGCCCCCGGGATCGTGCCGAGCCCGTAGGCGGCCACGGCCCGGGCCCGCGTGGTCTCCTCCTGGTTGGCGAGCACCCGGCCCAGCACGTCGCTGGTCTCGCCCGAGCGGTCGGACCGGAACAGGGCGCGGATCGCCCGCGCCCGATCGATGGGCACCGCCGGCGTCGTCTCGCCTCGGAGGATCCGCTTCAGATCGGCAACGTCGTCGGCCCCCAAGGGCGGAAGGCCGTCGACCGGGCAGTCAAGGGCGTCGGCGGCGATTGCCTGGGACAGCGGCCTGGAGAGGGCGTGGGCCGGGGGGCCTCCTGTGTCGCTCATCGTTCCTCCCTCAGCAGGACGGCCGGATCGAGCAGTGCGACTTCATGGTGTTGCCTTGGCTCGTGGTCAGGTTCACGCTCGATCCGTTGATGGACCCGATGCCGTCCCCGTCGGAATCGTCGCCCATGACGTTGGTGATGTCACCGGCATGGGGCAGGCCGAGGTAGTGGCCCACCTCGTGGGCCAACAGGATCCCGAGGAACTGCGCCGAGTTTCCCACTTCCAGGACGGCTCCCGTCCGTTCGCCCTTCTCGTCCTTGTCACAGGGGCCCTGGACGTTGCTCCATCCTCCGGCATCGGTGACCGTGGTCACGAAGAACACGTCGATCCCGTCGTTCGGGCCCGAGAAGTCCTCTGTCAGGTCGGTGGCCTCCGACGCGTCGACCGACGTGTATCCGCCGGCTTCGGCCACCGGGATGTATCGCCAGAAGAGCTTGCGCACGCCCACGCCGACCTGCGAGTACAGCTCGCGCATCACGTCGACGGCGAACTGCATCCGGCGCGCCTCGTCGATGGTGAACTCGCCGGAGAAGTCCTCCTCGTGGCCCACGAGGAAGACGCACACGTTGAAGGCGTTGGTCCGGATGAGGTTCAGGTGGCTCTTGAGAGAGAGCGTCCGGTCCATGCTTCCACCCCAGACGTACCCGAACACATGGCGGCGGACCGACAGCGGCGGGCTGACCCCGAGACACGACGACGCCTGGGCCTTGACGCTGATCGACGCCATCTGCGGACCTCCTCTCGTCCCGCCCGGCTACTGCAAGGAGACGAGCATCGGGATCAGGCTCCGCCCTTGGTCGAGGGACCCGAGGGCCTTGCCGATCACGGCCCCGAACGCCTCGGGGCGGCGCTCCGCCCGCATGGCGTAGCCGGGGGCGGCCGCCGGCACCAGGAGATCGCCCGCCCGGATGGGACCGACGGCTGCGTCGACCCGGCAGTACACCTTGCCCATCAGCGCCACGGTCTGGCGCGTCGTGCCCGCCGGCCTGCGATCGAGGACGATGCCGGGCCGCATGTCGCCACCCCCCGACACGACGCCGACGACCCGCCTGTCGTAGGCGACCTGCGTCGGCCGCAGCCTCCCGTCCTCGTCGACCATGACCACCGTGCCCGGGTCGAGGGTCTCGCCCGGGGCGACGTCGAAGTCCTCGGCACAGTCGGCGTTCCTCAGGATGATGTCGCCCGCTTGGCCGTCGAGGTGTATGGACGCCTGGTCGAGGGCGTTGATGTCCGTCGCCGAGGAGGGGAACAGCACGACGTCGCCGTCGGTCCCCTTTCCACCCAGCCACACGTTGGCCTGGCTGGCATCGAGGTGAATCGTGGCGTTCTTCAGGGTCGTGTTGTCGCCATCGGCCTTGAACATCACGAGGTCGCCGTCGCCACCGTTGCCACCCAGCCAGATGTTGCCGTCGCTGCCGATGAGTCGCATACGCGGCGCCCCGTTGGGCCCGGTGCGGTGGACGATGTCGCCGCTGCCGCCGTCGAGGTGGATGGTCCCTTGGCTGAGGGTGCTGTTGTCGCCGTCGGCCCGGAACAGCACGAGGTCGCCGTCCTTGCCGTTCCCGCCCAGCCAGATGTTGGATTCGCTGGCCAGCAAGCGGATGCGGGGCGCCCCCTGGCCAGGGACGTTGACGCCTCGGAGGACGACGTCGCCGGTGCTCCCGTCGAGCGTGATGGTCAGGACCTGCGCCCCGCTCCGGGCCGACAGCTTGGCGCTCGACCCTTCCAGCTTGAGCCGCTCCGTCCCCGCCGTATCTCGGAGTGACAGGTCTCCGTTCTGGCCGTTACCACCGGCGGAGACGTCACCGGAGTCGCCGTTCAAGGTGATGGTGATCTTCGATCCAGCGGTCTGGACGTCCACCTTGCCGGTGAAGAGCTCCGCCACGGTCGCCTCCCCTCCCCTTCGTGCCCCGGCCGGAGGTCGGCTCCTCGGCGAGGCGCGGTTCCGAGCAAGAGGGTACCGGGTCGACTCGCCGGCCGCTCGGGCGCCCCCCGCTCGCCATGCCGCCGTCGGGTCGGAGAGGACATCCGCTCGGTCCTCGTTGACGCGCGCTCCGTTGGAGTTCGACGCGCCGCCGAACAACCCGGAGGATGCCCACTTCGGGCGCGTGCTCGCCGAAGCGCCCGATCCCGTCCTGACTGGCGGAAGCCCGCCGTTCCCGGAGACGCCGTCGACCCGGAGCCGATCCGGACGATGGCACCCGGTGATTCCGACGATCAGGCCGGTGCCTGCCATGCCGCCTCTGCTGCCCACGGACTCGCCGCGCCACTTCCTGCTCCCCCTGCCCGGGTCGGCTGACACCGGAGTCCCCCGCGCTGTTCGGCTTCTTCACCTACGAGCCGCGGGTCGGTCACCGGTCCGGCTGGTCGACCGCACAGGGGCGCTTCGGGCGACCGCTTCCGGTGACGGGAGTCCGGCACCCGGCACCGGCGCTGCGCTGCTCGGTGGTGCGAAGCCGCCGCGGCACCGAGGTGAGCGCCCCGTTCGCCGACCCGGTCGTCTCCGGTCGATCGCTCCGACCGTTCCCCCGGTCACGCAGCTGTCGGTGTTGCTGTAGGCGCAGGTGCACCGCCGACAACGCATCGTCAGTGGGAGCCGGCCGCAGCCCCCTCACACCCCGTGGTCGGCTCTCTCGCCGAGCTCACCGACCCGGTTCGATGGCTCGAGACGCCCGGCCGACGGCCCCTCCTCTACCATCCCCGCGATCGGGGGGAGATCGAGGAACCGGCTCGTCTGGGCGCTGGTGGTGGCCTGCATGGCCGCGGCCTGCTCGCGGGGCGGCGAGGACGCGAGCTCGCCCGTCGCCCCGGGCCGGCCCGGCGAGGTCAGGGTCGGCGTGGGCGAGGACATCTGGCCCCTCACCGGGCAGGGCCCGACCTCGCGGCACTTCGCCGCCGGGGAGCTGAACGTCGGGGTCTACGAGCCCCTTCTGTCCCTCGGCCCCGACTACTCGCTGCGGCCCGGGCTGGCCGAGCGCTGGGAGCTGGTGGGCCCGACCACGTGGCGGTTCCACCTGCGCAGAGGAGTCACCTTCCACGACGGCCGCCCTTTCGGCGCCGACGACGTGGTGTGGTCGTGGAGCCGGGAGGCTCTGATCCGCTCGGTCGGCGGGACCCTGGACCGGGTGGTGAAGGTCGACGATCTCACCGTCGACTTCGTCCTGACCGCCCCGAGCCTGCGCCTGCCCGAGCAGCTCGTCCATCCCGAGGGCCCCATCGTGCCCCGGAACGGCCACAACGACTCGGAGCCGGCGGTGGGCACGGGGCCCTTCCGGCTGGTCGAGTACCAGCCCCGCCGCCAGGTCGTCGTCGAGCGCTTCGACGGGTACTGGGGCGCCAAGGCCGAGGCCCAGCGGGTGACGTTCAAGTTCCTCCCCGACGCCGGGGTGCGGCTGGAGGCGCTGCGGGGGGGCGAGGTCGACATCATGACCGGCGTCCCCCGAGAGCAGGCGACCGCGGTCGAGGGCGAGGGGTTCCGGCTGGTGCGGGCCCAGCCCGGCGCCACCCAGGCCCTCGCGTTCGACACCGACGGACCGTTCGGCGACGACCGGAGTGTGCGCCAGGCCGTGTCCCTGGCCGTCGACCGTCGGAGGTACGTGGCCGAGGTCCTGGGCGGGAACGGGGAGCCGGGGCGGTGGATGTCACCCCCGGCCGTCCTGGGCGCGGCGGCGTCGTCGGTCGAGCCGCCCGCCTTCGACCCGGCCCGGGCCCGGCAGGTCCTCGACGAGGCGGGGTGGAGAGCGGGTCCGGACGGCGTCCGGGCCAAGGGCACCCGACGGCTCGACCTGGTCCTGCTCGGGGGGCCGGCCGCGCCCGAGGCCGGCCTGCAGCTGGTGGCCGACCAGCTGCGGGACGTCGGGATCGAGACGAACGTCAGGAAGGCGTACGACATCCGCACCGGCGAGGAGAACCGGCGCCGGGGCTACGACCTGGATCTCTCGACGGCCAACCAGAACGACGCCAGCCCCGCCTTCCTCCTCACCTCACGCGACGTGCCCGGCCCCGCCTACGCGGCGCTGGTCACCCAGGCGGTCACCGCGCCGACCAGGGAGGAGGTCCAGCGGGCGGCGGCGGCCATGACGCGGGTGCTGGTCAACGAGCAGTTCCTGGTCGTGCCCCTGGCCAGCGTGTTCCACATCTACGCCATGCACGACGGGGTCGACCTGGCCGAGCCCCACCCTTCGTCGATCAACCAGACCTGGGTGACCCTGCGTCCTCCGCGTTGAGCGGGATGCGGGTGCCGAGGGCGCCCAGCTGGGACAGGTCGCGGGGGAAGAGCATGGCCGTGGTCCAGTCGGCCACCACCCGTACCTTGCGGGCCAGGCCGGGTGTCATGAGCAGGTGGTACGAGCGCCCCATGAGCCAGGCGATGAGCCCGGTGAAGGTGAACCGGTAGACCTGGGCCGTCCCCTGGTTGCGGCCCAGGGTGACGGCCAGGCCCCGGTTGTGGTAGCGGAAGCTGGCCGGCTCGCCCACGCCCAGGGCGGCGGCGACGTTCCGGGCGCAGACCTTGGCCTGGCGCACGGCATGCTGGGCGGTCGGCGGGCAGATGCCGCCGTCGGGGTCGGGGACGGCGGCGGCGTCGCCCAGGGCGAACACGTCGGACCGGCCGACCGAGCGGATGCGGTCGTCGACGATGAGCCGGCCCGCCTCGTCGATGGGCAGGCCGAGCTCGGAAACCAGGGGCGACGGCCGCTGACCGGTGGCCCACACGATCGTCTCGGACACGTACGGCTGCACGCCGTGGCCCGAGAGGACCACCCGCTTGTCCACGCAGCTCTCCAGCCAGGTCTCCAGCAGGACCTCCACCCCCCGCTTGCGCAGGTTCTCCTCGCTGTAGCGGGCCAGCTTGGGGTCGAGGCCGGGTAGCAGCGAGTCACGCGCCTCGACCAGGACCCACCGCAGGTCGTGGCGGCTGAGGCCGGGATAGGTGTGCAGGGCGTCGCTCACCAACGACTCCATCTCGGCCAGGGCCTCGACGCCGGCGTAGCCGCCACCCACGAAGGTGAACGTCAGCAGCTCCCGTCGGCGGGCGGGGTCGAGCGTCGCCTCGGCCGCCTCCAGCTGGCGCAGCACCCGGTTACGCAGCCAGATGGCGTCGGGCAGGGTCTTGAACCCCACCGCGTTCTCGGCCAGGCCCGGCACCTGGATCACGCTGGGCACCGAGCCGGGGGACAGGACCAGCTGCTCCCAGGAGATGTCGTGCTTCTCGCCGGTGAGGTCCTCGGCCACCGCCTTCCGGGCCCCCACGTCGATGTCGGTCACCTCGCCGACGATGAGCTGGGTGCGGGGCAGCATCTCCCGCAGGGGGACGACTGCGTGCCGGGGCTCGATCGTCCCTGACGCGGCCTCGGGCAGCAGGGGGGCGAACAGGAGGAAGTTCTCGGGGGCGACGAGCAGGACGCGGGGCCCGCCCGGCCGGCCGCGGGGGGCCAGGAGGTCCTCGAGGTGGCGGGCGACGGTGGCCCCGCCGAAGCCGCCCCCGACGATGAGGACGTCGAAATGTCTCATGCCCGCCGAACCTACTGGCGGGGGGCGGCCGCCTTCGACCGGATAAACGCGGTGATCTGGTCCATGGCCGCCTGGTCACGGGTGGCCGTGTCCGGGGGGCGCCCGCCGCCGTGGGCCCGGTGGTCGTTGGGGTCGAAGGACTGGGGAAGGGCGGCGGTGACCTTCTGGAGGGTGGCGTTGGTGTCGGCGCTGGCCGTCTCCGCCGACGGGAGGGCGGCCTTGAGGCGGTCGGCGTCGACGGCGCCGACGAGGGTGGACTGGTTGCCCGTGACGACCAGGGCGGGCACCTCGAGCGGCGCGGCCTCGGCCGCCGGGTCCAGCGCGTAGGCGGCCTGGAGGACGGCGTCCTGGCCCACGGGAAGGGACGGCTGGTGCTCCGGGCGGATGGTGCCCCGCTCGGGGAGCATCCCGGTCGAGAGGAGGTGGGCGATCGTGGCCCGGAAGGCGGCGGCCGACTCCGGCCCGTGGGAGGCCTGGAAGCCGTCGGCCATCACGTCGACCAGGGGCCGCCCCGGCGTGGACAGCAGGACCACGCTCCTGACCCGGTCGTCGGTGGCCGCCACCCGCATGGCGACGACCCCGCCCAGGTCGTGGCCCACGATGGCCAGGTTGGAACCGTCGATCCCGCTGCGCTGCGACAGGAAGAGCAGCGCCTCGTGGGCGTCCGTGACCATGTCCTCGAAGGTCAGCTGCTGACCCTGGTCCAGCTTGCTGGTGCCCATGCCCCGCCGGTCGTAACGGAAGGCAGCCATGCCCGCGTCGGTGACCGCGGTGCTGAGGTCCTGGTACAGGGGATCGGCGGGGACGACGTCGATGGCCCCGTTGCGGTCGTTGCGGGCCAGGGAGGGCACGATCAACACGGCGGCCACCGGCCCGCCGCCGGGCCGGGACGGCATGGCCAGCGTCCCCCCCATGCGCAGCTTGGCCGCCCCCTCGAACTGGACGACGAGCTCGTTGCCCTGGCCGACGTCCTCCCCGTCGCCGCTCGATCCCCCGCCGCCGCTGCAGGCCGCGGCCAGCAGGCCGATCGCGACGACCACCGCCGTCCACCACTGCCTGCGCACCCCGCTCATATCGCGGAATCTACTCCCGGGTGCAACCGGGCAGACTGAGCCGGGATGGCCGAGATCACCACCCTGGCGGAGGCGGTCGCCGGCCTGGTCGGCGACGGCGACCTGGTGGCCCTGGAGGGCTTCACCCACCTGATCCCGTTCGCCGCCGCCCACGAGATCCTGCGCCAAGGCCGGCGCCGGCTGACCCTCGCCCGGATGACGCCCGACGTGATCTACGACCAGATGATCGGCATGGGTGCGGCCGAGCGGCTGATCTTCTCCTGGGGCGGCAACCCCGGCGTGGGGTCGCTCCACCGCCTGCGCGACGCCGTGGAGCGCGGCTGGCCGGTGCCCCTGGCGCTGGAGGAGCACAGCCACGCGGGGATGGCCAACCGCTACGTGGCCGGCGCCTCGGGCCTGCCGATGGCCGTGCTGCGGGGCTACCGGGGGACGGATCTGGGAAGGGTGACCCCCACCGTGGCCACCGTCACCTGCCCGTTCACGGGGGAAGAGCTCACCGCCGTACCCGCCCTCAACCCGGACCTGACCGTCGTCCACGCCCAGCAGGCCGACCGGCAGGGCAACGTCCAGCTGTGGGGGATCACCGGCGTCCAGCGAGAGGCCGTGCTGGCGGCCACGAGGTCGCTGGTGACCGTCGAGGAGGTGGTCGACCGGCTGGAGCCCCGCTCCGGCTCGGTCGTGCTGCCGGGATGGGTGGTCACCGTGGTCGCCGTCGTCCCGGGCGGGGCGCACCCGTCGTACGCCTCGGGCTACAGCACCCGGGACAACGCCTTCTACCGGGATTGGGACGCCATCAGCCGCCAGCGGGAGAGGTTCACCTCGTGGATGCGGGAGCACGTCCTTGGCTGAGGGCGGGTACTCGGCCGACGAGATGATGACCGTGGCCGCCGCTCGTCGGCTGGCCGACGGCGACGTCTGCCTCGCCGGCATCGGGCTGCCGAGCCTGGCCGCCAACCTGGCCCGCCGCCTCCACGCCCCCGAGTGCGTCCTGGTCTACGAGTCGGGCACCATCGGGTCGAAGCCGCGGGTGCCGCCACTGTCGATCGGCGACGGTGAGCTGGCCGACACCGCCGATGCCGTGGTCTCCGTCCCCGAGATCTTCAACTACTGGCTCCAGGCCGGCCGGATCGACGTCGGGTTCCTCGGCGCCGCGCAGATCGACCGCCACGCGGCCCTGAACACCACGGTCATCGGGCCCTACGAGTCGCCCACGGTCCGCCTGCCCGGGGCGGGAGGGGCGCCGGAGATCGCCTCGTCGGCCCGCCGGGTGATCGTCGTGCTGCGCCACTCGCTCCGGGCCTTCGTCGAGCGGCTCGACTTCCGCACGTCGGTGCCCGGCGACGGGCCCACGGCGGTGATCACCGACCTCGGGGTGCTGGAGGCCGGTCCCGGCGACCGGGAGCTAATCCTCACCGCCGTGCACCAGGGCGTGGCCGTGGACGACGTGCGGGCGGCCACCGGCTGGGACCTCCGGGTGGCGCCCGCCGTGGACGTGACCCCGCCGCCGGCGACGGCCGAGCTCGACGCCCTGAGGGCCATGACGGCATGACCACCACGCCGTTCGTCCACGAGGGCCTGCCCGTCCGGGTGGTGTTCGGGGCCGGCTCCCGGCACCGCGTCGGGGAGGAGCTCGACCGCCTCGGCCTGAGCCAGGTCGTGCTCATCGCCTCCGGGTCCTCCCGGGCCGAGGCCGACGCCCTGGTGACCGCCCTCGACCACCGGCTCACCTGGCGGGTCGACGGCGTCCGCCAGCACGTCCCGGCCGAGCTGGCCGCCCGGGTCGCCGAGGACGCCGCCCGCGTGGCCGCCGACGGCGTGGTGACCTTGGGCGGGGGGTCGGCCACCGGCCTGGGCAAGGCGCTGGCCCGCGAGACCGGTATGCCGCTGGTGGCCGTCCCCACGACCTACGCCGGCTCGGAGATGACCCCCATCTGGGGGATCACCAGCGAGGGGCGCAAGACGACCGGGCGTGACGTCCGCGTCCTGCCCAAGACCGTCGTCTACGACCCCGACCTGACCTACACCCTGCCGCCGTCTACGACGGCGGCCAGCGGGATGAACGCCGTGGCCCACTCCCTCGAGGCCTTGTGGTCGGCGGGGGCCAGCCCGCTGTCGGCGCCCCTGGCCCTGGAGGGGGCCCGGGTGTTGTGCGAGGCGCTTCCCGGCCTGCTCGCCGACCCCACCAACGCCCGCGGCCGCAGCCGGGCCCTGGTCGCCGCCTGCCAGGCGGGGATGGCCCTGGCCTCGGCCGGCCCCGGGCTGCACCACCGCCTGTGCCACCTGCTGGGCGGCCGGTACGACATGCCCCACGCCCAGACCCACGCCGCCCTTCTGCCCCACGTGGTCGCCTTCAACGAGCCCGTCCTCGGCCCGCTCTCGGCCCGGATGGCGGTGGCCGTGGGGGCGGGGCGGGCATCGACCGGCTTGTACGACCTGTGCGTCCGCCTCGGCCTGCCGACGGCCCTGTCCGAGCTGGGCATGCCCGCTGCGGGAGTCGAGGAGGTGGCGGCCGAGGTGGCGGCCGACCCACCGGCCAACCCCCGTGACGTCGAGGCGGACTGCCTGCGGGCGCTCCTGCGTGCGGCGTGGGCGGGCGACCATCCCGCATGAGCGAGCACACGCCTGCGCGGCCAGCTGCAGACAGAACGGGAGCACGTTGACCGGCGTCTACGTACTCGACGCGGTGCGGACCCCGATCGGTCGGTTCCGCGGCGCGCTGGCCGGTGTACGTCCCGACGACCTGGCCGCCACCGTGGTGCGGGCGGTGTCCGAGCGGGTGCCCGAGGTCGACCCCGGGCGGATCGACGACGTGTGGCTGGGCGACGCCAACGGGGCCGGCGAGGACAACCGCGACGTGGCCCGCATGGCCGTGCTGCTCGCCGGCCTGCCGGTGACCGTCCCGGGGACGACCGTCAACCGCCTGTGCGCGTCCGGGATGGAGGCGGTGGCTCAGGCCAGCCGGGCCGTCCTCGTGGGCGACGCCCGGGTGGCGATCGCCGGGGGTGTGGAGTCGATGAGCCGGGCGCCGTGGGTCACGCTGGACCCGGAGGCGGGGGAGCTGGTCGCCACCACCCTGGGCTGGCGGCTGGTCAATCCTCGGATGCCGCCGGGGTGGACCGTCTCGCTGGGCGAAGGGGCCGAGCTGCTGGCGGACGAGTACGGGATCACCCGCGAGGCCCAGGACGACTTCGCCCTGTCCAGCCACCGCAAGGCGGCGGCGGCGTGGGAGGCGGGCCGGTTCGCCGGGGAGGTCGTCCCCGTGGAGGGCGTCGACCTGGGCGCCGACGAGTGCATTCGCCCCGACACCTCGGTCGAGGCCCTGTCCCGGCTGCGACCCGTCTTCCGGGAGGGCGGGACGGTGACGGCCGGGAACGCCTCGCCCCTGTCCGACGGGGCGGCCGCCCTCCTCCTCGCCGACGAAGCGGTCGTCACCGGGACCGGCCGCCGGCCGCTCGCCCGGGTGGCGGCCCGGGCGACGAGCGCGGTCGAGCCCCACCTCTACGGCATCGGCCCGGTGGAGGCGGCCGGCAAGGCACTGGCCGCCGCGCGCGTCGGCTGGTCCGACCTGGTCGCCGTCGAGCTGAACGAGGCGTTCGCCGCCCAGGTCCTCGCCTGCCTGGCCGAGTGGCCCGAGCTCGACCCCGACCTCGTCAACCCCAACGGCGGCGCCATCGCCCTCGGCCACCCCCTGGGCTGCTCGGGGGCCCGGATCGTGGCCACCCTCGCCCACGAGCTCCGCCGCCGGGGCGGGGGCTACGGGCTGGCCGCCATGTGCGTCGGGGTCGGCCAGGGGATGGCCGTGGTGCTCGAAGGCACCTGAGCCAGCACGTGCTCGAGGGCGCGTAAAGGAGTTCCGGCTTCCTGCCGACAACCTGGTGATGAGCGAGGACCAGCTCGAAGAGGTCGAGGCCAACGTACGCGTCCTCATTCACGAGGAGATGGAGGTCCAGCACCGCCTGGGCACCCACCCCGTACCCGTGCCCGACTGCCCCGTCTGCCGGGCCCACACCGCCTGACCCGGGCGCGAGCCGGGCCGGCGTCGTACTACCCCAGGTAGCGGTCGTCCATGATCCGCAGGGGCTCGGCCAGCAGCTCGATCTGGATCCCGTCCGGGTCCTTCACGTAGATGGAGTTGGTCAGGCCCCGGTCGGGGCCGAGGTACGGCAGCCCGAGCGCGTCGAGGCGCTCGCGGACGGCCTCGAAGCTGGCCCGGTCGACGGAGATGGCGACGTGCTGGACGGCACCGACGGCCTCCACCGCCTGTTCCAAGCCCAGGCCGGGGAAGTCGAAGAAGGCCAGCAGGTTGTCGTGGCCGATGTCGTGGAAGAAGTGGGTGGAGCCGGGGTAGTCGCGGTTCTCCATCACGTCGACCAGCGGGAAGCCGAGGACGTCCTGGTAGAAGCGCACGGTCTGCTCCACGTCGCTGCAGATCATGGCCAGGTGGTGGACGCCCCGGGCGGACGAGGGCGGTCGCTCGGCCGCCGGCTTGAGGTGGGCCTCGACGATCGCCTGCCGCCGGGCCTCGAAGTCAGATGCGACGCTCATGGGCCGACGGTACCCCTCGAACCCGCTCGTCGGCTTGCCGACGACGGACCGGTTCATCACCAGGCACAGCCTCGAGTCTTGCCCGTTGAGGACCGATGGTGGCCGCCGGGTCGGCGGCGGACTCGAACCCGGCCCGGAACACCGAGAAGCGGGTGAGCATGCTGCCGGCGGCGAGCAGGGCCCCGGCGCCGACGGCGACGCCTCGGCGTCGGCCGGCGGCGAGGGCGGCCACCGCCCCGGCCGCGGTGCACGCCTCGGCGGCCCGGGCCAGGCGCCCGGCCTGCCCGTTCTCGTACGGCCCGGCCACCCGGGACTCCATGGACCGGGCGGCGGCCAGCTCGGCGAGCGCGCCGACCACGGCAAGGCGGCGGGCGGGGGCGGCGTCGCCCACCGGCGTGAGGGCCAGGGCCACCCCCCCTGCGCTGGCCGCCGAGCTGCCGGCGAACAGGAAGGGCAGCTCGCGGTAGGCGTCGTGCCAGGCCGGGATGGCGGTGTCGGCCACCAGCACGGCGGTGTAGGTGGAGACCGCGGGCCCGAGGACGCCGGCCACAGCTGCCGCCGCCCACCCCACTCGTCCCATACGGCCGCTGACGTCGGTCGCCGCGGCGATGGCCGACGCGGGACCGAACACGGCCAGCAGCCAGCTGCCCACGCTCATGGGCGAGGTGGGCTTGGCCACCCGGAGCATGCCCAGGAAGCGGGCGGGGCGGCCGAGGTCGACCACGAGCAGTGGTCCGCTGACGGCGATCCCGGCAGACGAGGCCAGCAGGGCGGACCGGGCGAGGGGGCGGTTCCCGCTCGCTCGGGCGGCGAGGGCGAGGGTCGACGATGCGCCGGCCAGCCCGCCGGTGAAGAAGTAGGCGGGGATGTACCACTTCCAGACCGGCTCCTTGAGGACGGGCCGGCCGTAGTAGTCGCGGGTCACCAGCGGCGGGCGAACGCGGCGGCCACGGCCCCGGCCAGGGCCAGCGCCGCCCCCGCCGACACCCGCCACATCCCCGGGAGGTCGCGCGTGGTGACCACGGGGTCGGGCGGGAGGCCGTAGACCTCGGGGTCGTCGAGGAGGAGGAAGAAGGCGCCGAACCCGCCCACGCCGTCGTTCTCGTCGGCGCCGTACAGCCGGGCGTCGACCACGCCCGCCTCCCGCAGCACCCCGACCCGCGTCGCCGCCCGCTCCCGCAGCTCGTCCAGCGGGCCGAACTGGATGGAATCGGTGGGGCAGGCCTTGGCGCAGGCCGGCTCGAGGTCGGACTTGAGCCGGTCGTAGCAGAGCGTGCACTTCCACGCCCGACCGTCCGGCTCCCGCTTGTCGATGACGCCGAAGGGGCAGGCCGGCACGCAGTACCCGCACCCGTTGCAGACGTCGGACTGGACCACGACGGTGTCGAACTCGGTCCGGAACAGGGCGCCGGTGGGGCACACGTCGAGGCACGCGGCGTGGGTGCAGTGCTTGCACACGTCGCTCGACATGAGCCACCGTCCCGGCTGCTCGACGAAGGCCACGTGGCGCCACGTGTCGGCGCTCAGCGCGCCCGTGTTGTCGTAGGACGTGGCCAGGAAGTTGAGGCCGTCGTCGGGGACGTCGTTCCACTCTTTGCACGCCACTTCGCACGCCTTGCACCCGATGCACACCGAGGTGTCGGTGAAGAACCCCATCCGGGTCGTCATCGCGAGCGCCGCCCTGGGCGGATGTCGCAGGTCGACGCCTTGACCTCCTGGATGCTGACGTTCGGGTCGAGGGCCAGGGGGAAGAGGTCGTTGGCCGCGTCGCCGGTCGACAGGCCCTTCCAGCCCCAGTGGTAGGGGAGGCCGACCTGGTGGAGGGTCCGGCCCTGCACGGTCAGCGGCGCCATGCGGTCGGTCACCAGCACCCGGGCCTCGATGGCGGTGCGGGGCGAGGTGATCGTCGCCCATCCGCCGTTGGTCAGGCCGCGCTCGGCGGCCAGCTGGGGGCTGACCTCGCAGAACATCTCGGGCTGGAGCTCGGCCAGGTGGGCCTGGAACCGCGACATGCCGCCCGCCGTGTGGTGCTCGGTCAGCCGGTAGGTCGTCATCACGTACGGGTACTCCGCGCCCGACGCGTAGCGGTTGCCCTTCCTGTGGAAGACCAGGCGGGCGGGGTTGGCCTGCTGTCCGTAGAGCGGGTTGGAGAACGGGGACTCGTGGGGCTCGTAGTGGGTGGGCAGGGGACCGTCGAGCAGCCCGTTGGGGGCGAACAGCCAGCCCCGGCCGTCGGCCTGGACGATGAAAGGCTCGTCCCCCCGGAGGGCGCGGAGGCCTTTGTCACCCTCGCTTGGGACGTGGTCGGGCGGGAGGTCGGCGAGGAAGTCCGGCACGTCGTGGCCCGTCCACCGCCGCGCCTCCTCGTCCCACCACACGTAGGCCTTGCGCTCGGACCACGGCTTCCCGGCCGGGTCGGCCGAGGCCCGGTTGTAGAGGATGCGCCGGTTGGCCGGCCACGCCCAGCCCCACTCCGGCGCCACCCAGCTCTGCTCCCGCCCGGGGCGGCGGCGAGCGGTCTGGTTGACCTCGTCGGCGTAGCACCCGCAGTAGATCCAGCAGCCACAGGCGGTGGAGCCGTCGTCGGCCAGCTCGGCAAAGCTCGCCAGCGCCCGCCCGTCCCGCCCGACGCCGTTGATCTCGCGGAGGACCGCCTCGGCGTCGGGCTCGTCGTGGGGGGCCACCAACGGGTAGTCCCATGTGAGGTCGAGGACGGGCCGGTCGCGGGCCTCGGTGGAGCCGGCCAGCTTCTCCCTGATGATCCGGCCGAGGTGCCAGTAGAACCACAGCTCGGAACGGCAGTCGCCCCGCGGCTCGACCGCCTTGTGGTGCCACTGGAGCATGCGCTGGGTCTGGGTGAAGGAGCCGTCCTTCTCGGTGTGGGCGGCGGCGGGGAGGAAGAAGACCTCGGTGGCGATCTCCTCGGTCCGCAGCTCGCCGCCGTCGATTTCGGGACCGTCCTTCCAGAAGGAGGCCGTCTCGATCTCGACCAGGTCCCGGACGACCAGCCAGTCGAGCTTGGACATGGCCAGGCGGTGCAGCTTCCCGTTGGCCGAGCCGACGGCCGGGTTCTCTCCCATGACGAAGAAGCCCTGCACCTTGCCGTCGGCCATGTCCAGCGTCGTCCGGTAGGTCGAGTGGTCCCCGCTGATGAGGGGCAGGTGGCCGTAGCAGAAGTCGTTCCCGACAGTGGCGGCGTCGCCGAACCAGGCCTTGAGCAAGCTGACGATGTAAGCGCCGGCGTCGGCCCACACCCCCGCCGGGGCGGTGTTCTCGGCCAGGTACTGGGCCAGACTGGGGGTGGTGGCGGCATGGGGCATCGGCTGGTACCCCGGGAGGATGTTGTAGAGGGTCGGGATGTCTGTGGACCCCTGGATGCTGGCATGCCCCCGCAGCGCCATGACGCCGCCGCCCGGTCGGCCCATGTTGCCGAGGAGCAGCTGGATGATCGCCGCCGTTCGGATGTACTGCACTCCCACGCTGTGCTGGGTCCAGCCCACCGAGTAGCAGATGGCCGACGTGCGCTCGCGGCCGGAGTTGTCGCACAGGGCCTCGGCCACCTCCAGGAACTGCTCGGTCGGGACCCCGCACACCTCGGCCACCACCTGCGGGGTGTAACGGGAGAAGTGCCGCTTGAGGATCTGGAAGACGCAGCGCGGGTGCTCCAGTGTGGGGTCGGTGGCCGGCGGTTGCGGGTCCTCGGCCATGGCGCCGTAGCCGAAAGCCTCGCCGGTCGGCGTCTCCTCCCGGTGGGCGGCCGAGGGCGCCGTGGGCGTGCCCGCGTACTGCCAGGTCTCCATGTCGTACTGGCCGGCCTCGCGGTCCCACCCCGAGAACAGCCCGTCGAGGTCCTCGGTGTCGCGGAAGTGCTCGCCGACGATGGTGGACGCGTTGGTGTAGGCGGCCACGTACTCGCGGAACTCCCGGCCGTTCGACAGGATGTGGTTGACGATGGCCCCCAGGAAGGCAATGTCGCTGCCGGCCCGGATGGGGACGAACGCGTCGGACATGGCGCTGGTCCGGGTGAAGCGGGGGTCGACGTGGATGATGCGAGCGCCGCGGGCCTTGGCTTCCATCACCCACTGGAAGCCGACGGGATGGCACTCGGCCATGTTCGACCCCATGATGAGGATGCAGTCCGAGTTGGCGAGATCCTGCTGGAAGGTGGTCGCCCCACCCCTACCGAACGACGTCCCCAGACCGGGGACGGTGGAGGAGTGTCATATCCGGGCCTGGTTCTCCACCTGCACGGCGCCGAGGGCCGTGTACAGCTTCTTCATCAGGTAGTTCTCCTCGTTGTCGAGGGTCGCTCCTCCCAGGCTGGCCACGCCGAGGGTGCGGCGGTGCTCGGCGTCCCACGTGGCGGCCCGGGTGGCGATCACCCGGTCGGCGATCATGTCCATCGCCGTGTCGAGGGGGAGGTCCTCCCACTCCAGGGCATGGGGGCGCCGGTACTTGACCTTGTACTCCCGGGCGGGGCCGGCGACCAGGGATCGGGTGGCCGAGCCCTTGGGACACAGCCGGCCGCGGGAGACCGGGCTGTCGGGATCGCCCTCGACCTGGACGACCTCCTCGTCCTTCACGTAGACGCGCTGGCCGCAGCCGACGGCGCAGTACGGGCAGACGGACGCCACCGTCCGGTCGGCCGTCTCGGTGCGGGCTTGCAGGGTCGCCGACCGGGCAGACTGCGCGGCCTCGCCGAGGGCGAGCCGGTCCCCGCCGGTGAGCTGGCGGACGACAGGCCACGAGGCGACGCGCTTCCGGTCCAGGACCGCCGAGCGTAGCTGCGGCGGAGCACCGCCTCGTGCCGAGGCCGGGCCGCCCGGCCGGGCGGCGCCGGGTGACGCGAGAGCACCCGGCAGCGGGGAGGATCGAGAGCCCGCCGTCGTTGCTGCGTGTGATGGTCGGCACGCACGTCAGACCGATGGTCGGCGTGGGGTGGGCAGGCCCTCGGGACGATCACTGTCGCCGGCGCGTCCTCGTCGGTTCTTGCCTCATGGATGGTCAGGACCGCGGTAGCGTTTTCTCAGTAGATGTCGCCGCGGAGACGTCTGCTAGGGGAGTGGGTTGAACCGAGCAGCCCGCTCCCACCCCTTCGGGTCGGCGTTCGTGGTCGACTCGCCGATCCCTACGAATGACACCCCCGGCCCGGGCGGCAGGGCTCCTCGATCGGGAGAGGGCGTAGACCGTCCGGCATCACCGGCCTCGGAGATTGGCCGCCAGCTGCGGGGTCATCCACTCGTCCACGGCCGCCGCACCCATCGCAGGGAGGTAGGGCGGTTTGTGACGACCGCGGGTGGGAAGGGTTCCGCGGTCGCGGCCGTGGGCTGGGCTGCCCGGGACCGGTCCCGGGGGGCGGGTTGAGCCCCTGCCCGTCCCTGGCCGCGGCGCCTTCGGTCCGGACGCAGGGGAGGCAGGTGAAATGCCCGACCACGACGAAGACGACCTGGAGACCGCCGAGACGTCAGCAGAGGACGACGGTCGCACCGGCGAGGAGCAGGCCGCCATCAACCGGGAGGACGATCCCCCGGCTTAGCGAGACTCAGGCCGTCCGCCGACCTTCGGGTCGAACAGAACATGCTTCGACGCCGCGCTCGAACCGTCTGGCGGTTCCGTCGCCCGACACGCATTCGTCACCGGAGCTCGCTGCGGAGGTCAGGGGGCGTGGTCGGCGCCAAGGAGCCGGCGACCGATCGAACGTCGACACGACGGAAATTGGAGAGTGACGCGACCCCGATCGTGTTGTCGGCGGCGGCGATGAAGTAAATGCACAGAGGAAGCGATGTGGGACCCGAAACGATGCTGTTGATGGCTATCGATGTCTTGCCCGCCATCCCACGATATGACTGGCCGTCCACCACCAGAAGCGTCTCGAGCGAACCGAAGTAGGACGACTTCATCGCGACGACGAGATAGTCGCCGACTTGCGGTGCTGTCCACAGCAGGTCGAAGGCTAGGCCGACCCCGCTACCCAGCTCCGAGTTCTGGTAGTAGCCAACGAACACGGCATAGGAGGGCCCAGGCGTAGGCCCGAAAACCAGGCTCGTCGAGGGGTCGCCGCGGACGTTCCCTTGCATATGGCTCTGGACGATCCGCACCGACTCCGTCGTGTAGGCCACGATGCCGTGCATCGGGTTGCCGCTCTGAAGGGTCCACTGGCTGGACTGGTTCGTGCCCGTCGGCCAAGTCTGGTTCAGCCCCGGCAAGTAGTCGTCGGGCGGGGGCGGCCAGGCGACCCCGAGCGGAGGCTGGCGCTCGATCTCCGCGCCCCTGGCTGCTCCGCCGTACCAGCTTGCGGCATACGTGTGGTGGTCGGCTGGATCGACGGCGCGGTAGAGGTTGGAGGAATCAAGGGAAACCTCGACGATGCTCTCGAGATTGGGCGATCCCGCGTAGCTGACACCGAAGTACGACGCGTAGCTGTCCACGAACGTCCCCGCCGCGCAGTCGTACGAGGGATTGGCGATCTGCATCTGCTCGAGATAGAACCCGAGGAGATTGGCTCCGTTCACTTCTCGGGTGCCGAAGCTCTCCGGGGCGTCGCAGATCGTGAGGTGGGCCACCCGCTTGCCGACGTTCTGTAGGGTCAGCGCCGCCACCGTCGCCACCTTCGAACCGTGGCTGTGGCCGATGGTCCTCAACAGGCCGGTGGGCTGGTCCCAGAACGACGGGGCGATGGCGTCCAGGAGCGCGCTCGCCAGCCGCAGCCCGTTGGCGTGGGTACACGCCTCTGATCGGTACACCTCCGTCAGGTTGAGCAACCCGCTGTCGGTGGCGGAGTCGTCGATCCATGAGTAGGCCACGACCACGGCGCTCGGGTCGATCGCGCTGATGGCCTGAAGCACCCCGGTGGGGTTGATCGGAAACGGCGGGTTCAGCGGCGCGCTCACCGGTGACCAAGCCCAGTCGGACGCCCAGGCGCCGTTGACCGACGCCTCGGCGCCCCACCAGAGGAGGTTGCCGCCCTGGGCGTCCACCGTCGCCCGATAGCCCGGAGCCCATCCGTGCGTCAACACGTAGATGGTCGGAGGGTTCGGCCCGGCGCCGAGGGCGCCGGGGGCGACCGGCCGGAAGTACGGAGAGGGATCCGCGCCGGACGGCACTGCGGTCTGACCGCCGACCCAGAGTCCCAGGCGCTCGATGTTGGAGAAGCAGTTGCCGTGGACGGCGCGAGACCAGTCGGAGGGGCCGAACGGGGGAGGGGGCGGCGCAGGTGTGCATCCCGCGACGGACATGCGACGATGCTAACGAGAACGGTGTCTCGCGGGCGCCGCCATTCCCGGACAAGACCGCCCGACGAGCTTCCGATGCTGGGTTTCAACCTGCACCCGCCCGGAGGCGAGCCCGGTGGGTACGCCCGTCGTGTACTTCACCGCCGATTCGACGCCACCTCGTCCCAATCCTGAAGAGCATCCTCGATCAGTTGTTGGAGGTGGAGACCATGGTCAACGTCGAACGAATTCGGGCGACCTCCTCGCGCCACGGCGACGAAGTCGCGCCTGAGGCTTTCGAACGCCACGGGCGTCGGTTCACCACTGGCATCGAGAGTAAGGCAGCCGTCGGGCCCGTAGAGCTCCACTGTCACCTTGGGGTCGATCCCCGCCCGCCCCGAAAGCACTATCTCGCTTGTGGCGCCGCTCTTGTGCTCGAGGATGAGGGCCACCATGCCGGAGGGGTCGCCACCGGCGCGGACCGTGCCGACCGGTCCCAGGGTGGCCTCCATCAGGTCGATCGTGTGCGGCCCGAGGTCGAGGAGAAGCCCGTTCCTCTCGTGGCGCCAGGGCGAGCTCGCGAACGGGCCCGCGAGGAGCGCGCCGGTAATGAAGCATGTCCGAGCGCCGAAGGCGCGGAACCGGGAAGCTTCGGCCAGATAATCCTTGACCTTCTGGGAGAAGCGATAGGAGAGCGCCAACATTGAAGCCACACCGGCCTCGTGTACTGCGTCGACGATCCTTTTCGCTCCTGCGACGTCTTCAGCCAAGGGCTTCTCAAGGAGCAGCGCCTTGCCCGCTCGGGCCGCAGCTACCGCGAACTCCGGCTGTATCGTCGGGGGAATCGCAAAGACCACCGCCTCGCACACATCGAGGAGTTCCTCATAGCGTTCGAATGCTCGAACGCCGTACGGAGCGGCTAACTCGGTCGCTGCGTCGCGTCGCCGAGCCCAAATACCTGTCAGCTCCGTCTCGGGCGTGTCGGCGAAGCCGGGAGCATGGACCATGCTGGCCCATGCTCCTGCGCCGACAAGCCCCACTGCGAGAGGTGGTCCTCCGGTCACGGACGGACTATAGTTCGTAGACTCGGGTTTCCGGAAGGCGGAGTGGCGACAATGGCGGGGCAGAGCAACGGCAGCGAGGTCAGCACCGTGCTGGTCACAGGCGGCTCCTCCGGTCTCGGTGCAGCCGTCGTCAGAGCGGTGCGCGCCGCGGGAGATAAGCCCGTTGTGCTCGACCGAAATTCTCCGCCAGAACCCGTCGACCACGTGCTCGTCGACCTCGCTGACACTCGAGCGGCAGAGGCCGCAGTCCACCAGATCGTAGAGAGGTTCGGAGGTCTCTCGGCGGTGGTAACGGCAGCCGGTACCGATGCGCCAGGGCCGATCGACGAGGTGGCGCCCGAGGCGTGGGAACGGGTAATTGTTGTCAATTTGCTGGGCACTGCGGCGGTAATCCGAGCAGCACTACCGGCGTTGAAGGAATCACGCGGCAGGATCGTGACGGTCGCCTCCACGCTGGGATTCCGAGTCTATCCGACGGCGACGGGATACTGCGCCAGCAAGTTCGGCGTGGTCGGGTTCACCCGAGCCCTGGCAGCAGAAACGGCAGGTCGCGTTGGAGTGACCCTACTTGTCCCAGGGGGCATGCGCACGGCGTTCTTCGACGATCGCGAAGAACGCTATAACCCACCGCCGGGTGCCATGCTCAACCCACCGGAACACGTGGCGGAAGCGGTGCTCTTTGCTCTTCGGCAGCCACTGGATTGCGAGTTGCGCGAACTCACCATCTGCCCCTCGACGGAACCCTCTTGGCCTTGACCGGAAACTGGACCGGTCGGACGCCTCGCCTTCAGGGCTCAACGATTCTTCGACACTCGTCACGATCTCACTCGTCGTAAGGGTTCGCGCCGGGCGTCAGGCGCCGTCGTATGGTGTCGGGCTCAGGCAGGGGCGGCGGCACGGGCGTACAACTCCTCGAGTTCGACAGCGTGCTCGACGACGCCCTTCGGAGGCAGCACGTTGCGCCGGACCGCCCGTAGGGAGCGAGGATCGGAGACAATCCTGTCAAGGCGACGAGCCAGGTCCTCCGGGTCGTTGGCCCGAAAGAGCCACCCGTTCCAATCATGTTGGACCAGGTCCGGAATTCCGCCCGCCTCGGCTCCCAGCACTGGCACGCCGCAGGCGAGGTATTCCATGACGGTCTGCGGACCATTGTCCCACCATGTGCTGGGAACGACGCCGAGGTCGATGCGATCGAGGAGGCGCGGGATCGCGTCGTATTCGTAGCCTCTGACGAAGAGCGCGCCGTCGAGCTGGGACCGCACGCGGGTGAAACGGGCTTCCGGCTCGTCCCCCCCCACGGCGAACACCGAAAGGTGGATTCGTGAGAGAACGTCGCTCGGCAGAAGCTCGAGGGCAGCGGCAAGGAGAGGCAACCCTTTGTACCAGTTGTTGTAGCCCATGAAGCCGATGCGCACGACGTCATCGACATCGGCATCGGGGAGCCCTTCGCGTGCGGCCGGCGCGAGGGAGGCTGCGAGTTCCGTCATAGGGCAACCTATATGAACCATCGAGAGGACGCGTGGATTCACGCCCATCGTCCGGAACTTCGCCTCTACGAAGGTAGAGACGGCCAGTACACTGTCGCATCGGTTCAGCATCGAGACCATAGCCTCGCGTCGACGAGCGTAGTTGTTGGGTGGCCGGTCCGTCGGCGGCTCCGGCTCGACCACGTTCTCGAACGGTTCCCAGACGGGATCTGGAAGACCTATGCCCGACCACAGGTGGGGCCGGTTGTCCAGTCTTATTTCCCCAATCTGGCCGCGGAGATCTGGTCCACGCATCACCACCGGGCGTCGGGCGTCGTCGTCGGTCAATACCGGAAACGAGCCGTCCCGGCCCGCAACCCCCGACCCAGTCTGAAGTCGGGTGACGGCACGAAAGGCCCGTTCTCCGCCAGGGTTGGTTGACGGCACGCAACCGATGCACCGGTGTCCACCGTCGAAACTTCGACATGGCCGCCGATGACCTTGCATCAGGCAGACCTGTGGGCAGATGGTGTGGTAGTTGTGAAGCGAGAAGATCACTTGCGGGCGGGAAGGCAGGTTGCGGGCCGCGTCGAGAACCCCAATAGAGAGGCCCTCCAAGCTGTGGAAATGAACGACCCCGGGAGCCAGCCGTTCAAGTAGAGTGGCAACCTCGGCCTCGAGGTCGGGCGACGACACCTCGGCCATAGGCTCGTCGAACTGGGCCAGCGATGGGGCCAGAACCGGCGAATTGATGATCTCGAACACTCGTACCCCACGCCAGTCCGGATGACGCACGGCGCGACACTGACCGGGCGCATCGATGGCATCGCCTGTGTCGTACGTGTTGCCGCTACAAAGGGAGACGACGTCGTGTCCTCGCCTCACGAGTTCTAGGGCGAGGGCTTGGACGTGTCCATTCACCCCTCCGCCGTACGATGCCCCGTCCCAGAGTCTCGCCCAGTTCACCAGGACCACTCGCATTTGCCAAGGATACCGGCTGTCGGATATCGGCCCGATCGCCTTTACGTTCTGGCGCGGGCAGGGGCGCGAGAAGTGGAGGCAATAGTTGTTGTGCGAATGTTTGTCATCGCTCCCACCCCCGGACACCATCTGCCGGCGCCTGGACGAAAGGTCCACCGGTGCTACGAGCTAGTTCGGCGGGTCGTATGGGAGGTGGCGGAAAACGAGGAGCCGCCGCTTGGCGGGAAGCGGACCTCATCTTCTCGCTTCGCCCTCCGTTCAACGCCGATCCTGGACTCCGGTCTCGGGATCCGGTCGGGAGTGTCGCTCGGCCGCCGGTCGTGGTGGTCGCCGAGGGCGCGGACTGGAGCGTGCGGTTTTCCCTTGACCCAGAGCCGGCCGCCGTCGGGCGCGTTACGGGTGCTTTCCCCACCTCGGCAAGGGCGTAGCCTCTCGCCTCGGCATCACGTGCAGCGACGGGTACGTCGCACTTCTTCGCCTGGTCCGGGCGGCGTCAGGCGAGGGCACACACATGCCCGCCTCATCACCAAGTCGGCACCGGTCGTTCTTCGGGACCACCGTGGCACTCGAGGTGCGCCCGGGTCTCCACCGGCTGCTCTCCGGGGTCAGCGCAAGAGTCCTTCGCATGCTCGTCGAGGCAGCCGAGAGCCGTCTGGCGTTCATGCAGCCCGCGTTGGCCCGTGACAAGGAGGCAGCCGCCGGCTTCTCCACCGCAGGCCCTCAGCTGGTACGTACTGGCCTTGACCGGGTCCGCCGCATAACAGGGCGTCCGGCGGACCGGGTCAACCCCAGTGCGCAGACGTGCAGGCACCGCCGGCTCGGCGTCTGACCGACGCGGATCGGTGGGAGGAATGGCGGCGTCGGCGAAGCGGCGGTCCCCGAGGGCTTCAGGCACGAGGGTCGGTGGCCGGGGTACGGGGCCGCTCCGTCGCCAGCCCTAGGCTCGCGGGATGAGCAGAGCCTGGTCAGCGGAGCGTCGCGTGCCCTTCAGCGCCGTGGACGAGGCCGTGTACCTCCTCGACAACGAGGTGGAGCCGTGGAGCATTCAGCTGGAGGTGCGGGTCAGTGGGAGGTTGGAGGAGGACCGCCTTCGCTCGGCCGTCGCCGAAGCGCTGGCCCGCCACCCCATGGCCCGTGCCCGCAAGGCCACGTCCCGCCTTGCCGAGCGCCGGTTCCATTGGGAGATCACCAAGGTGCCCGACCTCGACCCCCTGCTCGTGGCCGATTGTCCTGACGACGATGCGCTCGCCGAAGCCCGCGCTGATCTCCAGAGCATCTCCATACCCCTGGTGGAGTCCCCGCCGCTTCGGATTCGCCTCGTGCACCATCCCGACGGCGACCTCGTGATGCTCAACGTCAAGCACGTCGCCATGGACGGCTTCGGCGCCATCCGGGTCCTGCGGTCGATCGCACGCTCGTACTGGGGACTGCCCGATCCCCAACCTGACCTCGAGCTGGAGGCCACTCGAGACCTGAGGGAGGGCCTCGCCGCCAAGGACACCTCCGAGCGCGCCCGCCGGTTCAACATGCTGGCCGACAAGCTGCGAGATCAGCTGCAGCCGCCGGCTCGGCTCGCCGTCGACGGGGGTACGGAGAAGCCGGGCTACGGCTTCCACCACGTCAGCCTGTCACGCGAGAAGACGAAGGCCTTGTCCGCGGTGGAAGGCGGCACGGTCAACGACGTGCTGCTGTCAGCGCTTCACCTTGCCATTGCCGCCTGGAACGACGAGCATGCCGTACCGAGCAACCGGATAGGCGTCCTGGTGCCAGTCAACCTGCGGCCCAAGGACTGGTGGCAGGAGATGGCGGGCAACTTCACGCTCAACGTGCGGGTCGCCACGAACCTCCGACAGCGCGAGAGCCCAGAAGGAGTGCTCCAGGTCTTGTCCGACCAGAGCAACCGGATCAAGAAGGGCGGAACCGGTGCCGCCTTGATCGAGGTGCTCGGAGGCCTCCCGTCGTTGCCACTGTGGGCCAAGCAGTCAGCGGCGCCGGTGCTGGCGTTCTGCGGAAGCCGCCTCGTAGACACCGCCCTGTTGTCCAACGTCGGCAAGTTCGACGAGCCTCCGTCGTTCGGGCCGGACGCCGGTGACACGACCGAGATGTGGTTCTCGGCGCCGGCCCGCATGCCGCTCGGGCTGTCGATGGGAACCGTGACCCTCGGGGGCCGGATGCATATCACCCACCGGTATCGGCATCCCCAGTTCGACCGGGAGGCCGCCCGCCGCTTCGCCGAGCGCTACGAGGCGGTGCTCGACCTCTTCATCGACAAGGCCGGCGACTGAGCCGCGCACATCGTCAACGGCGGCTCTTCACTGGCTCGGCCGGATTGCCTACTGCGACGGTGTAGGCGTCGAGATCGGTGGTCAGCACGCTGCCGGCACCAATCACGCAGCCCTCTCCGATGCGAACCCCGGGAAGTATGCAGACGCCCATGCCGATCCAGCACTGCGGGCCGACCTGCACGGGCGGCGCGTCCTCCCAACCCTGTTCCGGGATCGGGCGGGTCAGGTCGTCGGTCTTGTGGTTGGCGGTGTGGATCATCGTGTACGGACCGAAGATCGTCCCCTCGCCGATGATCAGACCGCCTATGCCGTTCACATAGCAGCCGTAGTTGAACCCGACGCCGTCGTCCATCTCGATGTGCTCGCCGTTCAGCCAGACGATCTGGTCCAGGTAGAAGCAGCCGTCACCCACTCGCTTTGCGTCCCCGCTCTTGAACGGGATCGCCCTCTTGGTCTGCTCGGTGATGATCATGGTGGTGTTCCTTCCCACTGTGTCGCTATCGGACCGCCTCCCCGGCGGACGAGCGGGTTCCGGCCACCGGCGTGCGCTGGCCCCCGGGGGGGTCGCGCGCGCCTGGTTGGCGCGCGGTCACGCTTCCGCCCATCGGTAGTGGCGAGCCTCCCGCCGCGTCTACTCCACGGTCAGTTCTGCGGGATGGAACAGGCTGCCCCGCTTGATGACCAGGTCGATCGACCGCGTGTTGCGGATGTCCTCGAGAGGACTCTCTCGCAGGATCAGGAGATCGGCCTGCTTGCCGACCTCGATGGTGCCGAGCTGCGCATCCGCGCCCACCTTGGCTGCAGCAGTCGCCGTGGCCGCCGTGAGGGCCTCGGTCGGCGTCAGGCCGGCGCGCACGAGGAGCTCGAGCTCCTGGTGTACGGCCAAGCCGTGGAAGACGGCAGGCATTCCCGCGTCGGTCCCGAGGGCCAGCCGGACTCCGGCGGCGTGAGCCCGTCCGGCGAGCTCGACCGTGCGCTCCCATCGAGGGACGGGCGAGCCCGGCGCCGGTCTTCGCGCCCGGGCGGCCCACTCCCGCACGCTCGCCAGAACGGTTCGGCTAACGAACCCCTCGGGGTGGTAGTCCTCGATGTAGGGCGCCGGGTCGTCGTCGTGCGCCATCCGGTCGAAGAGGCAGAGGGTGGGCGTCCAGCACACCCCTCGCTCACGAGCGGCGGCGAGGACCGCTTCCAGCACGTCACCGTCGTCGAGCACCATATGTTCGACCCCGTCGACGCCGGCGGCGACGCACTCGGCCGCCTCCGCACTGGTGGCGACGTGGGCGACGATGCGCCGACCAAGCCTGTGGGCTTCGTCTACGAGGGCATCCAGCACGTCGCGTCCGAGCCGAGGCCCGTCGCCAGGGATGGAGCTGTAGATCACCTTGACCAGGTCGACCTCATCTTCCTCAATGTGACGACGTAGTCGCCGGCGCCCCTCGACCGGGTCCGCAACCTCCGCGGCCAGTCCACGCAGGCGAGCTGCCTCGCCGTGGAGGATGGTCCCGACGGGGTGGCCGCCCGGGGCGGTGAAGACGCTGCCGGCGGCGAAGATGCGGGGCCCGAGAAGTCTGCCCTCACGCTCGGCCGCGCGTGCGGCGAGGATGGTGCGTGGGTCGTCGCCGACGCTCACCGCAGACGTGACTCCACTGCGCAGGTAGGCCCGCCAGTTCAACAGGAGCTGCTCGTCGGAGAGCTCCTCCGGGGAGACGAGACCGCCGGCGCTGAAACCGATGTGCATGTGGCTGTCCCAGAGGCCGGGCAGAAGCCACCGTCCCCGACCCTCGAGCACCTTGGCAGTCGTGGCCGGAGGCGATCCGGTCCCCACCGAGACGATGACTCCCTCCTCGACCATGACCCAAGCCCCAGAAACCGGGGGCCGACCGGTCCCGTTGACGAGGCTGAAGTTGTCCAACAGCACGGCTTCGGTCATGTCCAGCTATGGGCAACTGACGATCGGGGCGTCACCAGAGCGGCACGCCGACCGGCGACAAGCTCTTCTGCTCGGCGGTCCGGGCGCTCGAGCGCGGGATGCACCGCAGATGCGAAAGCGCCCGGGGATGAGCATCACTCGATCGTACGGCGAGCACCCGCCGGCGAGAAGCGCCGCCTCTGATCGGTTGGCGGACAGGCCATCTTGACCGACAACGCCGGCGCGGAGGCGATCCTGGCTACCGGCGGAACGTGGGGCGGTTGGAGTGGCCGTCTCGGATCACTCCGCCGAAGGCGCGGCGTCGATCGCGACACCTGGGCCACGACACCTTCAGGAGATCCGCAGACTCGCGCTCAGCGCATTGACGGAGGTTCGCGCCCAAGAGATTGACGGCCCGTTTCTCCAGAATCCCTTCAACACGAATCATGCCGCCGAGGAGCTGCCGTTGACCTTCGGTCGTGTGGAGTCGTTCATCCGAGCAGGTCTTCTCGAGGTGCCGGCGGTCGATCCGGTGGTGGCACATGTGGATAGCCAGCAGGGCCCGGATCTCGATGCCTTCGTCCCTCCCTCGGCGCGATGGGAGGACGTGCTCCAGGTCGCCGGCGGAATGGTGGCCGAAATCATCCAAGCCGATGGGGCGTTTCGGGTAACGACGGAGGTCGGTGCGTTTGTGTGCCGTCCCTAGGAGGGGGCAGACGCCGTCGCCTCACGCTGGTGAACCTTTGGGCCCGTTGAGTGTCCGGGGCGCGGCGG
>DATAAD010000067.1:0-7949 GCA_036260295.1 Acidimicrobiales bacterium | reverse complement strand
GACGGCGAGCACCTTCTTGCCGCGGGCGACGTAGGCCTGGCACAGCAGTCCCGACAACGAGGTCTTGCCCACTCCGCCCTTGCCGACGACGCCGATCTTCATGCGATCTCCCTTTCTGGTGGCGTCCCCATTCTGCCGCGGGACAGGCCGCTAGCGCGCGATCAGAGGACCTCGCGGCGCCGGACCACCCGGCGGCGGGCGACGACGGGCTCGTCGTCCACGTAGGCGTCGTCCACCACCCGGGTGCGGCGGGGCCCGCCGTACCACCCGCCCCCGTTGAGGACGAGCATGCTGACCGCAAGGCCGATCACGCCCACGACCATGAGGATGACGCCGATGGTGTCGAGGTCGACCCCCGAGGTGGAGATGTCGACGGCGAAGGCCAGCACCGCACCCAGTGCGATGAGGAAGATGCTCGCTCCGATACCCATGAGGTCCTCCCAGCTCGAGACGGCTCTGGCCGCGTCCGTACCCATTTGCCGGGGGGCCTACCCGCCCCCGAACGCCTGGTCGGCTATGCTGGGAACGCGACGGGTGCAATCGGCACCGCAGTCCGGGGCCATTCCTTCCTGAGCACGGGCGGGTTCGGCCCGCCCCTTCGACTCAGCTCAGGAGCACCATCCCCATGACGACCTTTGCCGCGCTCGGCGTGGCACCCGACCTGGCCCAGGCCCTGGCCGCGGCGGGCATCGAGAAGCCCTTCCCGATCCAGGCGCTCACCATCCCCGACGCCCTGGCCGGACGCGACGTCTGCGGCAAGGCCCAGACCGGCTCCGGGAAGACCTTGGCCTTCGGCCTGCCCATGATCATGCGCGCCACCGCCGCCGCGGCCCGCCGTCCGAAGGCCCTCGTGCTGGTGCCCACCCGGGAGCTCGCCGTGCAGGTCCAGGAAGTCCTCGGCCCCCTGGCCGAGGCCCGGGGCCTGCGCCTCGCCGCCGTCTACGGCGGGGCACCCATGGATCGCCAGATCAAGGCCCTCCGCCGGGGGGTCGACGTGGTGATCGCCACCCCCGGCCGGCTCATCGACCTGGGCGACCGGGGCGAGGTGTCGATGTCCGACGTGGAGATCCTCGTGCTGGACGAAGCCGATCGCATGGCCGACATGGGCTTCATGCCACAGGTCGAGTGGGTGATGCGCCGCCTGCCGGACCCCCACCAGACCCTGCTCTTCTCGGCCACCCTCGACAACGAGGTCGACCACCTGGTCCGGACCTACGTGCGGACGCCGGCCCACCACGAGGTGGCCTCGGCCCTCCCGACCGTCGAGAGCATGGAGCACCGCTTCGTGAAGGTGCACCAGATGGACAAGGTCAAGGTGACGAGCGCCATCTCCGGCGGCGTGTTCCGGACCCTCGTCTTCGTCCGCACCAAGCGGGGCGCCGACCGGCTGGGCGTGCAGCTACGGAAGGAGGGCGTCAAGGTTGAGGTCCTCCACGGGGGGCTCACCCAGGGCGCCCGCCAGCGGGCCCTGGCCAGGTTCACCAAGGGCGACGTCGGCCTGCTGGTCGCGACCGACGTGGCCGCCCGCGGCCTGGACATCGACGGGGTCGACGTCGTCGTGCACTACGACCCGCCCGAGGACCACAAGGCGTACCTGCACCGTTCCGGCCGCACGGCCCGGGCCGGCGAGACGGGCGTCGCCGTCAGCCTGCTGCTCTGGGACCAGGTCGCCGAGGCCGAGCGCCTACGCAAGCGCCTCGGCATCCGCCAGCCCCTGGTCGAGGTCTTCTCCAATGACGGCCGGCTCACCGACCTCACGTCGGACGCCTGGGGGCCGCAGGACGAGGTCGTCCCCGTCGCCACGGGAACCGACGGCCCCTCCCCCGCCGCCCGGGCCGCCCTGCGCCGGTCCATGGGCGGCCGCCGCCGCCGCCGCTGAAGTCACTCGTTGACGGGCGGTCCCGGTTGAGTATGCTCCCGCCCGTGATTACTGCCGAGGTTTCTGATGGCATCGTCTTCCTCGTGATCGTGGCGATCGTCGTGGTCGGCGCGATCGTCGGTGTGTCCATGGGGAAGGGGCGGTAGCGGACCTCTCTTGCCACTGACCGCCTGGCAGGGCCCGGCGTGAGGGCCCTCGTCCTCGGTGGCGCGGGGTACATCGGCAGCGTCGTCGCCCGCCACCTGCTCGAGGCCGGCCACTCGGTCACGATCGGCGACAACCTGTCCAAAGGCCACGAGTGGGCCGTGCCCGACGGCGCCGAGCTGTGCCGGGTCGACCTGCTCGACCAGCCCGCCCTCGGCGCCCTCATGAGCCGGGGGTTCGACGTCGTCCTGCACTTCGCCGCCCTGTCCCTGGTGGGCGAGTCGGTCGAGCAGCCCGTCCGGTACTTCCGGACCAACGTGGGCGGCACCCTCAACGTCCTCGACGCCATGCGGGAGGCCGGGGTGCGCCGGCTGGTCTTCTCCTCGACCGCCGCCACCTACGGCGAGCCGGAGACGGTGCCCATCCCCGAGACGGCGCCCACCCTGCCCACCAACCCCTACGGCGCGTCGAAGCTGGCCGTCGACGCGGCCATCGGCTTCGAGGCGGCCGCCTCCGGCCTGGGCGCGGTCAGCCTGCGGTACTTCAACGTCGCCGGCGCCTCCGGCGCCCAGGGCGAGCTGCACGACCCCGAGACCCACCTCATCCCCAACGTCCTCAAGGTGGCGCTGGGCGAGGCCGAGTCGGTGCGCATCTTCGGCACCGACTACCCCACCCCGGACGGGACGGCGGTGCGCGACTACATCCACGTCGACGACCTGGCCCGCGCCCACCTCCTGGCCATGGAGGGCACCGACGAGCCCGGTCAGCGCATCTACAACCTGGGCAACGGGGCCGGCTTCTCCGTGCGGGAGGTGGTCGACGCCGCCCGGCTGGTCACCGGGTGCCAGATCCCGGCCGTGGAGAGCCCCCGCCGCCCGGGCGACCCGGCCGTCCTCATCGCCTCCAGCGCGCTGATCCGGCGCGACCTCGGCTGGATCCCCGAGAAGCCGGGGCTCGAGGAGATGGTGGGCGACGCCTGGACCTGGATGCGCGCTAGGCGGTGACCTCGCCCACCTCGGCCGGGGAGGTGCGGGCGATGAGCCGCTCCATCCGCTCGGCGATGGTGTCCCAGTGGTGCCAGTGCATGGTGGGCTCGGCCTTGGCCGCTCGGGCCTCGGCGCAGTGCTCGGCCACTCGTCGACAGGCGTCGGCGAAGCCGGCGGCGTCGTCCTGGAGGTCGACCAGCTCGCCGAAGTCGCTCACCACGTCGGGCACCCGGGTGGAGACGACGGGCAGGCCGGCGGCCAGGTACTCGAGCGTCTTCGTGGGGCTGATCGAGCGGGTGGCCTCGTTGAGGGCGAACGGCATGAGGGCCACGTCGAACCCCGCCATCACCCCGGGCAGCTCGCCGTACCTGGCCGGGCCAGGGTAGGTGATGTTGCGGGCCCGGGGCAGGCCGGCGGGGTCGATCTTCACCACGGGCCCGACCATGCAGATGCGCCAGTCGGGAAGGGCGGCGGCCAGCTCGGCGACCAGCTCCAGGTCGAGGCGCTCGTCGATCACCCCGACGTAGCCCGCGACCCGCCGCGGTCCGGAACGACGCATGCCCACGGCCGGGGCGTAATGGTCGGGATCGACGCCGCTGGGGAAGCAGTGCGTCCCCTCGGGCCGGCGCTGGACGATCGAGCGGTGGAGGGAACGGCCACCGGTGAACACCACGTCGGCGTGCTTCAGGGCCCGGCGCTGGCGGAGGGTCAGCTCCGGTGGCGCCCCCTTGAAGGAGGCCAGGTCGTCCATCACGTCGTAGACCAGCGTCTTGGGCTCCAGGGCCTCGGCCAGCGGCAGGGCCATGGGCGTGTAGAGCCAGGCGGTGCGGTCACGGTCGGTGCCCAGGAGGTCGATCAGCATGGCCTCGTACCCGGCGGCCCGAGGGTCGGAGAAGCACACATGGCCCTCGGGCCCCGGCACCTCGAGCCAGACCCGGCACACGTCACCGTGCTGCTCGGTGCGGAGGCGCGGCTCGGTCACGCCCTCGACCGGGACCGGCTCCTCCACGAACCACGTCGGACGGCTGGCGGCCAGCCGGGACACGATGTGCTGCGGACGCTGCCACACGAACGTCCACCGCAGGTGCGACAGCACGACGAGCTCGCTCGTCGACCGTGGCGCGGGACGGGTGCTGGGATGTGCGTGTCGTTCGCTGGTCCCTGGGGTTCTCAACAAGTCACTCCTGTTCGTCCGGCCGACGAGCAGGCGTGCGCGCGCAGTCGTGTCGGCGTCCCGGCTGACTGTTCAACCCCGGTGGCGCTCTACCCGACCGCCGTTGGTCGCAAACCGTCACCCAGAGTGGGATCGGCGGTGCCGACCTTGCGGACGAGGGACAGGTGTCCCCCGAGGTAGCCACCGAGAGTGGCGACGACCCCTCCGGCCACGCCGAGGACGACGCCGGTAGCGTGGCGCCCCCTCCGGCGAGCCAGCCACGACGAGGCGTAGAGGGTGGTGGCGGTGGCATTCACGCCGGCATGGACGACGCCGACTCGGCGAGCGGCCCCGAACGTCGCCTGCCACTCGGCCAGCCCGGCGGCGACGGTGGGGACCGCAGCCAGCAGGCCGAACCCGATGAGCCGTCGGGATGCGGGCCGGGCGCTGTGCCCGCCGACCAGGTCGAGCAGCGAGGCGCTCATCCACGACCCCAGGGGGAAGTCGGTCAGCATGGGGTGGAGGGCGTGACCGAACCAGGCGCCGCGCAGGGCGTCGCTCCGTCCGGGGCTGTCGACGACCGCGCCGGCGACGACCGACAGCCGGTCGGCGAGGGGGTCGAGCCGGGCGTCGGTCTCCAGGCGGCGGAGCGGTTCCGTCAGCCACGGGGGGGCGGGCCGTCTCGGGGGCGCCTGCTGCCGGGTGACCGGGCGCTGGTCGGTACCTTCGATGCCGGGCCTGCTACCCGGAGCCCCGGCCGGGGAAACGGGCCCGGGGGTCGAGCGTGGGCCGTAAGGGATTTGAACCCCTGACCTCCTGCGCGTCATGCAGGCGCTCTGCCAACTGAGCTAACGGCCCTCGGACAGGAGACTACCGCGCCTCGACGGGCGCGAAGCCCTGCCTCAGGGTGTTCTCGCTCACGGTGCGGGGCTCGACGAACTGGAGCAGGTAGTCGGGGCCGCCGGCCTTGGACCCGACACCCGACAGCCCGTAGCCCCCGAACGGCTGGCGGCCGACCACGGCGCCGGTGATGGCCCGGTTGATGTAGACGTTGCCGGCCCGCAGCTCTCCGGACGCGTGGCGGATGTGGGCCGGGGACCGGGAGACCAGCCCGGCGGTCAGGGCGAACTCCGTGTCGTTGGCCAGGGCCAGGGCCTCGTCGAACGAGCCGGCCCGGAACACGCTGAGCACGGGCCCGAAGATCTCCTCTCGCGCCAGGCGGCCGCCCGGCCGTACCCCCGAGACGATCGTGGGCCCGACGAAGAACCCCTCGTCGGGGACGTCGTCGCTCTTCAGCACCACCTCGCCCTCGTCCGGGGCCAGGGCGAGGTAGTCGCCCACCCGGGCGTGGGCCTCGGCGTCGATCAGCGGCCCCAGGTCGACGGCCATCTGGCGGGGGTGGCCGACCCGCAGGAGGCGGGTGGCCCCGATCAGGCGGTCGAGCAACTCGTCGTAGACGTCGTCGAGGACGATGAGCCGCGAACAGGCCGAGCACTTCTGCCCGGCGTACCCGAAGGCCGACGCCACGGCGATGGGCACGGCCTGGTCGAGGTCGGCGTCGGCGTCGACGACCAGGGGGTTCTTGCCGCCCAGCTCGGCGATGACCCGCTTGACGTGGCGCTGCCCCGGCCGGACCCTCGCCGCCGTCTCCACGATGCCCAGCCCGACGGGCTTGGAGCCGGTGAAGGCCACGAAGGACACGTCGGGGTGCTCGACGAGGTACGCGCCCACCTCCTCTCCCAGGCCGGGCAGGAAGCCGAGGACGCCCTCGGGCAGGCCGGCGGCGGTCAGGGCCTCGACCAGCGTGGCGGCCACGGCCGGCGTCTGCTCGGCCGGCTTGAACAGCACGGCGTTGCCGGTGACGAGGGCGGCGACGACCATCCCGGTGGGGATGGCCAGGGGGAAGTTCCACGGGGAGATGACGACCCCGATCCCGCGGGCCTGGTACCGCAGCCCGTTGTGCTCGCCGGGCGGCGACTGCACCGGGCCGCCGGCGTCGAGGCGGAGGGCCTCCCGCCCGTAGTACTCGCAGAAGTCGATGGCCTCGCAGACGTCGGCGTCGGCGTCCCGCCACGGCTTGCCCGCCTCGAAGACCTCGAGTGCGGCCAGCCGGGTGCGCCGCTCCCGCATCCACTCGGCGGCCCGGAACAGCACCGCGGCGCGCTGGGCCGCGGTCGCCCGCCGCCATGCCGGCCAGGCCCGCCGGGCCGACTCCAGCGCGGCCTCGGCCTCCTCGGGCCCGCACCGAGCCGAGCGGGCCACGGTCGTCGACGGGCAGGCCGGGTCGTAGGACTCGATCTCGCCGGCCGTCGTCACCGGCCGGCCACCGATCACCGCGGGCACGCGCCCGCCCAGGCCGTGCGACGCCACCTCCTCGACGGCGGCGGCCATGGCCGCCCGCACCGTCGCCCGGCGCCACTCCCCCACCGGCTCGGGCTCGTACGGGCGCGGGCGTTGCGGGTCGGTGGCCGGGCGGCGGACGACGAGCTCCCGCTCGGGCAGGGCGTCGACCGCGGGAGGGGCCAGGAGGTCGTCGAGGTCCTGGCCCTCCACGAAGCGGCGGCGGACGAAGCTCTCGTTGGCCGTGTTCTCCAGCAGCCGCCGCACGAGGTACGCCATCCCCGGCACCAGCTCCCCCACCGGCGCGTAGACCCGCAGGCGCAGTCCCATCTTCCGGACGGCGGCGTGGAGGGGCTCGGCCATCCCGTACAGGAGCTGGATCTCGTAGCCGTTGTCGGGGACGCCCAGGAACCGGGCGTGCTCCACCGCGTAGGCCAGGGAGCGCAGGTTGTGGGTGCCGAACGCGGCCCGCACCGCCCCGTGGTTCTCGTGCAGCAGCCGGACGCAGCGCTCGTAGTTGGCGTCGGTCTGGACCTTCTCGGAGAACACCGGCACCGGCCACCCCTCGGCCTCGGCCTGGACGGTCTCGGTGTCCCAGTAGGCGCCCTTGACCAGGCGGACGGTGACCGGTCGCGGGCGGCCCGACGCCCACGCGATCAGGTCGGCGAGGTCGTCCCGCGAGTCCTTCAGGTAGGCCTGGATGACGACGCCGGCGTCGAGGCCGGCCAGCTCGGGCTCGTCGAGCAGCTCCCGGAACAGCTGGAGGGTGAGGTCCTTCACGTCGTAGTGCTCGGCGTCGAAGTGGACGAAGGCGCCGGCCGCCGCGGCGTCGGCCAGCAGGGGCCGGAGCCGGGCCTTGGCCCCGGCGATCCCGTCGGCCCTGGTCAGCGGGGCGTACCGCGTGGCCAGGGCGGTGGGCTTGACGCTCACGTTGACCCGGGGCAGGGGGCCGAGGTCGTCGCCCTCGAGGTGCTCGTCGGCCGGCCAGTGAGGGGTGGCCTCGGCCAGCGTTCGCAGCAGCTCCCGGACCCGAGCCGCGTACCGATCGGCGTCGGCCTCGGTGAGGGTCTTCTCGCCGAGCAGGTCGACGGTGAAGGCGCTCCCCTGGTTCCAGAGGTGGCGCAGGCCGGCCACGGCCTCGGCCGGGCTCTGGCCGACGATGAACTGCTCGGCCACCCGGGTGATGCTCCGGCGGGCCAGGGTGGCGGCGGCCGCCTTCCCGAGGGGGACGTGCTCGGCCACCTCGAGGCCGAGGTCGAGGACCTTGGGGAGGTCCGCCCCGCCGTGCAGGTACTCGTCGAGGTGGCGGACGACGTCGTCGTCGCCGGTCGTGGCCGGGAAGACGTCGACGAACCGGAAGAGCTGGGTCTTGAACGACGGGTGCGACATGGCCCACTCGAGCATCCGCTCGCTCCACCACGACGAGGACACGATCCCGGACCGCTCC
>DATAAD010000066.1:0-4259 GCA_036260295.1 Acidimicrobiales bacterium | reverse complement strand
CCCTCGGTCCGCGAGCTGGTGACCCACGTGGAGGAGCACTCCGACTACCGCCAACCGGCGGTCGCCGCCGGGCGGGGGGACCGGTGATGGTCGCCCCGGGAGGCCGGTCGGCAGGCACTCACCGGGCGGAAGCCGGATGATCGGCCAGGTCGAGCCCCTGCGGCTGCCCCACGTCGAGTGGAGCCTGATCGCCCCCGAGCTGATCCTGATCGGCGGGGCCCTGGCCCTGCTGGTCGCCGGCACGTTCCGCCGCGACCGGGCCATGGCCACCGTGTCCTGCGTCTTCACCGTGGCCGTAGGCCTGGCCGCCATGGTGGCGGCCTGGGGGATCTGGGAGGACGTGGGCGGCGAGGAGGGGGCTGCCCGCCTGGCCGTCGCCGACGCCGTGGTGGTCGACGGATACGGCATCTTCTTCACCATCGTCATCTGCAGCGCCGTGGTCCTCGGGGCCCTGCTGGCCCACGGCTACCTCCGCCAGGAGAACCTCGAGTCGCCGTCGTTCCTCGTCCTCATGATGCTCTCGGCCTCGGGCGGCGTCGTCATGGCCAAGGCCAACGACCTCATCCTCATCTTCCTGGGCCTCGAGATCCTCTCGATCGCCCTCTACGTGCTGGCCGGCTACCACCAACGCCGCGACCAGTCACGGGAGGCGGCCATCAAGTACTTCGTGCTGGGGTCGTTCTCCTCCGCCTTCTTCCTGTACGGCGTGGCCCTGACCTACGGGGCCACGGGCTCGACCAACCTGGGCTTCGTGGCCGCGTTCCTGGGCACCCAGACCGTCACCGGCGGTGTTCTCCTGGGCGGCTTCGCCCTCCTGCTCGTGGGCCTGGGGTTCAAGGTGGCGGCCGTCCCCTTCCACATGTGGACGCCCGACGTGTACCAGGGCGCCCCCACGCCGGTGACCGGTTTCATGGCCGCCGCGGCCAAGGCGGCAGGTTTCGCCGCCCTCCTGCGCATCTTCTTCTCGGCCTTCGGCACCGAGCGCCTCGACTGGCAGCCGATCGTCTGGGTGCTCGCCGTCCTCAGCATGGTGGTGGGGTCGGTGCTGGCCGTGGTCCAGACCGACGTCAAGCGCATGCTGGCCTACTCCTCGATCAGCCACGCCGGCTACGTGCTCATCGGCCTCCAGGCCGCCAACGACCGGGGGATCGCCGGCTCACTGTTCTATCTGCTGGCCTACACCTTCCTCATCGTCGGCAGCTTCGCCGTCGTGGGCCTGGTCTCCCGGAAGGGCGACGACCGGACCGGGCTCCAGGCCTACCGGGGGCTGGCCCACGACCGCCCCGTCCTGGCGTTCGCCTTCACCGTCTTCCTGCTGGCCCAGGCGGGGGTCCCGTTCACCTCGGGGTTCCTGGCCAAGTTCTACGTCATCTCGGCCGCGGTCGAGGCCGGGTCCTACGCCATCGCCATCATCGCCATGCTGGCCGCGGTGGTCGCCGCCTTCTTCTACCTCCGGCTGATCGTGGTGATGTACATGGGCGAGGAGCAGGCCCTGCCGGGGGTCGACCCCGTCGCTCCCGAGGCTTCGGGCGGGGGCGTGGCTACCGCGGTGGCTACCGTCAGCCGGGTCGAGATCCCGGTGGCCGCGGCCATCGCCATCGGGGTCGCCCTGGCCTTCACCGTCGCCGCCGGGCTGATCCCCGAGCCCGTCCTCGACTTCGCCCGCCACGCCACCCTGCTGCGGCTCTGAACGCCGTTTCGCCCGAAATGGGATTTCCACCGCCGGACCGGTACCATCGCCGCACCCGTCGAGCAGAGGCGTCAACCGTGTCGGTCAGGAACGTGCGAAAAGAGGACGATCACCGGGTGGACACCGGAGCCCGAATGCAGGTCGACGCCGAGGGAGCGCGCTACTGGGTGCGGTGCTCCTGCGGCTGGACCAGCGAGCCGTCCCTCACTGCCGTCCTGGCCGAGGCGGCCGGGGAGCAGCACCGGACGCTCGCCCGGATTCGCCGTTCCCACCGTTAGAATCGGGTCATGTCACAGTTCCTCCGCCAGTACCTGACGGTCGCCGTCTTCGGCGGCGCCGCGGTGCTGATGGTGGGGGCCATGCTGGGGATGGGCCGACTGCTCCGGCCGACCCGGCCCCAAGCCGGCAAGTACATCAACTACGAGTGCGGCGTCGACCCGGTCGGCGTGGGCTGGTCGCAGAGCCAGATCCGCTACTACGTGTTCGCCCTGCTCTTCGTGATGTTCGACGTGGAAGCCGTCTTCATCTTCCCGTGGGCCATCCGCCTCGAGCAGCTGGCCGTCTTCGGCCTGGTCGAGATGGGCATCTTCGTGGTGATCCTCGCCCTCGGCCTCCTCTACGCCTGGCGAAAGGGAGTGCTGAGATGGGTCTAGTCGAGAAGGGGACGTTCTCGAAGCCGGGGCTCAAGCCGCTCACCTGGCTGCTGAACTACAGCCGGAAGTACTCGCTGTGGGTGTACCAGTGGGGCCTGGCCTGCTGCGCCATCGAGATGGGGGCCGCCTTCGGCTCCCCCCGCTACGACGTGATGCGCCTGGGCGTGATCCCCTTCCCGGCCGGCCCCCGCCAGGCCGACCTGGTCGTGGTCTCGGGCACGGTGACCGACAAGATGGCTCCCGCCATCCGGCGGCTCTACGAGCAGATGCCCGACCCCAAGTACGTGATCTCCATGGGCTCGTGCGCCAACTGCGGTGGCCCCTACTGGGACTCGTACTCGGTGACCAAGGGCGTAGACCAGATCATCCCGGTCGACGTCTACGTCCCGGGGTGCCCGCCCCGGCCCGAGGCCCTGCTCGAAGGCATCGTGCTGCTCCAGGAGCGCATCCAGAACGAGGACATGGCCGAGCGTTGGCGAGGGGAGCCGATTGTCGTCCGCTGAGCCCGGCAACGGCGCCACCGGCGCCAGCACCAACACTGAGGACCGGCAGCAGGCCCTGCTCGAGGATCTCACCGCCAGGCTGGGCGACGACATCGTCGGTTCCCACGTGCATTCCGGCGACCTGTGGGTCCGGGTGCGGCCGGAGGCCTGGGTGCGGGCGGCCGAGGAGTGCAAGGCCATCGGGTTCGACTACTTCTGCTACCTCTCGGGCATCGACTGGATGCCGCACACGTGGCCGAACCCCAAGGTGATCGAGGGCGCGGACGGCGACACGGCAGGTGTGGTCGACCGGGAGGGCGAGGACGAGGGCACCGAGGCGTCCCCGCCGGAGGCCCAGGCCGGCTTCGAGTCCGACGAGCCCGCCGACCCCTCCGCCGGCATCGTGACCGGCTTCGCCGGCGGCGACACCCGGTTCCAGGTGATCGCCCGCCTGTACTCCATCGTCCGCCACATCGGCGTCCACCTCAAGGCCGACCTCGACGACGACGACCCCCGGATCCGGACCTGGACCGGCGTCTACGCCGGCGCCGACTGGTGCGAGCGGGAGACGTGGGAGATGTACGGCTTCACCTTCGACGGCCACCCCAACCTCACCCACCTCTACCTGCCGGGGGAGTTCGAGGGCTTCCCGCTGCGCAAGGACTTCCCCCTCCTCGCCCGTGAGGTCAAGCCCTGGCCCGGGCTGGTCGACGTGGAGCAGTTCCCGGCGACCTACCAGGGGGATGACTGATGGCCATCACCGAGCAGCAGCGCATCGCCTACATCGCCTCCCAGGCCGCCGACGCCCGCCTGGCCGTCGAGCTGCAGACCGAGGAGATGACCCTCAACCTCGGCCCCCAGCACCCGGCCACCCACGGCACCCTGCGCATCGTGGCCAAGCTCGACGGCGAGCAGGTCGTGCAGGCCGACGTCATCTGCGGCTACATGCACCGCGGCTACGAGAAGCTCACCGAGGTCCGCACCTACCCGCAGATCAACACCCTGATCAACCGGATCGACTGGCTCTCGTCCTTCGCCAACGAGGTGCCGTTCATCCTGGCCGCCGAGCAGCTCATGGAGGTCGAGGCCCCGCCCCGGGCCCAGTGGATTCGCACCGTCTTCTTCGAGCTGAGCCGGATCGCCAACATCACCCTGTTCATCGGGGAGATGGGCGTCCAGCTCGGGGCCCTCACCCCGGTCTTCTTCGCCTTCCGCGACCGGGAGCACGTCCTCAACCTCATCGAGGAGGCCACGGGCGGGCGCTTCCACCCCAACTACGACCGCATCGGCGGCCTCAAGGACGACCTGCCCAAGGGCTGGATCGCCGAGACCAAGGAGGCCATGCGGCGCATCCGGGGCTACTGCGACGAGCTGGAAGACCTGCTCATGGGCAACGAGATCTTCGAGGCCCGCACGCGGGGCGTGGGGGTCATC